>JAUNJI010000016.1:0-17249 GCA_030533295.1 Eubacteriales bacterium
AAGGAATTCATCGTGCTGGTCGGCCCGTCGGGCTGCGGCAAATCGACCACGCTGCGCATGGTCGCCGGGCTCGAGGACATCAGCGGCGGCGAGCTGTACATCGACGGTCAGCTGGTCAACGATGTCGCGCCCAAGGATCGTGACATCGCGATGGTGTTCCAAAACTACGCCCTGTACCCGCACATGACCGTGTGGGAGAACATGGCTTTCCCGCTCAAGCTGCGCAAGCTGCTCAAGGAGCAGATCGAGCGGCGCGTCCAACAGGCCGCCTCGATCCTGGGCATCACCGAATACCTCGACCGCAAGCCCAAGGCGCTGTCCGGCGGCCAGCGGCAGCGCGTCGCGATCGGCCGCGCCATCGTGCGCGAGCCCAAGGTGCTGCTGATGGACGAGCCGCTGTCCAATCTGGATGCCAAGCTGCGCAACCAGATGCGTGCCGAGATCATCAAGCTGCGCCAGCGGATCGACACCACCTTCATCTACGTCACGCACGACCAGACCGAAGCCATGACGCTGGGCGACCGCATCGTGATCATGAAGGATGGTGTGATCCAGCAGATCGGCACGCCGCAGCAGGTGTTCGACCACCCGGCCAACCTATTCGTCGCGGGCTTCATCGGGATGCCGCAGATGAACCTGTTCGACGCCAAGCTGGTGCGCGACGCCGACGGCGCGTATGCGGTCGAGCTGGATCAGGCGCGCATCGCCCTGTCGCCCGAAAAGCAGCAACGGCTGCGTCAGAACGGCGTGCAGCCCGGCGCGATCACGCTGGGCGTGCGCCCCGAGCACCTGCTGCTGACCGGTGCGCCGGGCGAGATGCTGTCCGGCACGGTCGAGGTCAGCGAGATGATGGGCAGCTCGGTGCACCTGCATATCCGCGCCTACGATAGCGACACGATCATCATCGTGCCGACCACCGCGTTACAGGGCGCCACCTCGTTCGCGGCGGGCAGCACGCTGTCGTTCACCTTCCACGGCACGACAGCGCACGTGTTCGACCGCACGACGGGCAAAAACCTCGAGGCATGAGCCGCACGGCAGAGGAAAGGAGTGGATGCGCCGGCCGGGCGCAGCACAGGATGGACAACAGATATGATACGATGGTGGTCGGTCCGGTCTCGCTGGACATCAACATCGACCACCTTGGCAACGAGCGCCGCGAGGTCGGCGGCGCGGTGGTGGCCTCGGGCTTCGCGGCGGCGGGCAGCGGCGCGCGCACGGCGATCTTTTGCAAGCTCGATCCCCAGCAGGTCGATGTGGACGAGCGCTTCGCGGGCATCGCGGCCGACCTGTTTTGGAAGCCCTCGACGCACACCTGCTCGATCCGCAACCAATATTTCACGGCGGACAAGGAAAAACGCGCCTGCACCTCGCTGGGCGTGTGCGACCCCTTCCGCTTCGACGAGCTGCCCGAGGTGCAGACCGCGGTCTACCACTTCGCGGGGCTGGTCTACGGCGATTTCGACGGGGCACTGCTCGAGCAGGCCGCTCGGCACGGCAAGGTCGCGCTGGACGTGCAATGTATGCTGCGCCACGTCGAGCCGGACAAGACCATGGCCTTCCACGACTGGGCGGACAAGCGGCGCTATCTGCCGCTGATCGACTATCTCAAGACCGATGCCGCCGAGGCCGAGATCCTGACCGGCCTGACCGACCGCTCTGCCGCGGCGCGGCTGCTGCACGAGTGGGGCGCGAAGGAGGTCGTCATCACGCACAACACCGAGGTGCTCGCCTATGACGGTCAGCAGCTCTACACCTGCCCGATCAAGGCGCGGAATCTGTCCGGCCGCACCGGGCGGGGCGACACCACCTTCGCGGGCTACATCACCGAGCGGCAGCACGCGAGCGTCGAGCAGGCGCTGCGGTACTGCACCGCGCTCGTTTCGCTCAAGATGGAAACGCCGGGGCCGTTTCGCGGCACGCGGCAGGACGTGCTGGACTATATGGCGGCGTTTTATGCCGAATAACGGGCGCACGCAGCGCCCAGCAGAGAAAAAAGACCGACAGATCGCGATCTGTCGGTCTTTTCGTGCGGTTTAGGGGAAGAAAGGGGCGCGGCGGCTCACCGGTCGTAGCGCTCGGCCAGCTGCTGGCTGATGAACTGCCGCGCGGTGCGCGGCGAGCGGCCGTTGCGGCGCAGCGCGAAGCGCTCGGCCAGCAGGTGGAGCTGCTCGCGGTCGAGCGTCAGCCCGTTTTCGGCGGCGAGCTGATCGACGATGAACAGATACTCGTCCTTGTCGGGCACGGAGAACGTGATCTCCAGCCCGAAGCGGTCGGAGAGCGAGGTGACGGTCTCCAGACTGTCGCGCACGCGCACCTCGTCGCCCTCGCGGTCGGCGAAGGTCTCGCGGATCAGGTGGCGGCGGTTGCTGGTGGCATAGATCACCAGATTGGCCGGTTTGCCCGCCAGACCGCCCTCGATGAACGCCTTGAGCGCGGCGAAGTTGTCGTCCTCGCGGCTGAAGGACAGGTCATCGAGGAATACGATGAAGCGGAAGGGCGAGCGCAGCGTCTGCGCGAACAGCGCGGGGAAATGCGTGATGTGCCGGGGCGACATCTCGATGATGCGCAGCCCGCGCACAGCGTATTCGTTGGCGACGGCCTTGACCGTCGAGGATTTGCCCGTGCCCTTGTCGCCGTAGAGCAGGATGTTGTTGGCCTCGCGCCCGTCGAGGAAGGCGCGGGTGTTTTTGAGGATCTGCTGCTTTTGCCGCTCGTAGCCGGGCAGGTCGCACAGGCGGATGCGGTCGGGATGGACGATCGGCGCGAGCGTGCCGTCGTCCTGCACGGCGAAGGCCGTGGCCTGCGCGAAAAAGCCGTAGCCCTGTGCGCGGTAATAGCTGGCCAGCGCCGCCCCATCGCGGAAGGGCAGGGGCGCGGCCGAGGGCAGGCGCGGCAGGGCACGCAGCGCGGGCGCATCCAGCCGGGCGGCCGCCGCGTCGCGCAGCGCCGTGCCGTCCAGCGCCAGCAGGGCGTTGAGCGCGTCGATGTCGTGCGTGGCGGCGTCCAGCAGGGCGGGGGCGGGCGCGTCGATGGTGTCGGTCAGCGTGTTGACATCATAGTGCACCGCGTCCAGCAGGGCGCGGGACACGTCGGTGCAGGCGAACATCTGCGCACAGAGCGCGCCATAGGCATCGGCGAAGGCGGCGCTGTCTGCCCGGAGCGCGTCGAGCGCCGACAGATAGGCCGAAACGAGCGGGTGTCGGTGCAGCCCGCGCAGCACGCTCAGCCCGCGCAGGTGCAAAGAGAGCTCGGTCAGTTCCATGGGTATCCACTCCTCAGGTGTTGAAGATCTGTCCCTTTAGCATAGCACACTTTGGCGGCGGTTTCAACATAGTATGGGGATAGACCGAGACAGGAGGAGATCAGGATGAGCCGTTATGCTCTGTTGATATGCCGCAGCCAGACCGAGGCCTGCGGCCTGCGCCGTCATCTGGCGCAGCTGGGCGTGCCCGGCGCGGTCACGCGCCCGCCGCGGGCTGCGAGGACCGCGTCCTGCGGCTGGGCGGTGCGCGTCGAGGCGGCACAGGCCGAGGACGCGGTGCGCCGTCTGCGCCCGCTCGGCATCACGCCATGCCGCGTCATGCCGGAGGAGGAGGGGGCGGGCGTATGATCTATCTGGATAACGCCGCGACCACGCTGCACAAGCCGCGGGCGGTCGAGCAGGCGATGTGCCGGGCGCTGCACACCGCCGCCGGTTATGCCCGCGGGGGACACGCCGCCGCGCTGCACGCGGGCGAGCTGGTCTATACCTGCCGGGAGCAGGCGGCTGCGCTGTTCGGCGTGGACGACCCGGCGCGGGTCGTGCTGACCATGAACGCCACCCATGCGCTCAATCTGGCGATCCACGCGCTGGTGCGGCCGGGGATGCGCGTGGTCGTGGACGGCTATGCCCACAACGCGGTCATGCGGCCGCTCGCGCTGCACGGCATCGAGCCGGTCGTGCTGGATGCGCCGCTGTGGGACAGCGCGGCGCTGGTCGCGCAGGCCGAGCGGGCGCTGGCGGAGGGCGCGGCGCTGTTCGTGCTCACCCATGTGTCCAACGTGTTCGGCTATGTGCTGCCGGTGGAGGCGATCGCCGACCGGCTGGACGCAGCGGGCGTGCCGCTGGTGCTCGATGCGTCGCAGTCGGCGGGCGTGCTGCCGATCGACGTGCGGCAGCATCCCTGTCTGGCGGCGGTGGCCATGCCCGGCCACAAGGGCTTGTACGGCCCGCAGGGCACCGGGCTGCTGCTCGCGCTCGATGCACGCCTCGGCCAGCGGCCGCTGCTCGCGGGCGGCACCGGCAGCCGGTCGCAGCAGCTGCGCCAGCCGACTTTTTTGCCGGACGCGCTCGAGAGCGGCACGCCCAACCTGCCGGGGATCGCCGGTCTGTCGGCCGGGCTGGCCTTCGTCCGGGCGGTCGGCCCTGCGCAGATCCTCGCGCAGGAGCAGCGCCTGTGCCGGGCGCTCGTCCGCGCCCTCGCGGACGAGGAACGCATCACGTGCTTCGCCCATCCGGCGCAGACCGGCGTGCTCTCGCTGCGGGTGCAGGGCGCGGCCGCCGAAACGGTCGCTGCGGCGCTCGCGCAGCGGGGCGTGGCCGTGCGAGCCGGGCTGCACTGTGCGCCCCTCGCCCACCGCACGGCGGGCACCGAGCAGACCGGCACGGTGCGCCTGTCGCTTTCGTTCTATTCGACCGCGCAGCAGGTCGCGCAGACGGCCGCGCTGCTGCGCGAGGTGGTAAAAAATCTGTGAATCCGCTATACAAAGCGGGGGCGATCGTGGTAGTATAAATAGGAAGGATCATCTGCCTGCCCGCGTGCAGGACAGGTGCGAAAACGATAGGACAGGTGGAGATATGCAAACGTTCCAGGATCTTTTTACCCCCGCCTTTCGGAATATCGATCTGATGACCTCGCTGCGCAGCAGTTTGGCCACCATGCAGACGGCCAACCCGCTGGACGTGATCGACATTCTGATCGTGGCGTATATCATTTACCGCATGATGAAGCTGCTCAAGGACACGAGCGCGGCGCGGCTGGCAAAAGGCGTGCTCGTGCTGCTGCTGGTCATGCTGGTGGCCAGCGTCGTCCAGCTGACGACGATCTCCTTCGTGTTGCAGATCGCGGTGTACTATGCGCCGTTCGTGCTGGTGGTCATCTTCCAGCCCGAGCTGCGCCGCCTGCTCGAGCAGCTCGGCAAGGGCAACCTCAGCCGCCTGCTCGTGCCGGCCAGCGATACGGACGCGATCGAGCTGGCGATCGGCGCGACGGTCAGCGCCTGCGCCGATATGTCCCGCACCAAGACCGGCGTGCTGATCGTGTTCGAGCGCCGCGAGCGGCTGGGCGAGATCGTGGCGACCGGCACCGTGCTCGATGCCGACCCCTCGCCCGAGCTGCTCAAGAACATCTTTTTCAAAAACAGCCCTCTGCACGACGGTGCGCTCATCATGCGCGATGGCCGGATCTATGCCGCGGGCTGCGTGCTGCCGCTCTCGGGCAGCCAGAACCTGTCGCGCGACTTGGGCACGCGCCACCGCGCGGCGGTCGGCATGAGCGAGAGCGCGGACAGCGTGCTCGTCGTCGTGTCCGAGGAGACCGGCTCGATCTCGGTGGCGATCGGCGGGATGCTCAAGCGCCATCTGTCGCCCGAGGTGCTCAAAAAGGTGCTCGAGACCGAGCTGCTCTCGCCCGACAAGCCGGATAAGGGGCGCATCGCGGCGCTCCGGCAGGCGTGGAAGGGGGGCGCGCGCAAGTGAAGCAGTTCCTCAAGAAATACGATGTCGGCCTGCGGCTGCTGTCGCTGCTGCTGGCCGCGGTGCTGTGGGCGGTGGCGCGCGGCTCGCTCAACCCGATCAAGCTCAACATCATCCGCGAGATCCCGGTGACGATCATCGGGAGCGACGCGCTCGAGCAGGCATACGGCCTGTCGGTGATCGAATATGAACCGACCGTCAACGTGACCGTGCGCGGCCCCAACAACGAGATCACCAGCACCACGCTGGCCAAGCGGATCCGCGCGACCGTGGACGTGTCCTCGATCGAGGGCGGCGCGGGCGAATACACGTTGCAGCCGCAGGTGACGGTCAACGCCGACGGGGTGGAGGTCTCGGCCACCACGCCCGGCCGGGTGCGCGTGCTGGTCGATCAGGTGACGACCACGACCGTGCCGGTGCGCGTGTCCGCCACGGGCACGACCGCGAGCGGCTACCGCGCCGGTGCGCCCGAGCCCACCTCGACCAAGGAAGTTTCGATCACAGGACCCGCCTCGGAGCTGCGCGAGGTCGCGTATGCGTTCGGCACGGTCAGCGTCGAGGGGCGCTCGGCCACCTTCACGGTGACGGATACCCCGCTCACCCTGTGCAACGACGCGGGCGAGCCGATCAGCAGCACGCACGTGACCAGCCAGACCGATGCGATCACCGTGCGCGTGCCGATCTACCCGGTCGAGAGCGTGCTGCTGACCGTGTCGCTGACCGACGGCGAAACGCTCAAGAGCGAGCAGGTGCAGGTCACGATCAGCCCGCCGCAGGTCAACCTGCTGGGCGACCAGAACGCGCTGGCCAAGATCACCGAGATCAATCTGGGCACGATCGCGCTCGATAGCGTGCGCACCGGCGTGCCGATCGAGATGGACATCCCGCTGCCCGAGGGCGTGCGGCTGGACGTTGGCCAGCCCTCGGTCGCCCGGGTGACGATCGCCGTCAAGGAGCAGGAGAGCGTCGCCACGCGCAAGGTGCAGGTGGATAAATTCGTGCTCACCGACACGGCGCAGGCGCAAACGCCCTATACGGTCCGTGCGCTGACCGATTCGGTCGAGATCGAGCTGCGCGGCAGCGAACAGGCGCTCGAGCAGGTCGATGTCGGCGCGTTGTCGCTCGGCCTGACCTTCGATTCGGTGTCGCTTGGCGTGGGCACGCACAAGGTCAAGGGCATGATCGCCGCGACCGGCCTGCCCGCCGGTGTGACGCTGGTGCAGGTCGATGTCGAGGTCGAGATCTTGATCGAGCAGGCCGCGCCCGACGCGCCTGATGCGCCCGATGCGCCCGATATGCCCGACGCGCCCGATGCGCCGGACGGATCGCCCGCCGCGACCGAGCCGGACGCGGCGCCGGGAACGGAGGCTGGCCGATGAGCCTGCTCGTGAGCGACATCCGCCTGCCCTTCGATGCGCCGGAGGCGCAGGCACTCGACGAAGCGCGTCGCCTGACCGGCCTGACGGCGGACGAGGTGCAGGCCGTGGTCAGCCGCGTCAGCATCGACGCGCGGCGCGGCCGCATCTGCCGGGTGTATTCAGTGCGTCTGGATGCGCCCATGGACGAAAAGGCATTTGCGGAGCGGCTGCAAATGCCCTTCGTTCGTTATAGACCGGACGAGAGGCCGCCCGTGCCGCGCGGCGAAAAGCGCCTGATGCACCGGCCGGTGGTCATCGGACTGGGGCCTGCCGGGCTGTTCGCGGCCTATACGCTGGCGCAGCATGGCTATGCGCCGCTCGTCCTCGAGCGCGGCGGCGATCTGGCCGCCCGGGATGCCGCCGTCGATGCCTTTTGGCAGGGCGGTGCGCTCGACCCGGACTGCAACATCCAGTTCGGCGAGGGCGGCGCGGGCGCGTATTCGGACGGCAAGCTGACCACCCGCATCGGCGACCCGCTGTGCGACACCGTGCTGCGGACGCTGGCCGCGCACGGCGCACCGGCGGACATCGTGAAAAAAGCCAAGCCCCATGTGGGCACCGACATCCTGAAAAACGTGGTGCGTGCCATGCGGCAGGCGATCGAGGACAGCGGCGGCACCGTGCGCTTCCGCACCGCGCTGACCGGCGTGCAGATGCGAAATGGCAGGCTGCGTGCCGTGTGCACGGCGGACGATGCGATCGCCTGCGAGCGGGCGGTGCTGGCGATCGGCCATTCGGCGCGGGACACCTTCGCGGCCTTGCACCGAAACGGCGTGTATTTCGCGCCCAAGCCGTTTTCGGTCGGCGTGCGGATCGAGCACCTGCAAAGCGCGCTCGATCAGGCGCTCTACGGCAAGTATGCCGGGCATCCGCTGCTGCCGCCGGCGGAATACAACGTATCGCGCCGGGCGGACGGCCGCGCCTGCTATTCGTTCTGTATGTGTCCGGGCGGCATGGTCGTGGCGGCGCAGAGCGAGCCGGATACGGTCGTCACCAACGGCATGAGCTACCACGCCCGCGCCGGGCGGAACGCCAATGCGGCGCTCGCCGTGTCGATCGACCCGGCCGATCTCGACGACGGCACGCCCTTCGGCGGCGTGGCGCTCCAGCGCCAGATCGAGCGCGCGGCCTTCGCGCAGACCGGCTCGTACCGTGCGCCCTGCCAGCGCGTGGGCGACTTTTTGGCCGATCGGCCGAGCCGCCGCGCGGGCGCGGTGCAGCCCAGCTATCCGACGGGCGTGGTCTTTGGTGCGGCGGCGGCCAGCCTGCCGCCCTTCGTGCAGACCATGCTGCGCGACAGCCTGCCCTATTTTGGCCGCAAGATCCGCGGCTTCGATGCGGCGGATGCGCTGCTGACCGGCCCGGAAACGCGCACCTCCTCGCCCGTGCGGATCGAGCGCGGCGACGATCTGTTCGGTCTGGGCTGCGCGGGGCTGATCCCATGCGGCGAGGGCGCGGGCTACGCCGGGGGCATCCTGTCGGCGGCGGTGGACGGCATCAAGGCCGCGTACCGCATCATGGACGAGTTCGCACCGATATTGGGATAGACCGAGGCGTTCGCGCCTCATTCACCGATCATATTTGCTTTGGAAAGGGGACATCATCATCATGACCCAACAGGGAACGATCAAAAAGTTGCTGCCGAACGGGATGGCCGAGATCGAGGTCACGCGGCGTTCGGCGTGCGGCCATGACTGCGCCAAATGCGGCGGCTGCGGCGGCATGGAGACGCAGACGCTGTACGTCACCGCCCGCAACCGGGCGCACGCGGGCGTGGGCGAGCGCGTGCTGATCGAGGGACAGACCGGGCAGGTGCTCGGGCTGGCCGTGCTGGTGTACGTGCTGCCGCTGGTGCTGTTTTTCGTCGGCTATGCGCTGGGCGCGGCGCTGTTCGAGGGCGCGGCGGCCGCCGCGATCAGCAGCGGCGTGCTGTTCGTGGCGGGCATCCTCGGCGCGATGGCGTACAGCCGCCGGATGAAGGCACGCAACGCGGTGCCGTTCGAGATCACGAGAACGCTGTCCTGAGGCCGAACGGCGGCCGCGCCTGCGCAGATCGCCCAAGATGCTCTAAACTTTTTGTGAACTTTTACCGATTTTGTGTGCGCATCCCTTGTCTTATCGGAAAAAGTTCGGTACAATAAAGCGAATACGCAAGGCCGCGTCTGCCGCGCGGCGCAAAGGAGATCGCTATGTTCGGTTTTATCCGGCCGGTCAAGCCCGAGCTCCGCGTCAAGGAGGCCGATCGGTTCCAGCAGGTGTACTGCGGCCTGTGTCACGCGATCCGGGCGCGGTACGGGGCGTTTTATACCTTTTTCCTCAGCTATGATATGACCTTTTTCGCGCTGATCGCGGGCTGCGGCGCGCAGGGGGCGGCTGCGCCCTGCCGCCGGCGCTGCATGGCGCACCCGGTCATCGAGCGCCCGTGCGCTGCGCCGGATGAGGCGCTCGCGTTGGCGGCCGATGTGAGCGTGCTGCTGACCTATCATAAGCTGGAGGATAGTCTGGCCGACGAAAGGGGCGGCAAGCGGCTGCTGGCCGCCGTGCTGTGCCGTCTGGGACGGCGCGGCTATGAGCGGGCGCGGGCGCGTCTGCCCGCGGTCGATGCCGAGATGGTGCAGGCGCTGGACGAGCTGCATGGACTCGAGCAGGCGCAGTGCGCGTCGATGGATCGCACAGCCGATGCCTCGGCGCGGATGACGGCGGCCGCCGTCCCGCGCACGGGCGATGCCCGCGAGCGGGTGCTGCGGCAGATGTTCTATCACATCGGCCGCTGGATCTATCTGCTGGATGCGGCGCAGGACGTGGGCGAGGATCTGGCGAGCGGCGGGTACAACCCGGTCGCGCTGCGCTATGGGCTGCGAACGCCCGACCTGAGCGCGGTCAGGCAGCCGCTCGAGCGCACGCTCGAACGCTCGCTCGCCGACATCTGCATGGCGTTCGACCTGCTGGACGCCCGGCAGGACGCGGAGCTGATCCGCAATATCATTTTTCTGGGTATGCCGTTGGTGACTAAACAGGTGCTGGACGGGACGTACCAAACGAACGGAGGACGGGGCAAACATGGATCCCTATAAGGTTTTGGGCGTCACGCCGCAGACGAGCGACGACGACGTGAAGCGTGCCTATCGTGAGCTGGCGCGCAAGTATCACCCGGACAACTATGTGAACAATCCGCTCGCCGATCTGGCTGAGGCGCGGATGAAGGAGATCAACGAGGCTTACGACACGATCATGAACGAGCGTGCCGGGCGCAGCACGGCGGGCGGCCAGTCGAGCGGCCAACAGGGCGCATACGGCGGGGCGCAGCAGCGCACCTACACCGGCGCGAACGCCGCGCTGTACAGTCAGGTGCGGCAGGCGATCAATCAGGGCAACCTCGGCATGGCCGAGCAGATGCTGCAACGCGCCGCCGGGCGGGACGCCGAGTGGTTTTTCCTGATGGGCACGGTCTACTACCGCAAGGGCTGGTATGACGAGGCCATGCGGGCTTATACGCAGGCGTGCCAGATGGATCCGAACAATCTGGAATACCGCACGGCGCTCAACAATCTCAACCTGTCGGGCGGCTACGGCGGCTATCGACCGATGCAGCAGGCCAATATGTGCGATATATGTATGCAGCTGGCGGTGTGCAATTGCTGCATGAATATGTGCTGCAACGCGGGCTGCTGATATGGCGGCAAGAGAGGTCGCGCGGGGCGGGCTGCTGGCGGCCACCGCCGTCGCGCTGCTATATGTGGGCGGTATCGCGCCCTATATCGCCCCTGCCTGCTGCATCGCGGCGGGCGTGACGGTGGCGCTGCCGCTGCTGCGGCGGGCGCAGCTGCGCACGGCCGTGCTGTGCTATGCGGCGGCCGTCGTGCTGGGCGCGTTGGTCGCGCCGCGCAAGAGCCTGGTGGTGGCCTATGCGCTGCTGACCGGGCTGTATCCCATCCTGAAATACCTGATCGAAGGCCGCGTGCCGCGCCCGGCGCAGCTGGCGGTCAAGCTGGTCTATGCCAACCTGCTGCTGGCGGTCGTCGGCACGCTCGTGGCGCGTGGACTGTTCCCGCAGGTCGTTTTGCCCGGCTTTGCCAAGCTGGCGGTGCTGTGGTTCGCGGCGGGCGTTGGGTTTATCATCTATGACGTGGCGATGTCACGGCTGATCGCGCTGCTGCGCGCCAGCCTGCCGCCTGAATAAAAAGGGGAAGAACGACATGAAGAGTATGACCGGCTATGGCCGCGCCAAGCAGGCTCGCGAGGGCAGGACGATCACGGTCGAGCTGCGTGCGGTCAACCATCGCTATCTGGATTGCACGGTGAAAGCGCCGCGCCAATACGGCTTTCTCGATGATGCCGTCAAAAAGGCGGCGGCGGCGCGGATCGCGCGGGGCAAGGTCGAGGTGTTCGTCAGCGTGGAGATCGAGGAAGGCGGCGATGTCGCGATCACGGTCGATCACGCGCTGGCCGGGCGCTATCTGGACGCGCTGCGCTCGCTCAGCGAGCGATACGGCCTGCGGGACGATGTGACCGTCACCACGCTGGCGCGGATGCCCGACGTGCTCGGCACAGAGCGCATCGAGCAGGACGCGGACGAGCTGACCCGCGACGTGCTCGCGGTGTTCGAGCAGGCGTGCGACGGCTTCGACCAGATGCGCTGCCGCGAGGGCGAAAAGCTCGAAAACGATGTGCGCCAGCGCTGCGACGCGATCGAAAAGCTGGTGGGCGAGGTCGAGCAGCGCGCGCCCGTGCGCGTGCGCGAGTACCGCGAGCGGCTGCTGGCGCGGATGCACGAGGTGCTGGCCGACCGCAGCATCGACGAGACGCGGATCGTCACCGAGGCCGCGATCTTCGCCGACAAGACCGCGGTGGACGAGGAGACCGTGCGCCTGCGCAGCCATCTGCACCAGCTCGACGGGATGCTGCGGGAGCAGCAGCCGGTCGGCCGCAAGCTGGATTTCCTCGTGCAGGAGATGAACCGCGAGGCCAACACCATCGGCTCCAAGGCCAACGATGTCGCGCTGGCGCGGATCGTGGTGGACATCAAGAGCGAGATCGAAAAGATCCGCGAGCAGATCCAGAACATCGAATAAAGGGGGAGAGCGCGGTTGAAGCTCATCAATATCGGGTTCGGCAACATGGTCGCCTCATCGCGGCTGATCGCGATCGTCAGCCCGGAATCCGCGCCGGTCAAGCGTGCGGTGCAGGAGGCACGCGACCGGGGCATGGTGGTCGATGGCACCTATGGCCGCCGCACCCGCGCGGTGCTCATCATGGATAGCGACCATGTGGTGCTCAGTGCGTTGCAGCCCGAAACGGTGGCGGCACGCTTTGCAGGCGATGACGGAGAGGGGGCTGGTGAGGATGCCTAAGGGCACCTTGTATGTGGTGACGGGGCCGTCCGGCGCGGGCAAGGGCACGCTGCTCGGTCGGCTGCTGGCGGCGGACGAGCGGCTGTTCCTGTCGATCTCGGCGACGACGCGCGCGCCGCGCCCGGGCGAGCAGGACGGCGTGCAGTATCACTTCCTGCCGCGGCAGGCGTTCGAGGACAAGATCGCGCAGGGCGCGTTCCTCGAGCACGCCCGCTATGTGGACAACTATTACGGCACGCTCGAGGCGCCGGTCGAGGAAAAGCTGGCCGCCGGGCTAGACGTGATCCTCGAGATCGAGGTGCAGGGCGCGATGCAGGTGCATGGCAAGCGCCCGGACGCGGTGATGGTGTTCATCGCGCCGCCGTCCTTCGAGGAGCTGGCCGCCCGCTTGCGCGGGCGCGGCACCGAGGACGAGGACAAGATCCAAAAGCGCTTGGCGACCGCCCGCGAGGAGCTCGAGCAGCAGGCGGCGTTCGACTACGTCGTGGTCAATGATGAGATCGACCGCGCGGTGCACGAATTGCAGCAGATCATCGCGGCGCGGCGGGCATGACCGCGCACGATGGGACAACACAGGGTATGATAAGGAGAAATGATCAACGATGCTGAAACCTTCCATGCAGGAACTGATGAAACGAGTGGGCAACCGCTATCTTTTGGTCAATCTGGCGGCGCAGCGCGCCCGCGACATCGCCGAGCAGGCCGAGGAGACTGGCGAGCCGCTGCCGGATAAGGCGGTCAAGCTGGCGCTGGACGAGATCGCCGACGGCGAGATCGTTTACTGCCCGGGGCCGCGCACCAAGCCGGTGATCGTGCAGAACAACCCGATCGCGGCCGCGATGGTCGATATGGACGACGCGATCGACCTCGACGACGAGGATGGCGAGTCCATGCTGGACGACGAGCGCGAGGACGACGACGAGCGCCGTCTGACCGTGTTCGACGATGAGGAGCTGGACGACGGCGACGTGCCCGAGGAGGACCGCTGAGTGGGGCGGCTCGCGGGCAAGACGGTCGTGCTGTGCGTGACCGGCGGCATCGCGGCCTATAAGGCCGCCGACCTGACCAGCAAGCTGCGGCAGGCCGGTGCGCAGGTGCGCGTGCTGATGACCCAGTCGGCCACGCAGTTCATCACGCCGATGACCTTCGAGACGCTGTCGGGCTACCGCACGGTGGTGGACACCTTCGACCGCGATTTCGCGTGGGAGGTCGAGCACATCTCGCTGGCCAAGGCGGCCGACGTGTTCGTGATCGCCCCGGCGACCGCCAACGTGATCGCCAAAGCGGCGCACGGCATCGCCGACGATATGGTGACGACCACGCTGCTGGCGACGAAGGCGCCCGTGGTGATCGCCCCGGCGATGAACACCGGGATGTACGACGCGCCCGTGACCCAGCAGAACCTGCAAACGCTGCGGGCGCGGGGCTTCCATATCATCGACCCGGCGGCGGGGCGGCTGGCCTGCGGCGACAGCGGCCGCGGCAAGCTGCCGGACACGCCCACGCTGCTGCACGGCATCGAGCAGGCGCTCGCCCCGGCGGATCTCGCCGGGCTGCGCGTGCTGGTCACGGCAGGGCCGACGCAGGAGGCCATGGATCCGGTGCGTTTCCTGTCCAACCACTCGACGGGCAAGATGGGCTACGCGATCGCGGCGCGGGCAGCACTGCGCGGCGCAGAGGTGACGCTGGTCTCGGGGCCGACCGCGCTGGACACGCCGCACGGCGTGCAGCGGGTCGCGGTGACGAGCGCCTGTGAGATGTACGATGCGGTCGTGTCCCGCGCCCCGGCGCAGCACATGATCGTCAAGGCGGCGGCCGTGGGCGACTATCGCCCGGCGCAGACCGCGACGGAAAAGCTCAAAAAGGGCGACGGCGAGCTGACGCTGACGCTCGCCCGCAATCCTGACATCCTCGCCACGCTGGGACAGCGCAAGCAGCCCGGCCAGCTGCTGTGCGGCTTCGCGATGGAGACCCAGGATCTGCTGGACAATGCGGCCGGCAAGCTGCGCCGCAAGAACTGCGATATGCTGGTGGCCAATTCGCTGCGCGACGAGGGCGCGGGCTTTGGCACGGATACCAATATCGTCACCCTGCTGTTCGCGGACGGACGGCAGGAGGGACTGCCGATCATGCCCAAGGACGAGCTGGCCGACCTGATCCTCGACCGGCTGCTGGCGCTGCGGCGACAGGCATGAGCGACGATAGAAAGAAAGGGGTATAGCGGTTGGCGGAGACGATCTGTGCGGTCGCGGTGGATGCGGCGACCTTTGCCATCGACAAGCTATATTCCTACCGCGTGCCGGACGAGCTGCGGGAACAGGTGCAGATCGGCACCCGTGTTCTCGTGCCGTTCGGCTTTGGCAATAAACGGGCGGAAGCGATCGTGCTGGCCTTCCGCGCGGACGCGGGCGGGCGCAAGCTCAAGCCCGTGACCGAGGTGCTGGACGATACGCCCGTGCTGACCGCGCAGCAGCGCAAGCTGGCGCTGTGGATGCGCGAGCGGCTGTATTGTACCTATTTCGACTGTGTGCGCGCCATGCTGCCCGCCGGGCTGTGGTTCAAGCGCAACGAGACCTATACCCTTTCTCCGGCGGCCGATCTGGCCGCCTTGCGGCAGCGCGGCGGCGCAGAGGGCGCGGTGCTGGCGCTGTTCGACCAGCCCGGACAGACGCTGGCGCTGGCCGACATCCGTCGGCGGCTGGGCGGCAAGAGCCCGGTGCGGGCGCTCGACGCCCTCGCGGGCGAGGGCGTGCTCACCTATCGCAGCAACACCACCCAGCGCACGGGCGACAAGACCGAAAAGATGCTCGCGCTGGCGGTCGAGGCCGCGACGGCGCTGGCGCGGATCGGCCGCCGCAGCCCGGCGCGGCTGGATGTGGTGTCCGTGCTGGCCGACGGCGGCTGGATGAGCCAAAAGGAGCTGGTCTACATGACCGGCGCATCCGATGCCGCGCTGCGCGATATGGTCAAAAAGGGGCTGCTCCGCGTGCGATACGAGGAGCGGCTGCGCACGCCCGACCTGTCGGCCATCGAGCGGGCAGATCCCCCCGTGCTCAGCGCTCAGCAGCAGCAGGTCTGCGACGGCCTGACCGCCCTGCTGGACGCGCACGCGCCCCGGGCGGCGCTGCTGTTCGGCGTGACCGGCAGCGGCAAGACGCAGGTCTATCTCAAATTGATCGCCCACGCGCTGGCGCAGGGGCGGGGCGCGATCGTGCTCGTGCCCGAGATCGGGCTGACCCCGCAGGTGCTGCAACTGTTCGCAGCGCAGTTCGGGGACGCGGTCGCCGTGCTCCATTCGGCGCTTTCGATGGGCGAGCGCTATGACAACCACAAAAAGATCCGCGACGGGCGGGCGCAGGTCGTGATCGGCACGCGCTCGGCGGTGTTCGCGCCGGTGCGGGCGCTGGGCGTGATCATCCTCGACGAGGAGCAGGACAGCGCGTACCGCTCCGAGCAGTCGCCGCGCTACCATGCGCGGGACGTGGCCAAGTACCGCGCCGTGCAGGAGGGCGCACTGCTGGTGCTCGGCTCGGCCACCCCCTCGGTCGAAACGTACTACGGCGCGGAGCAGGGCAAATACCCGGTGTTCCGGCTGACCGAGCGCTTTCTCGGCACGGCGCTGCCCGAGGTGGTCATCGCCGATATGCGCGGGCAGGCGCGGGAGGGGCGCGACGGCCTGATCGGCGTCCAGCTCGAGGCGGCGCTGCGCGACACGCTCGCGCAGGGCAAGCAGGCGATCTTGTTCCTCAATCGGCGGGGCAACAGCCGGGTGATCGGCTGTGCGCTGTGCGGCTGGGTGCCCGCGTGCCCCTCATGCTCGACCAATATGACCTACCACTCGGCCTCCGGCCGGGCGATGTGCCACTATTGCGGCGCGTCGATCAAGATCACCGGGCGCTGTCCGACGTGCGGGGGCGATCAGCTCTTCACCGAGATACCGGGCACGCAGGCGGTCGAGCAGGAGGTGCGGGCGCGGTTCCCGTCGGCGCGGGCGCTGCGCATGGACGCCGACACCATGCACACCAAGGGCGCACACGAAAAGCTGCTGCGCAGCTTCGCCAAGGGCGAGGCCGACATCCTGCTCGGCACCCAGATGGTGGCCAAAGGGCTGGATTTTGAAAACGTCGCGCTGGTCGGCGTGCTCGATGCCGACCAGAGCCTGTACGCGCAGGACTATCGCGCCCGGGAGCGCACGTTTTCGCTCATCACGCAGGTGGTGGGGCGCGCCGGGCGGCGCACGGACACGGGCAGGGCGATCATCCAGACGTATAGCCCGACCCATCCGGTCATCCTCGCGGCGGCGCGGCAGGATTATGAGTCGTTCTACGCCCGCGAGCTGGAAACGCGGCAGGCGCTGCGCTGCCCGCCGGTGTGCGGGCTGACCACGCTGACCGCCGCGGGCGAGATCGAGCAGCAGGTGCTGCAAAGCCTGCTCGCGCTCAAAAACCGGCTGCAAAGCCTGATGGAAGGGCAGTATGCCGATGTCAAAGCGCCGGTGCTGGGGCCTGTGGCCGCGCCGGTGGTGCGGGTGATGGGGCGCTATCGATATCACCTGACCCTGCGGGCGCAGGACAGCGCCCGCTGGCGCGCGCTGATCGCGGGCGTCATGCGGGAATTTTTGCAGGATAGAAAAAACCGGGGGCTCAGCCTGTTCGCCGACGGCGACCCCGATCTGTGACAGGGGGAGGGACGGCGATGCGGCCGACACACACGATCCGGCTGGCGACACCGGCGGACGCGCCC
>JAUNJI010000016.1:17349-24160 GCA_030533295.1 Eubacteriales bacterium
GCGCCCTATGTCCGGGACACGGTCATCACGTTCGAGCAGACCGTGCCGACCGTGGCGGCGTTCGCGGCGCGGATCGAGCAGATCGCGGCGGTCTATCCCTATCTGGTGTATGAGCGGGACGGCGCGATCGGCGGCTACGCCTATGCCCATGCCCTGCGCGAGCGGCAAGCCTTCGGCTGGGCGGCCGAGCTGTCGATCTATCTGGCGCCGACGGCGCAGGGACGGGGCGTGGGCACGGTGCTCTATCGCTGTCTGCTCGCGCTGCTGGAAAAACAGGGGCTGCGCCGCCTGTACGGCTGCGTCACGCTGCCCAATGCGCGCAGCGAGCGCCTGCACGACCGGCTGGGCTTTGCCCGCGTGGGCGTGTGGCAGGACGTGGGCTGGAAGAAGGGCGGCTGGCACGATGTCGGCTGGTACGAAAAGCACATCGGCGGCACGCAGGCCGCCCGACCGGTGTGCCCCCTGCCGCAAATGGAACATCGCGCGGTGCAGGAATGTTTGCGCCGCTATTCGGAAATGCTGGATATGGAGGAATGAACGAATATGGCACTTCGCAAGATCTTAACGCAGGGCGACGAGCAGCTTTTGAAGCACAGCCGCAAGGTGGAAAAGTTCGACGCGCGTCTGCACACCCTGATCGATGATATGCGCGAGACGCTGCTCGAGTCGGGCGGCGTCGGGCTGGCCGCGCCGCAGGTGGGCGTATTGCGCCGCGTGGTCGTGCTGCTCGACATCAACACCGAGCCGGAGGAGGTCGTCGAGCTGGTCAATCCCGAGGTGATCGAGCAGCGCGGCGAGGAGCGCGTGGTCGAGGGCTGTCTGTCCGTGCCGGGGGTGTACGGCTACGTCACCCGGCCGACATGGGCGAAGATCCGCGCACAAGACCGCGACGGCAACTGGTTCGAGCGCGAGGGCGAGGGCGTCGTCGCGCAGTGCTTCTGCCATGAGACCGAGCATCTGGACGGCCACCTGTTCACCGAAAAGGTCGAGGAATACGTGGACGCGGAGCAGCTCGAGCAGGGCGGAGACGGCAGCGAGGGCGACGTGGGATGAAGATCGTGTTCATGGGCACGCCGGACTTCGCCGTGCCGAGCTTGCAGGCGCTGCTCGACGCGGGGCACGAGGTCTGCGCGGTCTACACCCAGCCGGACAAGCCGCAGGGGCGCAAGCAGGTGCTGACCGCGCCGCCGGTCAAGGCGCTGGCCGTGGCGCACGGCATCCCGGTCTATCAGCCGCGGACGCTCAAGGACGAGGCCGTGCAGCAGCAGCTGCGCGCGCTCGCGCCGACGGTCATCGTCGTGGCGGCCTATGGCAAATTGCTGCCCAAGGCCGTGCTGGACATCCCGCCGCGCGGCTGCATCAACGTGCACGGCTCGCTGCTGCCGCGCTGGCGCGGGGCGGCGCCGATCCAGTGGTCGATCATCGCGGGCGACGCGACGACCGGCGTGACCACCATGCGGATGGCCGAGGGGCTGGACACCGGCGATATGCTGCTGACCTACGAAACGCCGATCGCCCCGCGCGAGACGGCGGGCGCGCTGTTCGACCGGCTGGCGCAGGCGGGCGCGGCGCTGCTGGTCGAGACGCTCGACCGGCTGGACGAGATCACGCCCATCCCGCAGGACGACAGCAAGAGCTGCTACGCGCATATGCTGGATAAGACCATGGCGGTGATCGACTGGACGCAGCCCGCGGCCGCGATCGACTGCCTGATCCGCGGGCTCGACCCGTGGCCGGTCGCCCTGACCACGCTGGACGGCAAACGGCTCAAGATCTATGCCGCCGCGCCGGTGGACGGCCACGGTGCGCCCGGCGAGGTGCTCGAGAGCGCGCCCAAGAAGGGGCTGATCGTCGCCTGCGGCGACGGTGCGCTCCGGCTGGACGAGGTGCAGTTGGTCGGCGGCAAGCGGATGCAGAGCGCGGATCTGCTGCGCGGTCACGCGATCGCCAAGGGGACCGTGCTGGGAGGATAAAAGGAGAAGCTATGCCTTATTACGGTTATTACGGGATCGATATGACCTATATCGTGCTGGTCGTGCCCTGTCTGCTCTTGGCGTTTTGGGCGCAGGCCAAGGTCAAGCGCACCTTCGGCCGCTATGAGCGGGTGTACAACCGCCGCGGCCTGACGGGCGCACAGGCGGCCGAGGCCGTGCTGCGCCGCAACGGCGTGACCGGCGTGCGCATCGAGCGGGTGGGCGGCCGGTTGACCGACCACTTCGACCCGCGCACCAACGTGATCCGCCTGTCGGACGCGGTGTATGCGTCGGCCTCGGTCGCGTCGGTCGGCGTGGCCGCGCACGAGGCCGGGCACGCGGTGCAGCACGCGACGGGGTACTTCCCGATCCGGCTGCGTGCGGCGGTGATCCCGCTGACCCAGTTCGGCTCGATGGCGGCCATGCCGCTGCTGCTGCTCGGGCTGGTGCTCAATGCCGATCTTTTGATCCGCGTGGGCATTTTGGCGTTTTCGCTATCGACCGTGTTCCAGCTCATCACGCTGCCGGTCGAGCTGGATGCCTCCCGGCGGGCGCTGCACGCGATCGGCGCGGGCGGCCTGCTGGACGAGGACGAATATCCGATGGCCAAAAAGACGCTGACCGCCGCGGCGATGACCTATGTGGCGGCCTTGGCCGTGTCGCTGGCGCAGCTACTGCGCCTGCTGGTGATCTTTGGGGGGCGAGGACGCGATGATCGATAAACGCCCGCGCAGCCCGCGCGAGGTCGCGGCATGGACGCTGTTCTCCATGCGGGAGGAGGGCGCGTGGTCGGATGGGGCGCTGCACCACTATCTGTCCCGCGCCGCGCTGAGCGGCCGGGATGCGGCGCTCGCCGCCCGGCTGGCCTATGGCACGGTGCAGAACCAGATCCTGCTCGACCACTATCTGCGGCAGTTTTCCCGCGTGCGGCTGGCCAAGATCGCCCCGCGCGTGCTCGATCTGCTGCGCATGGGGCTGTATCAGCTGATCTTACTGGACAAGATCCCCGCGCACGCGGCGGTGTCCGAAACGGTCGCGCTGGTGCGGCGCTATGCCCGCGCCAACGAGCGCACGGTGGCCTTCGTCAACGGGGTGCTGCGCAGCGTCGCGCGGGCGGTCGAGGCCGACGCGCTGCCCGCGCTCGATCGCCCGGATAAGGAGAGCTACTACGCCCTGCGATACAGCCATCCGGAATGGCTGGTGCGGCGGTGGAGCGAGCAGTTCGGGATCCGGCTGGCCGGGCAGATCTGCGCGGCCAACAACGCCGATACGCCGCTCTCGGTGCGGGTCAACACCGCCCGAACGACGCCCGAGGCCGCCCAGCGCGAGTTGGAGGCGGCCGGGCTGACCGTCACGCCCCATCGCGCCATGCCGACGATCCTGCTGTGCCACGGCGGCGCGGTCGCGGCGCTGCCCGCGTTCACCGAGGGGCGCATCACCATCCAAGACGCGGCGAGCGCCTTGGCCGCCATCGTGGCCGACCCCCAGCCGGGGGACACCGTGCTCGATTGCTGCGCCGCGCCGGGCGGCAAGAGCTTCGCGATGGCCGAGCGGATGCAGGGCAAGGGCAGCGTCACCGCGTGCGACATCCACGCGCACAAGCTCGAGCGCATCGCGGCGGGCGCGGCGCGGCTGGGACTGCCCATCGTGCACGCGCAGTTACAGGATGCCGCCCAGCCCTGCGCGGACTGGATGGGCGCGGCCGATGTGGTGCTGTGCGACGTGCCGTGCTCCGGCTTGGGCATCATCCGCAAAAAGCCCGAGATCCGCTACAAGGAGCCGGGCACGCTCACCGGGCTGCGCGCCTTGCAGGCGCGGATCTTGCAAAACTGCGCCCAGTATGTGCGGCCGGGCGGCACGCTGGTCTATTCGACCTGTACGATCATCCGCCGCGAGAACGAGGACGTGGTGCGCGCCTTTTTGGCCGAAAACACGGCCTTCCATCCCGTTCCGTGGTCGCATCCGGTGTGCGGCACGCGCGAGGACGGCATGGCGACGCTGCTGCCGCCTGTCCATGACACCGACGGATTTTTCATCGCGAAGCTGAGGAGAGATACATGACAGAGATCAAATGCCTGACGATCGACGAGCTCAAAACCGTGCTCGTCGAGATGGGCGAAAAGCCCTTTCGCGCGGGACAGATCTTCAAATGGCTCCACCAAGGGGTAGAGTCCTTTGAAGAGATGTCCGACCTGTCCAAGGCGCTCCGGGCGCGGCTGGCCGAGCGCTTCGCGCTGACCGTGCCGCGGATCGTGCGCAAGCAGGTGAGCCGGGTCGATGGCACGGTCAAATATCTGTGGCAGCTGCGGGACGGCGCGTGCGTCGAATCCGTGCTGATGCACTATGCCCACGGCGTGTCGGTCTGCGTATCGACGCAGGTGGGCTGCCGGATGGGGTGCCGGTTCTGCGCCTCGGGGCTCAATGGCCTCGAGCGCCATCTGTCCGCCGGCGAGATCTTGGACGAGGTGCTGTTCATGCAAAAGGACAGCGGCCAGCCGGTATCCAACATCGTGCTGATGGGCACGGGCGAGCCGCTGGACAATTACGACAACGTGCTGCGCTTTTTGCAGCTGGTCAGCTGCCCCGGGGGGATCCAGATCGGGCAGCGCCACATCTCGCTATCGACGAGCGGGCTGGCGGACAAGATCGAGCAGCTGGCGGACGAGCATTTGCAGATCACGCTGTCGGTGTCGCTGCACGCGCCCGACGACGAGACGCGGGCGGCGATCATGCCGGTCGATACGGCCTATCCGATCGATCGGCTGCTGCGTGCCTGCCGGTATTATTTCGACACCACCGGCCGCCGGATCTCGTATGAATACATGATGGCGCGGGACACGACCGACCGCCCGTGGCAGGCCGAGCGGCTGGCGCGGCTGCTGCGCGGCCGTCCGGCACACGTCAACCTGATCCCGCTCAACGAGGTGGCCGAGAGCCCGCTGCGTCCCTCCCGGCCGGAGACCGTGCGGCGCTTCCAGCAGGCGCTGGAAAAGCACGGCGTGACCGCCACCGTGCGGCGCAGGCTGGGACCGGACATCGATGCGGCCTGCGGCCAGCTGCGGCGGCGGGCGATGCAGCAGGGGACAGCGGGCTGAGCGCCCGCGGAAAGAGGAACGCCTTTGGAGGTGCTTGTATGGAATACTTCGGCCTGACGGACAAGGGGCGCGTGCGCCCGACCAATCAGGATATATACCAGATCGAGGTGCGGGAGGAGCAGCAGACCGCGCTGCTCGTCGTGTGCGACGGCATGGGCGGCGCGAACGCGGGCAACGTGGCCAGCCGCTTCGCCGCGCAGCGCTTCGTGGACTATCTGCGCCCGTCGCTGGACAAGGTGCTCAGCGACGAGCGGCGGCAGGCGCTGCTCCAGTATGCGCTGGACGAGGCCAACGCCACGGTGTTTTCGCTGGCCGGGCGGCAGCCCGAGTTCCGCGGCATGGGCACCACGCTGGTCGCGGCGCTCGTGCAGGGGAGCGAGGTGACGGTGCTCAACGTGGGCGACAGCCGCGCCTATCTGTATGACGGCACGCGCCTGCATCAGCTCACCGAGGATCACTCCTATGTCGAGGAGATGCGCCGTCAGGGGCGGATCTCCGAGGCCGACGCCCGCACCCACCCGCAAAAGAACCTCATCACCCGCGCGGTCGGCGTCGAGCCGGGCGTCGAGGGCGACCTGTTCGAGGCGCGGCTGGACGAGGGCGAGATCCTGCTGCTGTGCACGGACGGGCTGACCGGCATGGTCGAGGACGAGACGATCGCGCAGACGCTGCACAGCGCCCAGAGCCTCGCGCTGGCGGGCGACGCGCTGCTCGCCCGTGCGCTGGACGGCGGCGGGCGGGACAATATCACGGTCGCGCTGTTCACCCGCGGCACACGAGTTGAAGAGGAGGCCTGATCGGGCTATGGACAACTATATAGGCAAATCGCTCGGCGGCCGGTATGAGATCATCGACGTGGTGGGCGTGGGCGGCATGGCGGTCGTCTACCGTGCGCGCTGCCATGTGCTCAACCGCTATGTCGCCGTCAAGATACTCAAGGACGAATACGCCAAGGATCCCGAGATCCGCAAGCGCTTTTCGATCGAGTCGCAGGCGGTCGCCAAGCTCGCCCACCAAAACATCGTGTCGGTGTACGATGTCGGCAACGACCACGGCATCGACTATATCGTGATGGAGCTGATCGAGGGCATCACGCTCAAGGAATATATGCAGCAAAAAGGCCGCCTGACGTGGCAGGAGGCCGTGTTCTTCGCCGAGCAGATCTGCCGGGCGCTGGTGCACGCGCACTCGCGCGGCGTGATCCATCAGGACATCAAGCCGCAGAACGTCATCATCCTGCGGGACGGCTCGGCCAAGCTGACCGATTTCGGCATCGCCTCCTTCGCCACGACGCAGGAGACCCGCGTCGTGCAGGAGGCCATCGGCTCGGTGCACTATATCTCGCCCGAGCAGGCCAAGGGCTCCAAGATCGACTATCGCACGGACATCTACTCGCTCGGCGTGGTCATGTACGAGATGCTGACCGGCAAGCTGCCCTTCGAGGGCGAGACCGCGTTGCAGGTCGTCATGCAGCACCTCAACGCCATGCCGCTCGCGCCGAGCGAGCTGGTGCCGGGCATCCCGCGCGGGCTGGATGCGATCGTGATGCACGCGATGAGCGCCAACATCGGCCGCCGCTATGCCTCGGCAGAGGCGCTGTACGCCGATCTCGAGCGCGTCAAGAACGATGTGACCGTCCAATTCGACTATCCCACGGACGACAGCGGCGAAACGCAGGTGATCGGCCGCGAGGTGCAGCGCGCCGCCCGCCGCGCACCGGTGCAGCAGCCGCCGCGCCGCCCA
>JAUNJI010000095.1 GCA_030533295.1 Eubacteriales bacterium
AGCAGCTCTGTGGGTCTTTTTATCATGCGTCGTCGTGTGCGAACGCGCCGTCCGGCTCGCGTTCTCCGGTCACGAACGTGATCGCGCGACTGCGATTTTCGATCTCCGCGCGGCGGATCGCGCCGCCGAACTCGCCATCCAGCGTCCACGGCACCTCATTTTCCGCCTCGAACGTGATGCGTGCGGTGCGGAAGTAAACGAAGCGCGTCGAATCCGTGTTGCGCGTCAGCAGGTCGTTGACCAGCCATTGCAGCTCCATCGGGTTTTCCACCGGATAGACCAGCAGCACCTCGTACAGCCCGTCGTCCAGCGACACACCATCCGGCGTGATCGCCTTGAAGCCGCCGACCGACACTGTATTGGACACCATCCCGTAGATGAACTCGTCCTCGATCGTATTCTCCACGCTCTGCACCCGGATGCGGTGCCGCTTGATGTTGGTCAGCGCCTTCATCCCCTCGAACAGATAGGCCGCGCGGCCAAAAATGTTCTTGGATTGCTGCGGCGTCGCGTAGGATACCTCGGTGAACACGCCGAACGCCGCGATATAATTGAAATAGCGCTCGTTGAAGCGTCCGACATCGAGCGCCTGCAAGCGGTCGCCCGCTGCGATCACAGCGGCCTCTGCCGGCGTCTTGGGGATACCCAGACTGGATGCGAAATCATTCGTCGTGCCCGCAGGGATATAGCCCAGCGGCGGGCGCACAGGCGCCTGCATCAGCCCGGTCACGGTCTCGTTGAGCGTGCCATCTCCGCCCGCACACACGATCCGATCGAACAGGAGCGCCTTGCGTTGTGCCACGCGCGTCGCGTCCTGTGCGCCCTCGGTGACGTGGACGGTCACTTCATACCCGGCCTGTTGGAACGCGCTGATGCAGTCGATCACCTTGCCGCGCATCGCGCCACGCCCGGCCTGCGGGTTGATGATCAGCAGCATTTTTTTCATCAGATACCCCCCCTTTCGCACAGCGAGGTCATGCGCCTATCACGAGATCAGGCTGCACACCGCATTGGCATAGGCCACCGGATCGTCCACCGGCAAGCCCTCGATCAGCAGCGCCTGCGTATACAGGATGTCCGCATACGTCGCGATCTGCGCCGCATCCTCACGCTGGAGCGTGCACAGCTTTTGGAATATCGGATGCTCTGCGTTGAGCTCGAGCACGCGATCGGCGTGCACGCGCTGGCTGTCGTCGAGCGCCTGCTGGTTGAGCACCTTCTCCATCTCGAGCGTGACCGGCCCCTCTGCACGCAGGCAGCACGGATGGCTCTTGAGACGGCGCGTCAGCTCGACCTTCTTCACCTTGCCCTCGAGCGCCTTGGACAGCGCGGTGAGCAGCGGCTCGTTCTCCTCGGACAGCTGCTTGATTGCCTGCTTATCGTCCTCGCTATCCAGCCCCAGATCGGCATCGACGATGGACTTGAACTCCTTTTCCTTGTAGTTCGCCAGCATCTTGATGCAGAACTCGTCGATGTTGTCGTCCAGACACAGCACCTCGAAGCCCTTGTCGCGCAGGGTCTCCATCGCCGGCAGCAGCTTGATCTTGTCCACGGTCTCGCCGCAGGCGTAATAGATATACGGCTGCTCCTCCTTCATGCGGGCGACATACTCGTCCAGCGTGGTCATCTTGTCCTCGGTCGAGGAATGATACAGCAGCAGATCCTGCAACAGTTCCTTATGCGCACCGTACTGCACATAAGCGCCATACTTGATCTGGCGGCCGAACGCTGTCCAGAATTTCTCGTAATCCTCGCGTGCGTCCTTTTGCAGCTTGAGCAGCTCGCTCTTGATCTTCTTCTCCAGGCTCTGCGCGATCGCCTTGAGGTGACGGTCGTGCTGGAGCATCTCGCGCGAGATGTTGAGCGACAGATCAGCCGTATCCACCATGCCGCGCACGAAGCTGAAGTGGTCGGGCAGTAGATCGGCGCACTTGTCCATGATGAGCACACCGTTGGAGTAGAGCTGCAAGCCCTTTTCAAAATCCTTGGTGTAGTAATCCATCGGCGCGTGCGACGGGATGAACAGCATCGCCGTATAGGTCACGGCGCCCTCCACGCTCGTGTGGATACGGCACAGCGGCGGCTGGTAGTCATAGAACTTGGACGAATAGAAGCCGTTATAATCCTCGTCGGTCAGCTCCTTTTTGGACTTTTTCCAGATCGGCACCATGGAGTTGAGCGTTTCATGCTCCACGTACTCCTCCCACTCGGGCTGATAGTCCTCACCGGCATCCGCCGGCTTTTCCTTCATGCGCGAGCGCGTCATATCCATGCAGATCGGATAGCGGATGTAATCCGAGTACTTTTTGACCAGCGACTGGATGCGGTACGGCTCGAGGAACTCGGCATAGCTCTCGTTCTCGGTGTCCTCCTTGATGGTCAGCGTGATCTTGGTGCCGTTCTCCGCCTTCTCGCAGGGCGTGATCGTATAGCCTGCTGCGCCGTCAGATTCCCAGCAGTGCGCCTCCTCGCTGCCCACTGCGCGGGACTCGACCTCGACATGGCCGGCCACCATGAACGCCGCGTAGAAGCCCACGCCGAACTGGCCGATGATGTCCACATCGTCCATGCTCTCGTTCTCCTGCTTGAACGCCAGCGAGCCCGAGCGCGCGATCGTACCGAGGTTGTTCTCCAGTTCCTCCGCCGTCATGCCGCATCCGTGATCCTCGATGATGAACCGACGACCCTCCTTGTCGATCGTCAGCTCGATCGGCAGGCTGTCGCGCGTGATGCCGGTCTTGCCCTCCTTCATCGCGTTGTAGTACAGCTTATCCGTCGCATCCGACGCGTTGGAGATCAATTCGCGCAGGAAGATCTCCTTATGTGTGTAGATCGAGTTGATCATCAGATCGAGCAGACGCTTGGACTCTGCTTTGAACTGCTTTTTTGCCATGTTCGTATACTCCTCTGTGCTGTTTTGTTGGTATTAGCACTCTGACCCATCGAGTGCCAATATCGTTATGATAATACGATGGTCGGGAAAAATCAAGCCCTTGTGGAAAAATTCATGATCTATTTATATTTTACCGCGGTGGTCAGCAAAAAGCGCCGGCCATCTGCGCTCGTCCGCGTTCCGCGCACGAAAAAACGGCGCAGCTGACTGCCACGCCGTTCGACCGCAGGCGTTTTCGCGCCCTGCACGGGTCTGTTCGATTCATCGGATCTTGTCCGCTGCGATGCCGCGCGCCTCGATCCGATCACGGACATACCGCCGCAGCAGCGTATACACCACCGACACCGTCGGGATCGCGAACAGGATGCCCAGCACGCCCGCCACGCTCGCGCCCAGCGTCACCGCCACCAACACCCAGATGGAGGGCAGGCCGACCGAGCTGCCCACCACGCGCGGGTAGATGATGTTGCCCTCTATCTGCTGGAGGACGAGGAAAAGCACGATGAACCACACCGCCTGCATCGGGCTGGCGATCAGGATCAGGAACGCGCCGACGATACAGCCGATGAACGCGCCGAAGATCGGGATGAGCGCGGTCACGCCGATCAGCACGGCGATCACCAGCGCATAGGGCATATGCAAGATCAGCATACTGACGAAAAACATCATCCCGAGGATGAACGCCTCCATGCACTGGCCGGACAAAAAGCTGTTGAACGAGGCCGAGGTCAGCGCACAGACATCGAGCAGACGATCGACGTGCTTTTCCGGGAACATCGCATAGAGCAGACGGCGGAACTGCCGCCCCAGATCCTCCTTTTGCAGCAGGATATAGATCGCGAACACGATGCCGATGACGGCGTTGGACACGCCGCTGACGACCGAGCTGGCAAAGCTCATCGTGCTGCGCAGCACATTGCTGTGCTGCAACAGATCGCGCACCATGAGGCCGATCGAGCGCCAATCCACGTCCAGAAAGCTCTCCCGCAGCGATTCGATCTCGGACGCGAACATCGGCAGTTCCCGCGCGATCTCCGCCAAAAAACGCGGGAAGCGGATCATCGCCTGCGATAGCTCCCGGCCGATTGCGGCGAACGACTGATACAGCTCGGGCACCACCATGAACAGCACGACCGCGATCACGCCGACCACGACGACGATCGTCAGGATCAGGCTGAGCGCCCGCCGCACCTTGCGCAGACTGCGCGTGCGCCCCAGCTTGGGATCGGAAAAGACCCTGTCCTCGAAAAATCGCATGGGCACATTGAGCACGAACGCGATGCAGCCGCCGATCAGGAACGGTGCGACCAGCCCCACGATCGCGCGCAGCGCCGCCGCGAACAGCCGCGTGTTCTGCAAGCCGACGAACAGCAAAACGGCGAAGGTGATCAGCCCCATCAGTTTTTTTATCGTATCTCGATCCAATCTCAACGGTATCGTCCTCGCTTTTTGGCTCATTTGCACCAGTCGTGCATCCAGATATTATCAAACCATCTTTCTCGACCGCTGTCAAGCGGCTCGCGTCGCGTTCTGCCCCTGTTCAAAAAAAATTTACAGCGGACGAGGCGCGGCGGCGCTGCACGCCCCTCTCATGAAAAGTCTTTTCTTATCGACGCAGTTTTGATACAATAAAAGCAAGCTCATCCGC
>JAUNJI010000017.1 GCA_030533295.1 Eubacteriales bacterium
GCCCTTTCGGCAGCTTGAACGATTTTTTGCGTGAATTTTTGTCTAACTTTTGGGGAGCATTTCACGCCTGCGGGGCTTTTTCAGCCGATGCCGAGCAGCGTGCACAGCCCGTGCGCGGCCAAACACAGTGCGAGCCCGCACGCGGTCGGCAGCAGCACGGCGGTCAGCGTCCATTTGACGCTGTGCGTCTCCTTCCAGATCGTCAGGCAGGTGGTCGAGCACGGCCAGTGCGCCACCGTGAACAGCAGCACGCACAGCGCGGTGCATAGCGTCCAGCCGTTGGCGACGAGCAGCGCGTGGAACGCGCCCAGATCGCCCACGCCGGTCAGTGTGCCGGTGCACAGATAGCCCATGACGATCAGCGGCATGACCAGCTCATTGGCCGGAAAGCCCAGCACGAACGCGAGCGCGATCACCCCATCCAGCCCAAAGACCCGCGCCAGCGGATCGAGCGCGGCGGTCAGCCGGGCGAACACGGTCATCTCCCCGACCGTGCAGTTGGCCAGCAGCCAGATCAGCGCCCCAGCAGGCGCCGCCACCGCCGCCGCCCGGCCGAGCACGAACAGCGTGCGGTCGCACACGCTGCGCACGATCACCCGCCCGACCTGCGGCGCACGATAGGGCGGCAATTCGAGCGTGAACGAGGACGGCACGCCGCGCAGCACGGTCGCCGACAGCAGCCGCGACACCGCCAGCGTCAGCGCGACGCTGCCCGCGACCACCCCGGTCAGCAGCAGCGCCCCGCCCGCCGCGTTCCCGGCGAAAAAGGCCGTGCACAGGAACAGCAGCAGCGGGAACCGCCCGTTGCACGGCGCAAAGACGTTGGTCAGCACGGCGATCAGCCGCTCCCGCGGGGAATCGATGATCCGGCAGCCGGTCACGCCGCAGGCGTTGCAGCCAAAGCCCATGCACATACACAGGCACTGCTTGCCGCAGGCGTGCGCCCGCTGGAAGGCGTGGTCGAGCTGGAAGGCGATGCGCGGCAGCAGCCCCGCGTCCTCGAGCAGGGTGAACAGCGGGAAAAAAATCGCCATCGGCGGCAGCATGACCGAGACGACGGTCGCCAGCACGCGCCACAGGCCGTCGGTCAGCAGCGCGACCACGAACGGCGGCAGCCCGAGCGCGGCCAGCCCGTGCGCCAGCCAGTCGGTCGCGCCGAGCAGGTGTGCGCCCAGCCATGCGCTCGGCGCGTTCGCGCCGACGAGGGTGAGATAGAACGTCCCGGCGAGCAGCGCGAGCAGCAGCGGCACGCCCCAGCGGCGACTGAGCACGATCCGGTCGATCCGCCGGTCGCGGGCGCAGGCCGCCGCGGGCATTTGGACGCACGCACCTGCGATCTGCGCGGCGCGGTGCGCGACGGCGGCGGTCAGCAGATCGTCCAGCTGCTCGGCCGTCATGCCGCCGGGCGGGTCGCAGCGGAGCGCCTCGAGCGCGGCCGCACGCGACAGCCCGGCACGGGCGATGGCGTTTTCGATCGCGTCCGGGTAGCGGACGGCCGCCGGCCGATCGGGCGCGTCCCCGCTCAGCACGCGATGCACGGTGTCGGTCAGCGCAGACAGCCCCTCGCCCTGCCGCGCCGCACAGGGCACGACCGGCACGCCCAGCGCATGGGCGAGCGCGGGCACGTCGATGCCGATCTGCTTTTTGCGGGCTTCGTCCATCAGATTGAGGCAGAGCACGACGCGGCTCGTCAGCTCGAGCACCTGCAACACGAGCAGCAGGCTGCGCTCCAAACAGGTCGCGTCTGCGACGAGGATCGTCACGTCGGCCTCGCCCGAGGCGAGAAAGCGCCGCGCCGCCTGCTCCTCGGCCGAGCGCGCCCGCAGCGAATAGCTGCCCGGCAGATCGACCAGCGTCACCGCCGCGCCGCCGCAGCGCATGGTGCCATAGGCGTTGGACACCGTTTTGCCGCTCCAGTTGCCGGTGTGCTGGCGGCTGCCGGTGAGCGCGTTGAACACGGTCGATTTGCCCACGTTGGGGTCGCCCGCGAGCGCCACCACGGGCGTGTGGCCGGGGGCGCTCAAGGCTCCACCCCGACTTCGATCTGCGCCGCGTCTGCCCGCCGCAGCGCGACCACCGCACCGCAGATCAGATAGGCGGTCGGGTCGCCCGCCGCGGCGCGTTGCAGGCAGGTCACGCGCGTGCCCGCCACCAGCCCGAGATCCTGCAAGCGGCGGCGCATCCCGCCGGAGAGCAGCAGCCGGCGCACACGTGCCTCCGCGCCCTCGGGCAGGGCGGACAGCGGGAAAATGCTTGGTCGTTCCATCATATCAGTCCTCACTGCATTTTGGGATGCGACCGCCCGCCTCCCGCACCGAGGCAGGCGGTCAGTCCATGCTATGCAGCGGGACGCAGCGGCGTGAGACGCCCGGCAGCGTCCGACAGACGTGAAAAAGGCGTTCGATCGCTCGAACGCCTTCTTTTTTCGTTATTCCGCGCTCGACAACATGAGCTTGATGCGGTTTTCCTGATTGATCTTGGACGCGCCGGGGTCGTAATCGACCGCGACGATATTGGCCTGCGGATAGACCTCGCGGATCTTACGGATCATGCCCTTGCCCGCGATGTGGTTGGGCAGGCAGCCGAACGGCTGGGTGCACACGATGTTGTTCACGCCCTCGCAGATGAGCTCGACCATCTCGGCGGGCAGCAGCCAGCCCTCGCCCATCTTGACGCCCTCGCCGATGATCGCGCGCGCCTTTTTGCGCACCTCGTCGAAGGGCATGGGCGGCCGGAAGCGGCCATCCTTCTTCATCAGGCGGATGATGTCGGCCTGCTTGCCCAGCACGTACTGGTACACCAGCCGATAGGTCGCGGCGCGCTTGGGATCGCGGCCATACAGGTCGCGGTCGATCACCGCGTTATAGATGCAGTACAGACAGAAATCCATCAGGCCGGGCAGCACCGGCTCGCAGCCCTCGGCCAGCAGGAACTCCTCCAGTCGGTTGTTGCCCAGCGGCGAGAATTTGACATAGATCTCGCCCACGATGCCGACCTTTTTCTTTTTCCGGCTCTTGTCCAGCCGCACCTTGCCGAACGCGGCCAGCGTATAGCGGTACAGGTGCATGATCTCGCTGTATCGCACCTTGCGCTCGCCGGTGAAGCGGGCGGTCACTGCGTCCATGCAGATCTCGATCGCCTTGTCGGTCGAGCCGGGCACGACCTCATACGGACGACACTGGTTGGCCAGCATCATGATGAGGTCGCCGATCAGCAGCGCATACGCCACCTGGATCAGCATGGTGCGGGTCAGCTTGAAGCCGGGGTTCTCGTCGCTCTCCAGCCCGGAGAAATTGAGCGAGATCACCGGGATGAAGCCATAGCCGTTGCGGGCGAGCGCCTTGCGCAGCAGATGGATGTAGTTGGAGGCGCGGCAGCCGCCGCCCGTCTGCGGCAGGATCAGCGCGATCTTGTGCACATCGTACTTGCCGGACTCGATCGCGTCCATCAGCTGGCCGATGACCAGCAGCGCGGGATAGCAGGTGTCGTTATGCACGTTGCGCAGGCCCTGCTCGGCGATGTTGGGGCCTTCGGTGTGCAGCAGCTCCATATGGTAGCCGTAGTTCTTCATCAACCGGCACAGCAGGCCGAGCTGCACCGGCAGCATATTGGGCACGAGGATGGTATAGTCGGCGCGCATCTCCTCGGTGAACTGCGGGCGGGACGCCGCCGCGCCCTCAGCCTGCGTTTCGTGTCTGGGATCGTTGTTTTGCAAGTTTTCTGCCCTCCTCTACGGCAGCCAGCATACTGCGGATGCGGATCTTGGCCGCGCCCAGATTGCTGATCTCATCGATCTTGAGCTGTGTATAGACCTTGCCGCCGCCCTCGCAGATGGCACGCACCTCGTCGGTGGTGATCGCGTCGATGCCGCAGCCGAAGGAGACGAGCTGGATCAGCTGTGCGTTCTCCTTTTGGGTCACGTATTGGGCCGCGCCGTACATCCGCGAGTGGTACGTCCACTGGTTGAGCACGTGCACCGCGGGCTCCTCGGCGAGCTGCCACACCGCGTCCTCGGACACGACGACCATGCCGAACGAGGCGACCAGCTGATCGAGGCCGTGGTCGATCTCGGGATCGACGTGGTACGGCCGCCCCGCCAGCACCGCGATGTCCAGCCCGTTGGCGTCGGCATAGGCGATCGCCCGCTGTCCCTCGGCGCGCACGGCGGCATAATAGTCGTCCAGCGCCTGATAGGCCGCCTCGGCCGCCGCCGCGACCTGCTTTTTCTTGAGCCCCTTATACTTGCCGCAGAAGAACTTGGCCGCGTGCGGGATGAAGCGCTTGCGGTCGGTCAGCTCGAAATACGGCATCATGAAGTCGATGTCGGCCAGCGCGGCGACGTTGGCCTTGAGCAGCTCGGGATAATAGGCCACGACCGGACAGTTGTAGCAGTTGGTCGCCCGTCCCTCGTCCAGATTGTAGGTCATGCAGGGATAGAAGATCGCATCGACGCCTTTTTCGATCAGATCCTCGATATGGCCGTGCATCAGCTTGGCCGGATAGCACACGGTATCCGACGGGATGGAGTGCTGTCCCCGCATATACATATCGCGGCTGGACACGTCGCTGAGCACGACCTCGAAGCCGAGGTGGCGCAGGAAGGTGCTCCAGAACGGCAGCAATTCGTAAAAATTCAGGCCGAACGGCAGGCCGACCCTGCCGCGCGGCGCGCTCTGGCCGGTGGGCTCGCCGTAGCTGCGCAGCTTTTTCAGCTTCCAGCGGTAGAGGTTGGGCAGATCGGCCTTTTTGCCGCCGCCCAGCGGCCGCTCACAGCGGTTGCCCGAGATGAAGCGGCGACCGCCGCCGAAATCGTTGATCGTCAGGCTGCAATGGTTGCCGCACAGGCCGCACCGCGCCGACTTGACCGTGTGCGCGAAGCCGGCGAGCGTGTCTGCATCGAGCAGCTTGGTTTTCGCCGGACAGTTGTCCTTGGCGTGCAGCGCCGCGCCATAGGCGCCCATCAGCCCGGCGATCGCCGGGCGCGTGACCTCGCGGCCGATCTCCTGCTCGAACGAGCGCAAGATCGCGTCGTTGAGGAAGGTGCCGCCCTGCACGACGATGTTCTGTCCCAAGTCGTCCGGCGAGTGGGCGCGGATGACCTTATATAGCGCGTTCTTGACCACCGAGATCGACAGACCGGCCGAGATCGCGTCGATCCCCGCGCCGTCCTTTTGCGCCTGCTTGACCGACGAGTTCATGAACACCGTGCAGCGCGAGCCGAGGTCGATCGGATGCGCGGCGAACAGGCCGAGCTTGCAAAATTCCTCGACCGAATAGCCCATCGACCGGGCGAAGGTCTCGATGAACGAGCCACAGCCGGACGAGCACGCCTCGTTGAGCGAGATGTTGTCGATACACCGGTTGCGGATCTTGAAGCACTTGATGTCCTGCCCGCCGACGTCGATGATGAAGTCCACATCCGGGCAGAAATGCCGCGCCGCGCGGAAATGCGCGACCGTCTCGACCAGACCGAAGTCCACGCCGAAGGCGTGCTGGATCAGCGCCTCGCCATAGCCCGTGACCGCGCTGGACACGATGCGCACCCGGTCGCCGCACAGCCCATAGAGCTTGGTCAGCTGCTCGCGGATCACGTCCGCCGGGTCGCCCTTGTTGGACTGGTAGTGATGGTACAGGATCTGGTCGTCCGCACCGATCAGCACCAGCTTGGTGGTCGTCGAGCCGCAGTCGATGCCGAGGTAGGCGTCGCCCGTGTACATGGTCACGTTCTGGGTCATGACATCGTGGGCGCTGTGCCGCGCCTGAAAATCCTCATACTGCTGCTCATCCTCGAACAGCGGCGGCAGATAGTTGGCCGTGACCGGCATCCCCGCCGCGCGGGCGAGGGCGTCGAGCAGGCCGTCCACCGTATAGGTCTTTTGCGTGTCCGCCGCATACTCCGCCGCACCGGCCGCGATCGCATACGGGGCCAGATCGGGGAAATGGGCGTGAGCATCGTCCAGCCGCAGCGTCTCCTGAAAGCGCTTTTGCAGCCCCTTGAAGAAAAACAGCGGTCCGCCGAGGAACAGCACATCGCCGGCGATCTCGCGCCCCTGTGCCAGTCCGGCGACCGTCTGGTTGACCACCGCCTGAAAAATGGACGCGGCCACGTCCTGCTTGCGCGCGCCCTCGTTGAGCAGCGGCTGCACATCGGTCTTGGCGAACACGCCGCAGCGCGACGCGATGGTGTAGATGCGCTCTGCGCCCTTGGCCAGCTCGTCCAGCTCGGCCGGGGTCACGTCGAGCAGCACGGCCATCTGGTCGATGAACGCGCCGGTGCCGCCTGCGCACGAGCCGTTCATGCGCTCCTCGAGCTGGCCGCTCAAGAAGATGATCTTCGCATCCTCTCCGCCCAGCTCGATCACCACATCGGCCTGCGGCACGTGCACGCCGACCGCCTTGCGGGTGGCGAACACCTCCTGCACGAAGTCGATGCCGGTGGCCTTGGCCACGCCGAGCCCGGCCGAGCCGGTGATCGCGCAGCGCACGACCGCATCCGACCCGATGGCGGCGCGGGCGTCCTGCACCAGCTCGACGGCTTTTTCGCGCACCTTGGAAAAGTGGCGCTCATAGTGTTTGTGGACGATCTCTCCATCGCGCACGACCACGATCTTGACCGTGGTCGAGCCGATGTCGATGCCAACATTTACATTCATGATATCCTCATTCTCTCCTCAGCCGAAGCGAGTCCAGATCTGGGCTCTGCGCATGATCGCGGCCGCCGGAAGCGGCATACCGAGCCCTTCTCGCGTATTTTGATATGCTTTTATGATACACGTATCGCGAAAAAAAGTCAATCCGCCGACGATCGCCTGCCCTGCCAGATCGACCCCTTGACAAAAAGCGCATTTTTTTATACAATATATCGCGTAGATACAATCGAATACCTTATCGAGAGCGGTGGAGGGAACGGCCCTGTGAAACCCGGCAACCTGCGCGAGACCATGCGTAAGGTGCCAAATCCGGCGTAGAAACACGAAAGATGAGGGGATGAAACGGCTTTTTCGTTCCCCTCGGGGAGCGTTTTTTTATGGCGCGGAACGCCAAAAAACGATGAAAGAAAGGACAGGAGCAGCAAATGGCACATCATTTTTTCACCTCTGAATCGGTCACGGAGGGACATCCCGACAAGGTCTGCGACCAGATCTCGGATGCGATCCTTAACGACATCTTAACGAAAGATCCCTATGCCCGCGTCGCGTGCGAGACCACCTGCACCACCGGCATGGTGCAGGTCATGGGCGAGATCTCGACCTCCTGCTACGTGGACATCCCCAAGGTGGTGCGCGACACCGTGCGCTCGATCGGCTACGACCGCGCCAAGTACGGCTTCGACTGCGACACCTGCGCGGTGCTCACCGCGATCGACGAGCAATCCGCCGACATCGCGCTGGGCGTGGACAACTCGCTCGAGCGCAAGGCGGGCGCGGACGACGCCGACCTCGCCATCGGCGCGGGCGATCAGGGCATGATGTTCGGCTATGCGTGCGACGAGACGCCCGAGCTCATGCCGCTGCCGATCTCGCTGGCGCACAAGCTGGCCAAGCGGCTGGCCGAAGTGCGCAAGGACGGCACGCTCGACTACCTCCGCCCGGACGGCAAGAGCCAGGTCACGATCGAGTATGACGAGGACGACCGCCCGGTGCGCGTGGACACGGTGGTGCTCTCCACCCAGCACAGCCCCGAGGTCACGCTCGAGCAGATCCGCCGCGATATGATCGAGCAGGTCATCCGCCCGGTCATCCCCGCCCATCTGATCGACGAGCGCACCCGCTATCTCATCAACCCGACCGGCCGCTTCGTCATCGGCGGTCCGCAGGGCGATTCCGGCCTGACCGGCCGCAAGATCATCGTCGATACCTACGGCGGGATCGGCCGACACGGCGGCGGCGCGTTCTCGGGCAAGGATCCGACCAAGGTCGATCGCTCGGCGGCCTATGCGGCGCGCTGGGTGGCCAAGAATATCGTGGCGGCCGGGCTGGCGCGGCGCTGCGAATTGCAGCTGGCCTATGCGATCGGCGTGGCCGAGCCGGTCTCCATCATGGTCGAGACCTTCGGCACCGGCACGGTGGACGAGAGCAAGCTGGCCGAGGCCGTCCGCGCGGTGTTCGACCTGCGCCCGGCGGCGATCATCCAAACGCTCGACCTGCGCCGACCGATCTACCAGCAGCTCGCGGCCTACGGCCATATGGGGCGCGAGGATCTGGGCGTCAAGTGGGAGCAGACCGACAAGGTGGACGCGCTCCGCGCGGCGCTGGCCTAACGATATATGATACGATGCGAGCGGTCTCCGAGGGAGGCCGCTTTTGTCGGCGGCGGGGCGCGACGCGCGGCGCATATCCGCGCGCAAAGGGCGCAAACTCTTGACAACGCGCCCGCCGCGTATTATACTAAAGGCGGTATACAGCCCCACCCCCTAGGAGGGGTGGTTCAGATAAGGAGTGACAGCTATGAAACAACGGTTCCGCGTCGGCGGGATGAGCTGCGCGGCCTGCTCGGCCCATGTGGAAAAAAGCGTTTCCGCCGTGCCCGGCGTTTCCGAGGTGCAGGTCAACCTGCTCGCGGGCAGCATGGTCGTGCAGTACGACGAGGGCGCGTGCGACGCGCAGGCGATCTGCCGCGCAGTCGCGTCTGGCGGCTACACCGCGGCGGTCGATGACGGCCAGCAGGCCGCCGCGCCCGCCCAGCACGCGCAGGCCGAGGACGAGCTGCGCGAGATGAAAACGCGCATCGTGGTCTCGGCGGTGGCGCTGATCGTGCTGATGTTCTTTTCGATGGGGCCGATGCTCGGTCTGCCGCTGCCCGGCTTCGTCGCGGGACCCGAGCACGCCTTCGCGCTGGCGCTGGTGCAGCTGCTGCTCACCCTGCCGATCGTGATCGTCAACCGCAAGTACTATATCAACGGTTTCCGCACGCTGTGGCACCGCGCCCCGACCATGGACGCGCTGATCGCAGTCGGCTCGGGCGCGGCGCTGGTGTACGGCGTTTATGCCCTGTTCCAGATCGGCTATGCGAGCGCGGCGGGCGACCTCGCACGGGTGCACCACTATGCACACGACCTGTATTTCGAGTCCGCCGGTATGATCCTGACGCTGGTCACGCTGGGCAAGTTCTTTGAAGCCCGCGCCAAGCGCAAAACGGGCGAGGCGATCGCCGCGCTGATGGATCTGCGGCCGCAGACGGCCAACGTGCTGCGCGGCGGGCAAGAGGTCGCCGTGCCGATCGAGGACGTGCGCGTGGGCGATCTGGTGGTCGTGCGCGGCGGGCAGTCGGTGCCGGTCGATGGCGTGATCGCCGAGGGCAACGCCTTTCTGGACGAGAGCGCGATCACCGGCGAAAGTATGCCGGTCGAGCGACGCGTGGGCGACACGGTCATCGGCGCGACCGTGTCCAAAAACGGCTATTTCGTCATGAAAGCCGCCCGCGTGGGCGATGATACCACGCTCGCGCAGATCATCCGGCTGGTCGAGGAGGCCAGCGCCTCCAAAGCGCCGATCGCCAAGCTGGCCGACAAGGTCGCGGGCGTGTTCGTGCCCGTGGTCATGGGCATCGCGCTGGTCACGGCCGTCGTGTGGCTGCTGGCCGGGCAAACGCCCAGCTTCGCGCTCACCCGCGCGATCGCCGTGCTGGTGATCTCCTGCCCGTGTGCGCTCGGCCTCGCCACGCCGGTCGCCATCATGGTCGGCACGGGCGTGGGCGCCAAAAACGGCGTGCTCTTCCAGTCGGCCGAGGCGCTCGAGGGGCTGCATAACGTCGATACCGTGGTCATGGACAAGACCGGCACGGTCACAGAGGGGCGGCCGGTCGTGACCGACGTGCGCTCGTTCGGCGTCGAGCCCGACGACCTGCTATCGCTCGCGCTGTCGATCGAATCCAAGAGCGACCACCCGCTGGCCGACGCGATCGTGCGCTATGCCCGCGACCACCATGCGCGTGAGCGCACCGTGACCGACTTCGAGATGGTCGAGGGACAGGGCGTGCGCGCGACGATCGACGGCGTGCGCTGCTTCGCGGGCAACCGCCGGATGCTGCTGGCCAACGGGCTGGCGATCTCCCGCTCGACGCAGCAGATGGGCGAGGCGCTGGCCGCCGCGGGCAAGACCCCGCTGTATTTCGCCGCCAACCGGCAGGTGGTGGGCATCTTCGCCGTGGCCGACGTGCTCAAGCCCTCCAGCCGCGCCGCTGTGGACGCGCTGCGGGCGCTGCACATCGACGTGACGCTGCTGACCGGCGACAACCAAGCCACCGCGCAGGCGATCGCCGCCGAGCTGGGCGTGCGGGACGTGGTGGCCGAGGTGCTGCCGCAGGACAAGGAGCGCGTGGTGCGCGAAAAGCAGGCGCAGGGCCGCCGGGTCGCCATGATCGGCGACGGCGTCAACGACGCGCCCGCCCTCGCCCGCGCGGACGTGGGCGTGGCCATCGGCGCAGGCACCGATGTCGCGATCTCGTCGGCTGACGTGGTGCTCATGAAGAGCGACCTGATGGACGCGGTGGACGCGATCCGCCTGTCGCGCCAGACCATGCGCAATATCCGCCAGAACCTGTTCTGGGCGTTCTTCTACAACTGCATCGGCATCCCGATCGCGGCGGGCGTGCTGTGGATCCCCTTCCACATCGGCCTGAGCCCGATGATCGGCGCGGCCGCGATGAGCCTGAGCTCGGTGTGCGTGGTCTCCAACGCGCTGCGGCTCAAGTTCTTCCAGCGCACCCCCAGAGCGGCCGAAAAGCCGAGCGGATATGTCATCTTACCCAAGGAGGAGAGCAAAATGAGCAAGGTAGTCAAGATCGAAGGGATGATGTGCGAGCACTGCGCCGCACACGTCAAGCAGGCGCTCGAGGCGTTCCCCGGCGTGACCGCCGTGGTCGATCTCAAGGACGGCAAGGCCACGGTCAGCGGCGATACGCTGCCCGCCGATGCGGAGCTGTCCGCTGCGGTCGAGCAGGCGGGCTACAAGGCGGTCGGCGTCGAATGAGGGCTGACAAAAAGCGGGTCGAGCCGCTGCTGCGCACGGCGCGGGGGCAGCTCGACGGCGTGCTCAAGATGATCGAGGACGACCGCTACTGCATGGACATCGCCACCCAGCTGCAAGCCATCGAATCGCTGGTGCACAAGGCGCAGCGCGAGGTGCTGCGCGGCCACCTGCTGGGCTGCGTGCAAGAGGCCTTCGAGACCGGCGACGCCAGCGCGCGGGAGGCCAAGATCGGCGAGATCATCAAACTGCTGGACAAGACCTGACCGCCGTCCCCCCGGCACCAAAAAAGCGTTCCGCACACAGGGTGCGGAACGCTTTTTTTCATTCAGAGGTAGGATCGCAGCGCGTCGAGCAGCCGATCCATCTGCTCGTCCGTGCCGATCGTGATGCGCAGGTAGGTATCGATGCGCGGCAGCTTGAAATACCGCACGAAAATGCCCTGCTCCCGCAGATAGGCGAAGATCGCGGGCGCGTCCTTGCGCGGGTGGGTGACGAACAGGAAGTTGGACTGCGAGGGCGACACGACGAAGCCGAGCGCACGGAGCGCCTCCGCCGTGCGCTCGCGCGTGGCGATCACCCGGCGGCAGATCTGCTGGAAATAGTCCTCGTCGCGCACGGCGGCCTCGGCGGCGGCCAGCGTGAGCGTGTCCATCGTGTAGGAGTTGTACGAGTTCTTGACCGCCTCGAGCGTGTCGATCAGCGTCTCCGAGCCGAGGGCATAGCCCACGCGCAGCCCGGCCAGCGACCGGGATTTGCTCATGGTCTGCACGATGAGCAGGTTTTCGTATGTCTCGAGCAGCGGCACCGCGCTCTGTCCCCCGAAGTCCACATAAGCCTCGTCGATGATCACCACGCAGTCCGTGTTGTGGCGCAGCAGATCGTCGAGCGCGTCCAGCGTCAGGCCGCGCCCGGTCGGCGCGTTGGGGTTGGGCACGATCACGCCGCCGTTGGGCGCGTCATAGTCGCGCAGGTCGATGCAAAAATCGTCGTCCAGCGGCAGCGTGCGGTACGGGATGCGGAACAGATCGCACCAGACCGGATAGAACGAATAGGTGATGTCGGGATACACGATCGGCAGGTCGGAACAGAAGAACGACTGGAACGCCAGCGCGAGCACATCGTCCGACCCGTTGCCGAGGAACACCTGCGTCGGCCGCAGGCCGAAGCGCGCGGCCAGCGCGCTCTTGAGCGCCCGGCCATTCGCGTCCGGATAGCGGGCGAGGCGGGCAGCGTCGAACGTGCGCAGCACGTTCTGCACGCCCGGCGCGGGCGGATAAGGGTTTTCGTTGGCGTTGAGCTTGATGATCGTATCGCTCTGCGGCTGCTCGCCCGGCACATAGGGGTCGATGCGGCGCAGCTTGGCGACAAAGGGCTTGTCCATCGGAACACTCTCCTTCGTTGTTTCGGTTTTTATGGCCGTGGATAGTTTACCACTGTAAAGCAGGAAAGTCAAGCCCTGTTTGCCTTCCGCGCGACCCGGTGCTATAATAGGAAAATCGACGATGAGCAAAGGAGAACGCCATGTATCGACCCTTAGCGGACGCGCTCCGCCCACAGACGCTGGACGACGTGGTCGGCCAGCGCCACCTGCTCGGCTCGAACGGCCTGCTGCGCCGCGTGATCGAGTCGGGCACGATCCCGAATATGATCTTCTACGGCCCCTCCGGGGTGGGCAAGACCACGGTCGCGTCCATCATCGCGGGGCGCACCGACCGCAAGCTGTACCACCTCAACGCCACCACGGCGGGCATCGCCGACATCAAGGCGATCGTCGATGAGCTGGACACCTTGCTCGCCCCCAACGGGGCGCTGGTCTATCTGGACGAGATCCAGTATTTCAACAAAAAGCAGCAGCAGAGCCTGCTGGAGTTCATCGAGAACGGCAAGCTGACGCTGATCGCCTCGACGACCGAAAACCCGTATTTTTACGTCTATAATGCGATCCTCAGCCGCTGCACGGTGTTCGAGTTCCGGCCGATCGAGGCGGCGGATATGCAGCGGGCGGTCGAGCGGGCGTTTTCGCACGCCCTCGCGGGCAAGGACACGCCGATCGAGGACGGCGTGGCGGCCTATATCGCGCAGGCGGTCGGCGGCGACGTGCGCAAGGCGCTGGGCGCGGTCGAGCTGCTCGTGCTGGGCGCAGGCGCGGACGGCATCACGCTGGCCGATGCCGCGCAGGCCGCGCAGCGCTCCCATATGCGCTACGACCGCGACGGCGACGGCCATTACGACATCCTCTCCGCCCTGCAAAAGTCGATCCGCGGCTCGGATCCCGACGCGGCGCTGCACTACCTCGCCCGGCTGCTCGAGGCGGGCGATATGATCGCGGCAGCGCGGCGGCTGCTGGTCATCGCGGCCGAGGATGTCGGGCTGGCCTATCCGCAGTGTATGTCCATCGTCAAGGCGTGCGTGGACAGCGCGTTCCAGCTCGGTCTGCCCGAGGCGCGGATCCCGCTGGCCGAGGCCGCCCTCGTCATGGCGACCGCGCCCAAGTCCAACAGCGCGATCCGCGGCATCGATGCCGCCCTCGCCGACATCCGCGCCGGGCGCACCGGCGACATCCCCGCCCACCTCCAGGACGCGCATTACAGCGGCGCGGCCAAGCTGGGGCGCGGGCTGACCTATCAGTTCCCGCACGACTATCCCGATCACTGGGTCGCGCAGCAGTACCTGCCGGACGCGCTGCGCGGCGCACAGTATTACACCTATGGCACGAACAAGACCGAGCGCCTCGCCCAAGCCTATTGGGCGAAGATCAAAACCGGCCGCTGAGCCGTGCATCGGTCTGCCCGCCGCGCACCGGACAGCGCAAGCCGGTCTCCGTGTGGAGACCGGCTTGCGCTGTTTCAGCCTTCATTTCAGCAGCTCGTCCCGCAGCGCTTGGATCGCCCGCTTTTCGATGCGCGACACCTGCACCTGCGAAACGCCGATGATCTTGGACACCTGCTGCTGGGTCAGGTCGCGCGAAAAACGCAGCGCGAGCACCTGCCGCTCGCGTTCGGGCAGCGTGCGCAGCGCCTCGCCCAGCGACAGATGGAGGCACGTGCGCTCCTCCATGCCCCCGTCGCCCAGCCGGTCGCCCAACCGCCCGCCGCCGGCCAGCTCCCGCTCGAACGACTCGACCGCCACGTCGGCCTGCTCGCAGGCCGCGACCTCCTCGACAGTCATCCCGGCGGCCTCGGCCAGCTCGGACACCGTGGGCGAACGCCCGGTGCGGCTCTCCAGCTCGCTCTGGGCGCGGCGCAGCCGCACCATGTGCTCCTTGACCGTCCGGCTGACCTTGACCGCGCCGTCGTCGCGCAGGAAACGGCGGATCTCGCCCGCGATCTTGGGCACCGCATACGTAGAGAACGCATAGCCGCGCATCGGATCGAAGCCGCGCACCGCCTTGATGAAACCCACGCAGGCGAGCTGATACAGGTCGTCCGGCTCGACGCCGCGCCCATAGTACCGCCGCGCGACCGACCAGATCAGACCGCCGTTCTGCTCGATCAGCTGCGCCTCTGCGCTGCGGTCGCCCGCGGCGGCTCGTTCGAGCAGCGTGCGGCGGTCGGTCGTCACGCCTCGCGCTCCTTGAGCACCTTGACCATGGTGACGACCGTGCCTCGCCCGGGCGCGGAGCGCACGCGCAGCTTGTCCGTGAAGGTCTCCATGATCGTAAAGCCCATGCCGCTGCGGGTGTCGTCGCCCGTGGTGAACAGCGGCTGGCGCGCCCGCTCGATGTCGTCGATGCCGCGGCCTGCGTCCTTGACCTTGACCTCGAGCGCCCGCCCCTCGAACAAGCGCACCGTGACCGTGATCGCGCCCCGCCTATCCGCATAGCCGTGCACGATGGCGTTGGTGACGGCCTCGCTCACGGCGGTCTTGAGGTCGCCCAGCTCCTCCATCGTCGGATCGAGCTGCGCGACGAACGCGCCCACCGCCTGCCGCGCGAAGCCCTCGTTGACCGAGCGGCTGTCGAATTTCAGACTCATCTTGTTGATGACGGCACGCATATTACTCCCCTCCCTCGAAGATCATCACCTGCGGCAGACCCGCCGCCTCGAACACGCGCATCGGCTGGGGCGGCGTGCCCCGCACGCGAAAATCATACTGTATGCGGGCGCAGGTGCGGTGCAGATGCAGCACCACCGCCAGCCCCGAGCTGTCCATGAACGTCAGCCCAGACAGATCGAGCACCAGCGCGTCGCAGGGATAGAGCACCATCAGATCTTCGGCCTGTTCGATTGCCGCCCGCGCCGCGTGGTGATCGAGCTCGCCCGCCAGCGCGACCACCAGCGTGCCCTCTTGGCTGACCTGTGTGATTTGCAGCATTTTCCTTCCACCTCGTCCATCGATCCGCATCGACCGATCGGTATTTTGACCCGAAAAAAGGCTGTACCTTCGTACAGCCTTTAGTTTACCGTTATCCGCCTGCTCATTCTGCCGGTTTCTGTCGGGCGTGGAAGATCTTTTCGGCCTCGCCCACCAAAAACAGCGAACCGCATACCAAGATGCAGTCGCGGGGCGCTGCCCGCCCGATCGCCTGCGCCAGCGCCTCCCCGACCGTGCGGCAGTCATACACCTCGTCGCACGCCTGCTCCGCGAGGGCGGCGACCATGTGCTCGCTCAGCCCCCGATCGTCGGCCGGCGGCATACAGGCATAGAACACGTCCGCGCACTGCGCCATGCGGCGCACGCAGACCTCATATTCCTTGTCCCGCACCATGCCCATGATGACGTGCAGGCGGCGCATCCGCAGCAGCTCGTCCACCGCAGCGGCCAGCGCCTCGACGCCGGCGGCGTTGTGCGCCCCATCGAGCAGGATCAGCGGCTGGTCGCACACGCGCTCCAGCCGTCCCGGCAGCCGCGCCCGCGCCAGCCCGCGCACCGCGGCCTCGACCGGGATCGTCCAGCCGCGCTCACGCAGCGCGGCGAGCGACCGCAGCGCGGTCAGCGCGTTGCCGACCTGATGGCGGCCGGGCATGGCGATGGTGTAGCCCTGTCCCTCATAGAGGAAGGCCGTGCCCTCGATCGTGCTGCGCAGCACGCGACAGTCCGGCGTGCCGGTGTACCAGACCGCGCCCTGTGCGTCGCAGGCGCGGCGCAGCACGATCTGCGCGGCGGGCGGCTGGTCGCCCGCGCACACGACGGCCGACGCCGGCTTGATGATCGCCGCCTTTTCGCCCGCGATCGCGGCGACCGTGTCGCCCAGCACGGCCATATGGTCGCGTGCGATCGGCGTGAGCACGCAGACCTCGCTCGCGCGGATGATGTTGGTCGCGTCATAGCGGCCGCCCAGCCCGGTCTCGAGCACCACGATGTCACAGGACTGCTCGACGTAGTACAAAAACGCGAGCGCGGTGGTGAACTCGAACGCGCCGATCGACTCGCCTGCGGGCAGCGTCAGCCCGCGGCACGCCTGCGCCACCTGCGCGGCGAGGCGGGTCAGGTCGCCGTCCGGGATGGTCGCGCCGTCCACGCGGATGCGCTCGTGGAACTGCACCAGATAGGGCGAGGTATACAGCCCGGTGCGCAGACCGGCCGCCTGCAAGGCCGACGCGATCATGCACGCGGTCGAGCCCTTGCCGTTGGTGCCCGCGAGGTGGACGAAGCGCAGCTTATCCTGCGGGTCGCCCAGCGCCGCGCACAGCGCGCGGATGCGGTGCAGCCCGGGCGCACCGCTGAAGCGGCCGAGCGCGTGGATGTGGTCTATCGCCGTTTGGGGGGTATCGGTGTCCATGCTGTTTTCCTTTCCTGCCGGCGGCGAGCCAGCCGCCGGGGCATCTCGATGATCTTTCCTGTATTATAGCATACTTTGGCCAAAAGAAAAGGAGGAAGCGCGCTTCCTCCCTTTTCTGCTCCCGATCAGCTGAGCGCGGCGATCGACTCCTCCAGCTTGGCGAGGTGCTCCCGCAGCCGCTCGGCCTTGTCGCGCTCGACCGCGACGACCTTTTCCGGCGCCTTTTCGACGAACTTCGGGTTGTCCAGCTTTTTCATGACGAAGGCGATGTCGTCCTCGACCTTGGCCTTTTCCTTTTCCAGACGCGCCCGCTCGGCGGCGAAGTCGATCAGATCGCCCATCGGCATATAGAGCTGCGCGTCGCCCGTGACGACCGAGGCCATCTTGGCCGCGTCTGCGGGCACCGTGTCGATCGGCTCGATCGACGACGCATAGGCCAGCTTGGGAAAGAAGCCCGCGCCCGCCGCGAAGGTGTCGTGCTTTTCGGTCAGCACCAGCACCTTGGCCTTTTTGGAGGGCGGCACGTTCATCTCGGCGCGGCGGTTGCGGATCGCGCGCACCGCGTCCATCAGGGTCGCCATCTGCGCCTCCTCGTCGGCGAAATGCAGCTTTTCGTCGTACTGCGGCCACGCGGACACCATGACCGACGCGCCCTCATGCGGCAGCGCCTGCCAGATCGTTTCGGTGATGAACGGCATGAAGGGATGCAGCAGCTGCATCGCGCCGGACAGCACATAGCACAGCACGCGCTGCACGTCCTCGTCGCCCGCCTGCAAGCGGGTCTTGGCGATCTCGATATACCAATCGCAGAAATCGTCCCAGATGAAGTCGTTGAGCTTGGCGGCGGCCAGACCCAGCTCATACTGGTCGATATTGCGCGTGACCTCGGCCACCAGCGTGTTGAACTTGGAGACGATCCACTTGTCCTCGAGCGCGAGGGCGGCGGGCAGCGCGACCGTCTCGTTCTTGTCGAGGGTCAGGTTCATCTGGATGAAGCGCGAGGCGTTCCAGATCTTGTTGCAGAAGTTGCGACTGGCCTCGACACGCTCGGTCGAAAAGCGCATATCGTTTCCGGGGCTGTTGCCGGTCGCCAGCGTGAAGCGCAGCGCGTCCGCGCCGTACTGGTCGATGATCTCGAGCGGATCGATGCCGTTGCCCAGCGATTTGGACATCTTGCGCCCCTGCGCATCGCGCACCAGACCGTGGATATAGACGGTCTCGAACGGGGTCTCGCCCATGTGCTCGACGCCCGAGAAGATCATACGCGCCACCCAGAAGAAGATGATGTCGTAGCCCGTGACCAGCGTCGAGGTCGGGTAGAAATAGTCCAGCTCGGGGGTCTTGTCCGGCCAGCCCAGCGTCGAGAACGGCCACAGCGCGGACGAGAACCACGTATCCAGCACGTCCTCCTCCTGCCGGATGTGCGTGCTGCCGCACTTGGGACAGACGTGCATATCTTCCTTGGCGACGGTCATCTCGCCGCAGTCCTCGCAGTAGAACGCCGGGATGCGGTGTCCCCACCAGAGCTGGCGCGAGATGCACCAATCGTGCACGTTTTCCATCCAGTGCAGATAGGTCTTGGCGAAGCGGTCGGGCACGAACCGGGTCTTGCCCTGCTTGACGACATCCATCGCGGGCTTGGCCAGCGGCGCCATCTTGACGAACCACTGCGCCGAGGTCATCGGCTCGACCGTCGTGCCGCAGCGGTAGCAGGTGCCGACGTTGTGCTCATGCTCCTCGGTCTTGACCAGATAGCCGCCCGCCTCGAGGTCGCGCAGCACCGCCTTGCGGCACGCATAGCGATCCATGCCCTGATACTTGCCGCCGTTCTCGTTGACGGTGGCATCCTCGTTGAAGATCAGGATCTGCTCGAGGTCGTGGCGCTGCCCCATCTCGAAGTCGTTCGGGTCGTGGCAGGGCGTGACCTTGACGCAGCCCGTGCCGAACGTCTTATCGACATAGCTATCGCCAAAGATCGGGATCTCGCGCCCGATGATCGGCAGGATGCAGGTCTTGCCGATCAGGTGCTGGTAGCGCTCGTCCTCGGGATCGACCGCGACGCCGGTGTCGCCCATGAAGGTCTCCGGCCGGGTGGTCGCGACGATCAGATCGCCCGAGCCGTCGGCCAGCGGATAGCGGATGTGCCACAATTTGCCCGCCTGCGTCTCATACTCGACCTCGGCATCGGAGAGCGCGGTCGTGCAGTGCGGGCACCAGTTGATGATGCGGTGTCCCTTGTAGATGAGGCCCTTGTCATACAGGTTGACGAACACCTCGCGCACGGCCTTGGAGCAGCCCTCGTCCATCGTGAAGCGCTCGCGCTCCCAGTCGCAGGACGAGCCGAGCTTTTTGAGCTGGCTGATGATGCGGTCGCCGTACTGGTTTTTCCACGCCCACACGCGCTCGAGGAACTTTTCGCGGCCGAGATCGTGGCGGGTCTTGCCCTCCTGCACGCGCAGGTTCTCCTCGACCTTGATCTGGGTCGCGATGCCCGCGTGATCGGTGCCGGGCATCCACAGCGCCTCGTAGCCCTGCATCCGCTTGGTGCGGATCAGGATGTCCTGCAGCGTTTCGTCGAAGGCGTGCCCCATGTGGAGCTGGCCGGTCACGTTCGGGGGCGGGATGACGATGGTATAGGGTCTCTTATCCGGATCGACCTTGGCATGGAAAAAGCCGGAGTCGTTCCAGAAGCTGTACAGCTTGTCCTCGACCGCTTTCGGGTCATAGGTCTTGGGCAGTTCGCTCATTGCTCTATCTCCTTTGTCCTTCATGATACGTTCTGTCGCGCCGGTGCGGCGGCGGGCGGTCGCAGCCCATTCGGCTGCAAGCGAAAAAAGCACGCCTGTCCCTCTCATCTTAGGACGAAGCGTGCTCCGTGGTACCACCTACATTCGCGGCCGGATGGCCGCGCGCTCGTTGCCCGTAACGTGGGCGAGGCGGACGAGCCTACGGTATCGGCTCGCCTGCTCCAAAGCGACCTTCTCCCCCGCTGCCGAAGGGCTCGCACCGACCGCCCTCTCTCTAAACGCGCTTTCCGGGGGATACTCCTCTTTTTCATCGCATTTCGCTTATCAACTTTATCAGTATAGCCAGTCTGCGCGGTTTTGTCAAGCGCCGCGCACAAATATCGCGCATCCCGCGCGACTCGGGGCGAATTTGCCGAAAAAGCCCGTTCGCCCCTTGCAATTCCCCGCGGGATGTGCTTTAATGGATTTGTTATGGAATAACGACACCTGCGATGAACAGGGAAAGTAACGCCATCCCCCTCTTTTCAGAGAAGGCGGCCTTTCGGCTGCGAGCCGCCCAAAGAGGCATGACGCGAAGTTCCCCTGCGAGCACCGGCGCTGAACGGATCTCCCCCAGTAGGCGCGGGCGGGCTGACGCCACGTTACCGGCGTTCGATGAGTGCCCGGCGCAGCCGGGAATCAGGGTGGTACCACGGAAGCCGCTTGCACGCCTTTCGTCCCTATCTTGCGGGACGGAAGGCTTTTTTATCGCGTCCCGAACGATCATTCACAAAGGAGCATCATCATGAAAGAAAAACTGCAAGGCATTTTGCAGGCCGCGAAGGAGCAGCTCGCTGCCGCGGCAGATCCCCGTGCGCTCGACGAGGCGCGTGTGCGCTATCTCGGCAAAAAGGGCGAGCTGACCGCGCTGCTCAAGGGCATGAAGGACATCGCCGCCGAGGAGCGGCCGGCCGTCGGCCAGCTGATCAACGACGTGCGCAGCGAGATCGAGACCGCCATCGAAAAGCAGCGCGCCGCGATCGAGCAGGCCGCGCTCGCGCACAAGCTGGCCGCCGAGACGATCGACGTCACCCTGCCGGGCGAGACGCTGCCGATCGGCAAAAAGCACCCGCTGAACATCGTGCTCGACGAGCTCAAGGAGATCTTCCTCGGGCTGGGCTTTTCGATCGCCGAGGGGCCCGAGGTCGAGCTCGACCACTATAACTTCGAGGCGCTCAACATCCCCAAGGATCACCCCGCCCGCGACACGCAGGACACGTTCTATATCTCGGACAACGTGGTACTGCGCACCCAGACCTCGCCGATGCAGGTGCGCACGATGGAAAAGAAAAAGCCGCCGATCCGCATCATCGCGCCCGGCCGGGTGTATCGCTCGGACGCGGTCGATGCGACCCACTCGCCGCTCTTCCACCAGATCGAGGGGCTGGTCGTCGATAAGGGCATCCGCATGAGCGACCTCAAGGGCATCCTGGAGCTGTTCGCCAAAAAGCTCTATGGCGAGGACACGGTCGTTCGCTTCCGCCCGCACCACTTCCCCTTCACCGAGCCCAGCGCGGAGATGGACATCCAGTGCTATCGCTGCCACGGCGCGGGCTGCCCGCTGTGCAAGGGCGAGGGCTGGATCGAGATCCTGGGCTGCGGCATGGTGCACCCCAAGGTGCTCGAGATGAGCGGCATCGACCCGGAGGAATATTCCGGCTATGCCTTCGGCATCGGCCTCGAGCGCACGGTCATGGGACGGTTCAAGATCGACGACATCCGGCTGTTCTACGAAAATGACGTGCGATTTTTGGAGCAATTCTAACGAGTATAGGGGACTTCAAACGTCCGGCAAAGCCGGACTTTTTACGGAGATCGCAAAGCGATCGCCTATTGAACGACGCGCCTGACGGCGCGGGGCTTCACGTCCTCCATTCGATACGCGCCTGACGGCGCGATACCCTGATTATTTCTGTGAAGGAGCGCTTATCTGCTATGAAACTGCCGCTTTCCTGGCTTTCGGAATACACCGATATGGCCGGCATCACGCCCAAGGAGTATGATGCCCGGCTGACCATGTCCGGCTCCAAGGTCGAGGAGGTCTACTACCTCGGCGCGGAGATCGAAAACGTCGTGACCGGCAAGCTGCTGTCGGTCATCGACCACCCGGACTCCGACCATCTCAAGATCTGCCAGCTCGACGTGGGACAGGACGAGCCTGTCCAGATCGTCACCGGCGCGCCCAACGTCTCCCCGGAGAGCGTGGGCGAGATCTGCCCGGTCGCGCTGCACAAGTCCACCCTGCCCGGCGGGGTCAAGATCACCCGCAGCAAGCTGCGGGGCGAGGTCTCCAACGGCATGATGTGCTCGTTCCAAGAGCTGGGACTGAGCCACGGCTGCGTACCTTATGCGTGCGACAACGGCATCCTGTTCCTGCCCGCCGGCACGCCGGTCGGCACGGACATCAAAAAGGTGCTCGGGCTGGACGAGTGGGTCGCCGACTTCGAGATCACCTCCAACCGCCCGGACTGCATGAGCGTGATCGGCCTCGCCCGCGAGACCGCCGCCACCTTCGACCGTCCGTTCGCGGTCAAAACGCCGGTGGTCAAGGGCGTGGGCGACGACATCAGCAAGTATATGTCGGTCGAGGTCAAGGATCCCGACCTGTGCCCGCGCTACACCGCGCGTCTGGTGCGCAACATCAAGATCGAGCCCTCGCCCGCGTGGATGCGCGAGCGCCTGCACGCCTGCGGCGTGCGCCCGATCAACAACATCGTCGACATCACCAACTATGTCATGCTCGAATACGGCCAGCCCATGCACGCCTTCGACTATACCTGCCTGTCCAACGGCAAGATCGTCGTGCGCCGCGCCCGGGCGGGCGAGACCATCCAGACGCTGGACGGCCAAGATCACGACCTGACCCCCGCGATGCTGGCCATCTGCGACGAGGACAAGCCGGTCGCGGTCGCGGGCGTCATGGGCGGCGCCAACTCCGAGATCGAGGACGACACCCAGACCGTCGTGTTCGAGTCCGCGTGCTTCCACGGCGCGACCGTCCGCGTGACGGCCAAGGCGCTGGGTATGCGCACCGAGGCCTCCGGCCGCTTTGAAAAGGGGCTCGATCCCCGCATGACGCTGGCGGCGGTCGATCGCGCCTGCGAGCTGGTCGAGCTGCTGGGCGCAGGCGAGGTCATCGACGGCGTGATCGATGTCGATCATTCCGATCCCGCGCCCCAGCGCCTGCCCTTCGAGCCGGACAAGATGAACGCCCTGCTCGGCCTGTCGCTGCCCGCGGACGAGCAGCAGGGCTATCTGGAAAAGCTGGGCTTCGCCGTCGAGGGGGGCGAGGTCATCGTGCCGAGCTTCCGCACCGACATCGCGCGGATGTGCGACCTCGCCGAGGAGGTCGCGCGGATGTACGGCTACGACAAGATCCCGACCACGCTGTACGCGGGCGAAATGGTGCAGGGCGAGTACACGCCCCGCCAGCAGGCCGAGCGCGCCGCGTCGCTGGTGTGCCGCGAGGCGGGCTTCGACGAGGCGATGAGCCACTCGTTCATCTCGCCCAAGTTCTATGATATGATCGGGCTGGCTGCGGACGATCCGCGCCGCATCTCGACCACGATCGTCAACCCGCTGGGCGAGGAGCTGAGCGTGATGCGCACCACCGTGCTGCCCTCCATGCTGCAATCGCTCGCGCACAACCACGCGCACCGCAACCCGGCCGCCTCGCTGTTCGAGATGGGCACGATCTACCTCCCCGTCCTCAAGGACGGCAAGGCCGATCCCGACGTGCTCCCGCACGAGGAAAAGGTGCTCACGCTGGGCTCTTACGGCCGCCTGTCCTTCTTCCAGTTCAAGGGCGTGATCGAGGCGCTCTGCCGCGAGCTCAACATCCACGACGTGCAGTTCGCGCCCGAAACGAACGAGCCCGCCTACCATCCGGGGCGCTGCGCGGCGCTGCTGATCGGCGGCGCACGCGCGGGCGTGTTCGGCACCGTGCACCCGACCGTCTGCGGCCGCTACGGCCTGCCCGGCGAGGTGCTGGCCGCCGAGCTGCGCATGGATGCGCTGTTCGAGGCGATCGACCCGGTCAAGCTGTTCCACCCGCTGCCCAAGTTCCCGGCCTCGACGCGCGACATCGCCGTGCTGGTGGACGACGCCGTG
>JAUNJI010000018.1 GCA_030533295.1 Eubacteriales bacterium
GCCGGGGCACAGGGCGGAAAACCGCCAAAGGAGAGATCCGCGCCGTGCGCGGCCTTAAAAAAGAGGAAAAAGGGTGATCGACAAGAGGGAAGAAACCTAAGGTTTCGTCCCTCTTGTCCGCCCGCGCCGCGCAAGCGCACCGTTCCTCACCGTCCGCAGACGGCGAAACTCCCCGCGGCTCGCAAGCCGCGAAACCCCCGCCCGCTGGGGAGTGGGCACGCCCTTCGCCCCGTCAGGCGACCCCCCAGCCCGCTGGGCAGCGAGCGCCCCCCTCACCGCTGCGGACGTGCAGCAGCGCATGAAAAAAGCGCACCGACCCACTGGGTCGATGCACTTTCGTTCTCACGTTTTTTGATCGGTGTCGTGCGTCTGGTGGCAGGCGCAGCCCTCGCCACAGCCCGAGCAGCCAGCACAGCCGCCCGACTTAGACTGACGGATGGTCGCACGCAACGCGAGCACGATCACCGCCAGCACGAGCAGACCGACGAGCAAGGTCGCCATCTCCGCCGCCTCCTTTCTTGCTATCACACACTGTTTAGCCGTTCGCCTGCACGCTCATGCGCCGCAGGCTATCGGTATCCTCCACCCGCGCGGGCTTGCGCAGCAGCAGGTAGAGCAGCAGCGCCAGCACCGCGACCGCCGCGACCGTGCCGAGGCCGAAAGTCAGCTCGCCGGTGATCAGGCCGCCGAACTGGTACACCATCAGCGAGACCGCATAAGCGAATACCATCATATAGCCGATCGCGAACGCCGTCCAGCGGCCGTTGTTCATCTCCCGCTTGATCGCGCCCATCGCCGCGAAGCACGGGGCGCACAGCAGGTTGAAGCACATGAACGAATACGCGCTGACCGCGCTGAGCGAGGCCGCCAAGTTGCTCCAGATCTCCTTGCCGTCCTCCGCGACCTCGGCGAAGCCGAAGATCTGGCCGAAGGTGGCGACGACGTTCTCCTTCGCGATCCAGCCGGTCACGGTCGCCACGACGAACTCCCAGTCGCCAAAGCCCAGCGGGGCGAACACGCTGCCGATCCGCGCCATGATGCTGTTGTTGATGTCCTCGATCGCGCCGAACGCGCCGTTCTCCCAGCCATAGCCGAGCAGGAACCACAGCACGACGGTGGACAGCAGGATGATCGTACCGGCCTTCTTGATGAACGACCAGCCGCGCTCCCACATCGAGCGGAGCACGTTGACCGCGGTCGGCCGGTGGTACGCCGGCAGCTCCATGACGAACGGTGCGGGCTCGCCGGCGAACATTTTGAACTTTTTGAGCATGATGCCCGACAGGATGATCGCCAGCACGCCGATCACATATGCCGAGAAGGCCACCCAGCCCGCGTTATCGAACAGCGCGCCTGCGATCAGCGCGATGATCGGCAGCTTGGCGCCGCAGGGGATGAACGTCGTGGTCATGATAGTCATGCGACGGTCGCGCTCCTGCTCGATCGTGCGCGAGGCCATGACGCCGGGGATGCCGCAGCCCGTGCCGATCAGCATCGGGATGAACGACTTGCCGGACAGGCCGAATTTGCGGAAGATGCGATCCATGATGAACGCGACACGCGCCATATAGCCGCAATCCTCCAGCACCGCGAGGAACAGGAACAAGACCAAGATCTGCGGCACGAAGCCGAGCACCGCGCCGACACCGGCCACGATACCGTCCATGATGAGGCTATACAGCCAGTCCGCGATGCCCAGACCGCCCAGCACGCCCTCGAGCAGCACCGGGATGCCCGGGATGAACGTGCCGAAGTCCTCCGGCGCGGGCTCTTCTGCCGCGAGCGCCTGCGTGAACGCCGCCGTATCGACCTCCTCGGTCGTGACCGCCTCGGTCTCCTCGTCCTCGAACGCTGCGATACCGACGATACCCGCCGCTGCGCTATCCGCAGCGAGGGCTTCGCCCGCCTGCGCGACCGCAGCGGGATCCGCGTCCTCGTCCTCGAGCAGCGCGGTCAGCGCGGAAACGTCCACGCCGCCTTGCTCGGCGGCTTCCAGCCATGCGTCGCGGCGGGTCACATCGGCTTCGTACTCGGCCGTGGCCTCGTCGAACGCCGCGCGGCCGATGCCGAGCGGATACCAGCCGTCACCGAACACGCCGTCGTTCGCCCAATCGGTCAGGATCGTGCCGACCGAAGTGACCGAGACGTAATACACGACGAACATGACCAGCGCGAAGATCGGCAGCGCCAAGATACGGTTGGTCACCACGCGGTCGATCTTGTCCGAGATGGTCATGCCGCTCTGCTTCTTTTTGATGCAGGGCTGCACCAGCCTCGTGATGTACTGATAGCGGGCATCCGTGATGATGGACTCGGCGTCATCGTCCAGCTCATCCTCGACCGCAGTGATGATGCCCTCGAGCGTATCGCGCACGTCCTTGCCCAGCTGGAACTGCGCGAGCACCTTTTCGTCGCGCTCGAACAGCTTGATCGCGTACCAGCGGCGCTGGCGCTGCTCGGTCACGTCGGCGATCAGCGTCTCGATCTGCCCCAGTGCGCCCTCGATCGTGTCCGAGAACCGCGGGCAGGACGGCGCAGCACCGGCCGCAGCCGCGTGGGCGGCGGCGATCAGCTCTTTGGTGCCCTTGCCGCGCAGCGCGGTGGTCTCGACCACCGGCACGCCCAGCTTGGCCGACAGCTTTTTGGTGTCGATGGTGTCACCGCGCTTGGCCACGATGTCCATCATGTTGAGCGCGATCACGACCGGGATCCCCATCTCGACGAGCTGGGTGGTCAAATACAGGTTGCGCTCGAGGTTGGCGGCATCCACCAGATCGACGATCACATCCGGGCGTTCGCGCACCAGATAATCGCGGGTGATGACCTCCTCGAGGGTATACGGCGAGAGCGAATAAATGCCCGGCAGGTCGGTGATGGATACCGTTTTGTCTGCCTTATAGCGTCCTTCTTTCTTTTCCACGGTGACGCCCGGCCAGTTGCCCACATATTGGGTCGCGCCGGTCAGTTCGTTGAACATCGTGGTCTTGCCGCTGTTCGGGTTGCCCGCCAGCGCCAATCGGATCGACATATCAGTTCCCCTTTCTTTCTGTCCACGTTCGTTCCTTCTGTGATGGCACGCGCAGTCTCATTCGACCAGGATGCGTGCGGCATCAGCCTTGCGCAGCGACAGCTCGTAGCCGCGCACCGTCACCTCGATCGGGTCGCCCAGCGGCGCGACCTTGCGCACATACACCTGTGCGCCCCGGGTGATGCCCATATCCATGATGCGGCGGCGCGTCGCGCCCTCGCCCTCGACCTTGCGGACGGTGACGGTCGTGCCGCAGGGCGTGCTTTTGAGATCTTTCATTCCTTTTCCCCTTTCACACCATGATCCGCGCCGCCATCTTCTGCGAGATCGCGACGCGCGTATCCTTCACCGAAACGATCAAGTTGCCCGCGAGCGAGGAGACGACCGTGACCGCCGCGCCCTCCACGAAGCCGAGGTTTCGCAAAAACTGTCGGGTCTGGTCTTTTCCCCGAATGGACTTGACCGTGGTCTCTACCCCGGTGTCCAGCAATGTCAGCGGCATGCTCATGATCCTCTCCTTTTTGCGCCCGGTGGGGCGTCCTGTATCGTTAGGCGTATCTAACTTCTTTTGAAGTTTACCACCGCTAACCCCCTTTTGTCAAGGGCTGTTTTTCATTTTTTTCCGATCGCCCCCTGTCGCACCTGCCCGCCTGGCAGGAGGAGACCCGCAGCCGTTGTTCCGGACGGCCGCGGGTCGATGTTATGCGGGCATACCGGGCAGTATGCCGTTGGGGAAGATCCCCGAGGGACAAGAAAGGATATTTGTATCATGACCGCCGCCGTTGCGGCGGGCACGACCGAAAGAAGGGATGGGGGCGCAGCGCCCGCCATCTCGTAGCGCACCGCATGGTGCGGAAAACAGGCTCAATAAGCGGCGAAACCCTCGCCAAAGGCGCGGCACTGTGCCAGGCCGTCTGCGTCCGGCGTCTCGTTGACGATCAGCCCCTCGCCGGTGTACAGGCTGGCGTTCGCGTCCTCTGCACGCTGTACCCAGTCGCGCATCCACTGGCCGTCGCCCCAGCCGTAAGAGCCGAACAGCGCCAGCTTGCAGCCGGACAGCTTGCCCTCCAGCTCGGTGAAGAACGGCTCGAACTCCATCTCCTCGAGCACCTCTGCGCCCATAGCCGGGCAGCCGAGCGCCAGCTTAGTGTAACCCGCGGCCGTCGCGGCGTCGATGTCGGCCACGTTCAGCAGATCGCACGTCACACCGCCTGCGCGGATGCCTTCGGCGATCGCGCCCGCCATCTGCTCGGTGTTGCCGGTCTGCGTCCAATAGATCACTGCTGCTTCATTCATGTCGATAGACCTCCTTCAGATCTGTTTTCAGTATGGTTTCGGTATATTTGGGGTATCACGCCGCGGCGAACACCTCGAGCAGCGTTTCGCCCTGCTCGATGCGCCGTGTCACGGCATGGCATACACGCGCCAGACGGGCGAACAGCTGCGCGGCAGCCTCCGCGTCGCCATAGACCTTCCAGTAGCCGCTCAGCTTGCAGCCGCGTCCTTCATTGCGGATGAAGCCGACCACGTCCTCGATCGGATAGCCCAAGAACAGCCCGATCTCATGCGGGAACCCGGACGACTGCGCGATCCTGCGCCGGAGCACCGCGAGCTGCGCCTCGAGCGACTGTCCGGCCGGATAGCCGAACCAGCCCAGCACGTGCTGCACGCCCGGCTCGGCCATGCGGCGGCGCAAGCGCTCCGCGTGGTAGACCAGCAGCAGCCAGCGTTCGCGGCAAGCGCACACGATCGCGAAGCGGAAACCGCGCGGGGCGAACGCCCGGCGGTAGACCGCCAGCCGCTGCGGCAGATCGGGATACTGTGCGCGATCGCACGCCACCAAATTGGCCGGCTTGACGCCCGCCAGCGTCGGCGAGCAGTATGCTGCGAGCAAATGGTCGAGTCCTCGTTCCATGAAAACGGCCACCTCCTGTACGGTCTGTGCTCTGTCTGCGCCTCGATCGCTCTGACCGAACGACGCGGCCGCGGTCAGCCATACGGCCGCGTTCCTTGTGGGAGAACATCGTTCGTTTTCGTGCGCAAAAACACCAGAGGAGATCAGATATATCCGGCTGGGCGACCCGTTCCGTGCGGCCGCGCAGCCTGCGAGGCGTATCAGTAAGCCTTGGCTAACCTGTGTATATGTTAGCATATGCTAACTGAGTTGTCAAGGTTTTTTCACGAACTTTTTTTCGCGCCCCTGCGCCGGTGCGGCGCGAGGGCTACGGGACGCGCCCCCCGCCCTCGCGCCATCGGCCGACCGCTCGCTATCGCCCCGCGAGCAGCAGCGCCCGCAGCAGGGCGCTGCCCACCGCCAGCAGCAGGCAGACCACATACGGCAGGCGGCAGGCGCGCAGCGCATAGCGTCCCGCGGTCTCGCCGCTCTGCCAGACCATCGCGCACACCGCGAGCAGCGCGGACACGCTGAGCACCGCCGGCAGCCCGGCCGCACACAGCGAGAGCAGCACGCCCTCGCCCTGCGCCACGCCGACCGCGACGGTCAGCGCGAGCACGAAGCCCCGCGCCGCCACCACCATCGACAGCAGCAGCGTCGCCGGTCGCAGCAGGCCGCAGACCAGCGGCAGCACCAGCCACAGCACGGCCGCCAGCACGCTCTGCGGCACCTGCGCGGGCAGGCCGGTCAGATACGCGCCCAGCGTCACCGCGCTGTCCCCCTCGCCCGCGTACAGCCCGGTCAGCCCGCCCGCGAGCGCCCCGCACAAAAACATCGCGCACAGGAACAGAAAGGCCGGTGTCCGCACCAACAGATCAAAAAAACCGAGGATATGCTGTTTGTTCATACGTCTCCCCCCATCGGAAGTCATATCACAGCATATTCTCGGTCTCGTCCGGTCAGAACCTCAGCCTTGCTCGTTGCACAGCGCGCACATCGCGTCCACCAGATCGCGGCACGGCTGATGCAGGAACAGGCGCACTCTGGGGCTGATCGCATATGTCGCATACAGGCGGCCTTGCTCGTCTCGGTGCAGCACGGCGGCGATCAGCTCGGTCGCGGCGGCGATCCGCTCGGAAACATAGTCCAGATCGATCGACGCCTTATCGCACACGCTGACGACCACGCGCTTTTGCGAGCTGCTCGAGATCTTGGCCAGCTCGGTCGCCATCTCGCGCTTGGACGCGACGACGAGCACGATCTCGCTCTTGATCACGGCGGCCTGTTCATCCTCGCACAGCGAAACCTCGTATCCCGCCGCCGCCTGACAGGCTGCGGCGTTCTTCATCGACAGGAACAGGTTGCGCGGCGGGATGACCTCCTTCACCAATATCGCCCGCACCAGGTGCGGCAGGTATTCGCCCTCACCGACCACGGACACCATCACATTCTGCGGCATCTCTACTCACTCTCCTTCCGCAGGCGGGTCACATCTTACCGCCTATTATAGCCAGTGGTCTGCGGCTCCGCAAGATATTTTACCTATTTTTTTCATCGATCCATCACTTGCACCGATCGTCGCCCATTTTTTCCACGGCTTTCAGATAGATCGCACATTCCAGCCGCTTGCGCTCCATCTCGCACCCCAGCTCATATGCGTCGTTCATGTCGTGGTTCATATTATAGTTGGCCGCCGAGCAGCCGCCCGAGCAATAGAACTTCGCCCAGCACTGCTGGCACTTGGGGCGGGTGTAGATGTTCATGCCCGCGAACTTGGCCGCGATCGTCTGATCGAACGACTGGTCGAGCACGCTGCCCTGCTTGAACTCGTCCTTGCCGACGAACTGGTGGCAGGGATAGATGTCGCCGTCCGGCGTGACGGCCACGTATTCGTAGCCCGCGCCGCAGCCGCGCAGCCGCTTGATCACGCACGGCCCCTGATCGAGATCGACCATGAAGTGGAAGAAGGTGAACGGTTTTCCTGCCTTCCTGCGCTCGAGCATGATCTCGGTCAGGCGGTCATACTCGGCCTCGATCGCGGGCAGATCGGCTTCGGTCAGGTCGTAACCGCAGTCGGGATCGGCCGTCACCGGCTCGATCGACAGGCGATCGAAGCCCGCGTCCGCGATGTGCACCACGTCCTCGGCGAAATCCAGATTGCGCGCGGTGAACGTGCCGCGGGCGTAATAGTCTTTGGCGGGGTCGCGGGCATCCACCAGCGCCTTGAACTTGGGCACGATCGTCTCGTAGCTGCCCGCGCCCGAGACCGTCTTGCGGAATTCGTCGTTGACCGACGGCCGCCCGTCGAGCGACAGCACGACATTGTCCATGTTCTCGTTGATATACGCCCGCTTTTCCTCGTCGAGCAGCAGGCCGTTGGTGGTGATGGTGAAGCGGAACTTTTTGCCGTGCTGCTGCTCGAGGCTGCGCGCATACGCGACCGTCTGCACCACGGTGTCCCACGCCATCAGCGGCTCGCCGCCGAAAAAGTCCACCTCGATGTTGTGGCGCTTGCCCGACCGCGCGAGCACGAAATCGATCGCCTTTTTGGCCACCTCGGGCGGCATGATCTTGCGCCCCTTGCCGAAATCGCCCGTCGAGGCGAAGCAGTACGTGCAGCGCAGGTTGCAGTCGTGTGCGACGTGCAGACACAGCGCCTTGACCGGTGCATCCACCGGGATATATCGGCTGACATCGATGTGAGCATCCTCCGCGAAGAGCTGCCCGGCCTGCTTGAGCGCATAGAGCTCGTCATATGCCTCGCGCACCTCGTCCGCCGGGTACTGCGGCAGGGCGTCCACGACCGCCTGCGGGCAGGTCGCCGCCATCGCCGCATCGATCAGGCCGGACACCGCATAGCCGATCTCGTCGAGCACGTGCACCGCGCCGGAATCGACATCCAGCACGAAATTCAGTCCATTTTTTTGATAACGATGGATCATATTCGCTATTTCCTCCGATCGCAGAAACAAGGCGCACCGAGCGGTGCGCCTTTCGTTCCCCGTTGCGCGCTCTGCGCGCTGTTCGTTCTCTGTCGGCCGAACGGCCGACGCACCCCGACCCGCGACAGGCGCGTGGGTCAGGATGCCGGTGGGCAGCCCGCACTGCCGTGCGGCCATGCCCCGCTCGATGGACGCGCTGCGTTATCGAGCCGTGTTCTCGCACTTCTGGTTGGCCACCGTGCAAGAGGTCTTGCACGCGGACTGGCACGAGGTCTGGCACTCGCCGCAGCCGCCGTAAGCCGCCGTCTGCTTCAGGGTGGCAGAGGTCAGGGTAGATACGTGCTTCATCGTCGTTTCCCTCCTATTTTTTGATATGTCGGTATCGTTTCTTTGGACGCAGCCCGGCGCCGGCGAGACCGCCCAGCACCGAAGCCACCATCGCACAGAGCAAACTGGACGCTGTGCGCATCAGATCCACCGGCTGCGCGAGCAAGCCCGCGCCCGCAGCCAGCAGGATCAGAAAAACCACGCCGCCCGCGCCCAGCGCCCACAGCAGCTTGCCAGCCGCCGCCCGCTTGGCCGCGATCAGCGCCGCCAATGCACAGCCCACCGCCAGCGATCCCAGCGCATAGACCGGCGTCGCCCCTTCCGGCAGCGACCCGCGGTGCAGCAGCACCGCCCCGGCCAGCATCAGGACGAGGGTCATCAGCAGACCCACCGCGCCGCCCGGCAACAGGATGCCGGCAGGCGACTGGCTCTCGTTGGTCTTTCTCATAGCTATCCTCCCGCCGAATGATCGATAGCTCATCCTATTCGGGCAGGAGCCGCTTCATTACTTGGCGTTCTTGTCCGCATCCTTCGGCGCCTCGACCGACTCGGTCGCCGAAGCCTCCTTGCCGCGGATCGCCCAACGGTAGATCTTGAGCTTGGTGCGGTCGTTCGAGGACTCGATCACCAGCACATCATCCTTGACGCTGACGACGCGGCCGATGAAACCGCCGATCGTGGAGATCTCATCCCCCACCGCGATCGAGTTGCGCATTTCACGCTCGGCCTTATCGCGCTTGCGCTGCGGCCGGATCAGCATGAAATAAAACAGCACGATCAGCACGATCAACGGCAGGAACTGCATATAAAATTCTGCACCTGGCACAGCTTACACCTCCTTGTGCATCTTGTCTTATATATTCTCATTATACTGGATAGACGCACAAAAAACAACCCTTTTTTTCGTCGGTATAGGACAGCCTGCGCCGCGCATACGGTAGCGGTATCCTGACTGAATCGAGGTGCGTCCCCATGCTTTTCCCCGCCCTGCTCACTCTTGGCGGCGCGTTCTTTTTCCTCGTCCTGCGTGTGCAGGGCGCGGATGGCTCGTTCCCCAAGCCGCTGCCGCCCGACGAGGAGGCCGCGCTGCTGCGCCGCTTCCGGCAGGAGGGCGACCTCCGCGCCCGCGCGGCGCTGATCGAGCACAATCTGCGTCTGGTGGCGCATATCGTCAAAAAATACTATGCGGCCAGCGCCGAGCAGGACGATCTGATCTCGATCGGCACGATCGGACTGATCAAGGCGGTCAGCACCTTCCAGCCGGATAAGAACATCCGGCTGGCGACATATGCCTCCAAGTGCATCCAGAACGAGCTGCTGATGTATTTCCGGCAAAAACGCAAGCGGGCGGGCGAGCTGTCGCTGTCCGACGCGCTCGAGACCGACGGCGACGGCAACGCGCTGGCCTTGCAGGACGTGATCTGCTGCGAGGACGAGCGGCTGGCCGCCGTCGAGGAGCACGACCGCTATGACGCGATGCACCGGGCGCTGGCCAGCTGTCTGTCCCCGCGTGAGCGCACGATCATCCGCCTGCGCTACGGTCTCGGCCTGCCCGCGCCCCTGCCCCAGCGCGAGATCGCCCGCCAGCTCGGCATCTCGCGCAGCTACGTCTCCCGCATCGAAAAGCGGGCGCTGGAAAAGCTGCACGAGGCCATGCGCGGGCAGGGGTGAAGGGGCAGCCTTCCTTTAGCGGGGCAACCGACCGACCGCGCGGCCGCTCATAGCTCAAAAATAGGGGTGCTGATAGGGGCTGCGCTCCGGCCCGCAGTACAGGCCATACGCATCGCAGATCCAGTACGTGCCATCGGGCATCTTGGCGCGGCACCACTGGTGGCTCCACTGATCCTCATTGACGTGCTCGAAGGGGATGCCCAGCATACTGAGACACAGGCCGGTGGTGCGGGCGCAGCCCGCACAGGAGGACACGCCCGTGACCAGATAGCCATACGGATCGTTATAGTGCGCCGCCGACGTGGTATAGGCGACCGCGCCGCTCTCGACCATCTGCCGCAGCGCGGTCGCGATGCCATAAAGCTGATCCTCGCGGGGCAGCCCGGCCAGCGGCGTGACCACTTCCTTCGCCGCGTCATAAGCGGCTTGGAATTCGGCTTCGGTGCACTTCTTTTTGAGTTTGGCGCGGTTTTGGAGCGCATCGATCGGCACCAGCTTGGCGGGCGCTCTCTGCAAGGTGATGGCCTTGCGCAGCGAGGGATCGGCCATACGGCTGGCGATCGCCGCAGCCGCGCCCCGCGTGATGGGCTGATAGGGCGTGAAGCGCCCGGTCGCATCGTTGCCTTGCAGGATACCGGCCTCATAGAGCCGGTAGACCGATCGCGCACAGTAAGAGCCCAGCGGCACGTCCGGGATCGCGCCCGTCTCGATGCTGCTGAGGACGGGCAGCGCGTCCACCGGCAGGGCGCTGTCGAACAGCATAGCGAAATCCGCCCGCGTGATCGCGACATCATAGCGGTCGGCCTCCCACAGGATGTCGTTTTCGCTGGCATAACGCAAATAGGGCTGGTACCACGGGTCGCCAGCGGGGAATTCCGCGCCATCGCCCACATAAGCGCTGTGCAGCCGACAGGCCATGACGACGGCCTGCGCCACGGTCAAGTTGCTCGTCGTGTCGAAATACTGCGCCGTTTTGCCGTTCATGATGCCGTATTCATAGACATACCGCACATTGGCGGCACACCACAGGCCAGCCGGCACATCGGCGAACTGCCCCGACGTATAGGTGTTCACCTTTTCCGGCGCCTCCACCGCCGCAGCGGTCACGCACAGAGAAGCCGCCACGACGGCGGATACGACAGCCAAGATCGATCGTTTCATCCCATCCATGCCTCCTTTTTCGCGTCCGTGATGTTCTTTTTTTCCGTGTTTCGTCCTATCGTGAACGAGCGCTCCTTCATGGGGCGGGCGGCGTCGCGCTCGAGAGCTTTCGCCAAAGCGTCGTCCTGCTCATGCCCAGCTTTTCCGCCAGTATCGTATTGCGATACCCCAAGATGTCCTTCGCGACGGCGATCCCCGCTTGGAACGCCTCCGCCTCGGCCGTCGGATCGGTCAAGGCGGGATATTGCCGCAATAGCGCTTGCAGCAAGCTCTCCTCCCCGATGGCCTTGACCAACAGGCGATACTTGGTCGCCTGCGTGCAGGCGGTCTCCTGCCCCACAGCGAACAGATAGCGCTGGCAGACCGCCGACAGCTCATCCAGATTCCCCGGCCAGTCATAAAAGAGCAGCAGCCGTTCCATGCGCTGGGACAGCTTTTCCTGTTTGTCGCCCTGCTCCTCATGCTGGCGCAGAAAACGCAGGAAGAGCGCCGGGACATCCTGCCGCTGGTCGCGCAGCGGCGGCAGCGCAAAGACCAAGATGCCCGCCAGCGTGCGCAGGACGGGCGGCAGCCGTTCGAGCTCCTCCGGCGTGACCAGCGTGATGAAGCGGATGTGGACAGGGGTCGAGTCCACCGTGCCCGGCCGCAAGAGCCGCTGATAGCGCATGACATCGATCAGACAGGAAATGGCCTGCGGCGGTGCCTGATCGAGGTGCTCGAGCACGGCCGTGCCCTGATCGGCGAACGCCAGCACGCCCTTGTCGCGGTCGTTTTGTCCGCCGAGCAAGCACTGTCCCGCATCCTGACCCGAAAAGGCGGCGAAGTTGATGCGCACATACGGGCGGCTCTCCTCGAACGTGGCGTTGTGGATACACTGCGCCAGCCACTCCCGTCCGCTCCCCGTCTCTCCCACGACGATCAGGTTGAGCGCCGAGCGGGCGTATGCGCGCGCCTGCCGGGTGTGGTGCTCCAGCCCGGGGCGATGAGCCGCCCAATCGGAAAAGGTCGCTCTCGCCGTTCGCTCCGGATAAACGGCGGTCGGGACGTATTTCCTGCTGCGGCTGTCCATATAGAAGGTGGTCAGCACGCCCAGCCCCTCCCCACGCAGCCGGATCTTCGTCTGTATGCAGCGGAACATCGTGTCCTGGATCAAATGCCAGCCATCCTGCTTTTCCTGATCGCCCGATAAAAAGCGAGCGGTCTTGAGCGTGGGAAAGAGCTGGTCGATGTACTGCCCCCGCACCTCTTGCCCCGAAAGGTTGGTCAGCCGCTGCGCCGCTCGGTTGAACAGCGTGATCTCCCCTTTGGTATCGCAGACCACCACGCCAAAGGTGGAATTATTGACGATAGAGCGCAAGATCGCCTGACTTTTTTGCTCCTGATGCAGCTGCCGCGCCAGATCGCGCGCCTTTTCGAGCGTCTGCATGATGCTGGCCTTGCCCGGATACAGCAGTATGCCCGCCTTGCCCAGCTTTTGTGCGACCTCCAGCGCGTGGGACGCCCCGACGATGCTATCGCACGCGGTCTGCGCGATCTTCTCCTTCATATCCTGCGCATCCTCGTAAGTCAGCAGCGAAATGTGGGAGCCGAGGAGGCGTTCATAGACCGCGATGTCCGGCCGCTTGGCGTGCTGATAGAGCACGATCGCCGGATGATGTCCCTGCTCCAGCGCGGACTGCAGCGCCGTGAGATAATCGATGTCTTGGATGGGGATCTCGACCAGATGCCCCTGCCCCTGCCGCGCGAATTCAGCGGCGTTGGCCGAACCGCCCACGAACACCTCACAGCCCTTTTGACGGCCTTGCTCGACACAGATCTGGAGCGTGTCCGCCGTGCTGTTGAGCACCTCGATCACGGTGTCCGTCCAGCGCAGCGCCGGCAAGATCTCCTGAAGCATTTGGGTCAGTTGGCCGTAGCCCAAAAACCCGATGTGATGTTGGTACGCCATCGTGACAGATCCCCCCTCGATGCTGTGAAAAAAGAGGCGTTCCCCGGTATCTTTGCTTTTTATTATAGGCGAAAAAAGGCCGTCCCGCAAGGGGATGGCGGCAAAAAACCGGCCGAATATGGTCATTTTCCACAAAAACCATCGGCAGAAACCACACCGATCGAGCGGAAAGAGCCATCTTGGTGGGTCGAAAATGTTTCATCCCCGTTTATCAGCCCTGATTTGAAACACCACGGCGCCATCATCCGCGATAATTTTTAACAAATTGCCCATTCCGCAAAGTCATGTTACGATCGTTTCGTAAATTCTGTACAACGTGAGGTGTCAATCATGAGCGGAACCCTAAGCGGCGTAAAGGTGCTGGATCTGACTCGCGTCTTGGCTGGACCATACTGCGGGATGATGCTGGCGGACATGGGAGCCGACGTCATCAAGATCGAAATGCCCGGGCGGGGAGACGATTCCCGCGCCAACGCCCCCATCGTCAACGGCGAGAGCGCCTATTTCATGAACCTGAATCGGAACAAATACGGCATGACCCTCGACCTCAAGAGCGAGGAAGGAAAAAAGATCTTTCTGAAGCTGGTCGAGCAGAGCGACATCGTGCTGGAAAACTACCGTCCCGGCGTGATGGACAAGCTGGGGCTCGGGTATGAGGAGCTGCGCAAGGTGAACCCTGCCATCGTGTATGGCTGCATATCCGGCTTCGGCCACTACGGCCCCTATTCCAAGCGTGCCGGCTACGACATCATCGGTCAGGCCATGAGCGGCCTGATGAGCACCACCGGCTGGCCGGACACCCCGCCCACCCGCACCGGCACCGCCATCGCAGACGTGGTGGGTGGCCTGAGCTGCTGCGTCGGCGTGCTGGCGGCTTACGCCAACCGCCTCAAGACCGGCGTAGGCGACAAGGTGGACATCTCGCTGGTCGATGGCATGGTGTCCTCGCTGGAGATCATCAACATGATCTATCTGTGCACCGGCCGTGCACCCACCCGCATCGGCAACCGATATGAGGCCATCTACCCCTATGATTCCTTCCAGGCCGCTGACGGCTATGTGATCATCGCCTGCGGCAACGACAAGCTCTACGGCCTGCTCAAGGACGTGCTGCAGCTCCCCGCGCTGGAGGACGAGAAGTTCGCCAAGAACATCGATCGCGTCACCAACCATGCCGATCTCAAGCGCATCATCGAGAGCTGGACGAAGGAGCGGAAGATCGACGACATCGTGGAACTGCTGCTGGACGCCGGCATCCCCGCCGGCCCCATCAACACCATCGACCGCGTCGTGGCCGATCCCCATATCGCCGGTGCGCGTGAGATGTTCGTCGAGTGCGACCACCCCGTGGCCGGCTCGGTGAAGATCACCAACAGCCACCTGAAATTCACCAACAACCAGACCTCCATCCGTATGCACTCCCCGCTGCTGGGCGAGCACAACGAGCAGATCCTGCGGGAGCGTCTGGACATGAACGACGAGGAGATCGAACGGCTCAAAGCGCTCGACATATTTTAAGGGAGGGAGCTGTCATGGATAAGTTTGTCAATGTAGCCGAGATCGGCCCGCGTGACGGATTCCAGAGCATCAGCTGCATGATGATCCCCACCGAGACCAAGCTGGAGGTCATCGAGGCGATCATCGATGCCGGTGTCTCGCATTTGCAGTGCACCAGCTTCGTCAGCCCCAAGGCGATCGCCCAGATGCAGGACGCGACCGAGATCGTGCAGACCCTGCTGGAAAAGCACCCGGATCTCGACCTGTTCGCCCTCGTCCCTAACTTCCGCGGCGCACAGTCCGCGGTGGCCGCCGGGCTCAAAAAGGTATCCTCGGTGATCTCGCTGAGCGTCAGCCACAACATGAACAACGTGCGCCGGACCCACGAGCAGTCCTTCGATGAGCTCAAGCGCATCATGGATACCTTCCCGGAGCTGCACATCGAGCTGGACGTGGCCACCGCCTTCGGCTGTCCCTTTGAAGGCGAGATGACGATCCCGGCGCTGGTCGATTTCGTCGGCAAGGCGTACGATCTGGGCATCCGCAGCTTCAACATCTGCGATACCATCGGCGTGGCCTATCCCTCGCAGGTCAGCGCGTCCTTCCAAGCGCTGATGGCCGCCTATCCCGATGTCCATTTCTCCGTCCACATCCACGACACCCGGAACATGGGCATCCTCAACAGTCTGGAAGCCGTGCGCTGCGGCGTGGACACGGTACAGACCACGCTGGGCGGTCTGGGTGGCTGCCCCTTCGCCCCCGGCGCTTCGGGCAACACCGCCACCGAGGACTTCGTGTACCTGCTCGAGCGCGAGGGCTACGAGACCGGCATCGACCAGAAAAAGCTGCTGGCCGCTGCCAAGCTGGAGGTCGAAAAGATCCCCGGCAATTACAGCGGCCACCACATCCACATCGATACCGAATGGCCGGATCCTGCACGCTGCACGCCGGAAGGGAGGGCATAATATGCTGCATACCAAGGACAATTTCTTCGAGACGGACGACGGCGCCATCCTCTACTACGAGGACTACGGCGAGGGCGAGCCCATCCTGCTGCTGCATGGATTTTGTTGCAGCAGTCAGGTGTTCCAGCGGAACATCGCCGGGCTCAGCCGCGACCACCGGCTGATCCTGATGGATCTGCGCGGGCACGGCGCCAGCTCGAAAACGCTCTCCGGCGTGACCATGCCCCGCATGGCGCAGGACGTGAAAAACCTCATCGAGCATCTGAAGCTCGAGGATGTCACCCTGCTGGGCTGGTCGATGGGCGGTCAGGTCGCGCTGATGTACTGGCGGCTGTTCGGCGGCTACGGCTATGTCCGGCGCATCGGGATCTTGGATTCCACCCTCTATCCCTTCTCCGAGGGCGAGTGGAACCTCCACGGCAACCGCTGCTATGACATGGACAAGGCCAACGCCCGCCTCATCCGTATGCTGTCCGACCACGAAGCGGATGCCGAGGCCATGGTGGACGGCATGGTGGCCAGTCCCGTGTCCCCGGAGGATCGGCAGTTCATCAAAGAGGAGATCATGAAGACCCCGCCCTATATCGCTTTCAGCATTTACAGCGATTTCCTCGGCCGGGACTTCACCGACTATCTCCCTGCCGTCACCGTGCCCACCCTGTTCTTGGGCAGCATCTCCCCCGCTGTCCACGGCGAGGCCGCCATGGACTATTACATCACCCGCTGCCGCACCGACTACCGTCTGGCCAAGATCGGTCCCTGCGGACACTTCTTCTTCTATTTCTATCCTGAGCGCTTTGAACAGATCGTATTGGACTTTATTCGGGATTTTCCCATCCCAAAAGGAGGAACTGCGAAATGATGCAACAAAAGGATCTAGAGAGTCGGGAATACGACGTGAACGACATCGTGGAAGACCGTCGTTTCATCCGCTGCAAGACAGAGATGTGGATCATCGTCATCATGGGTCTGATCCAGATCCTCGTCCCGGCCGCCATCATCTATTCCCTCAACGGGAATGGCAAGTGGTTCGTGGGTCTGCCCATGTGGTACGGCGTAGCCACACTGTTCTATCTATGTATGTTGGTGGCCTCTATGATCGTGGCCACCAAGGTCATCCGCACCCACAAGCTGGATGCGATCGCTGACGACAAGGAGGAGAGTTGACCATGGATCTGGGTTTTACGATTTCCGCTTCTACGCAGCGGGCGATCATGATCGTATTCATTCTGTACACCGCTGCCATCGTGGGGCTGGGCGCTTATGTCAAGTTCGCCTCGCGTAATCAAAACAGTTCGCAAAAGCTGGCCGGTTTCCTGACCGGCGGCGGCAACTTGGGCTCGCTGGCCGTCGGCCTCATCATGGTCACCAACATCATGTCCAGCGGCGGCATGGTGGGCGGCCCCGGCATGAGCTACGGCACCGGCTTCATCTGGTCGCTGTGCGTGTTCTGCAGCTTCATCAACATCTTCATGTCGCTGGGCAGCGTCGGTAAGAAGATGTCCATCATGGGTCGGCGCACCGGCGCGCAGACCGTGCTGGGTCTGTTCCGTCACCGCTATCAGTCCAAGTTGTTCTCCACCTTCCTCGGGCTGAGCTTCATCATCTTCCTCGTTCCGTATGCCGCCAGCCAGTTCATCGGCAGTGGCCGCCTGTTCGCGATCGTCACCGGCACGGGCAACTACCGCATCGGCGTGCTGCTGTTCGCCATCATCACGCTGGTCTATACCCTGACCGGCGGCATGAAGTCCATCTCCAAGATCGCCGTGTTCCAAGGCGCTATCATGATCTTCTCCGTCATCAGCGTTTATATCGTGACGGGCGGCGCGATCATGGAGGAGTATGGCTCCCTGCAAGCTGCGATGGAGTTCGTGCAGAGCTCCAAGCCCTCGCTGCTGGACGCGACGACTTGGGCGCCGCTGTACTTCATCGGCACGGCCTGCATCCAGTCCTTCGCCCTCATCCCCCTGCCCCATGCGCTCATGGGCACCTTCACGTATAGCAGCAGCAAGACCATGAAGCGTGCGATCATCGTCGGCATCTTGGGCTACACCATCATCCAGTTCACCATGTCCGGCATCGGCCCGCTGGCTTACGCTGTCAACCCGAACATCACGACGGGCGACTACGTCATCCCCATGCTGCTGTCCACGCTGCTGCCTCCCGCCATGGCCGGTGTCGTCATCGCCGGCGCCGTGGCTGCGATCCAGTCCACCGTGGCCGCCTTCTTCATCATCATCGCCTCTACCATCGTCAAGGATCTGTATAAGACGCTGATCAAGCCCAACATGACGATGGAGGAGGAGAACAAGGGCAACACCATCTTCACCATCCTCGCCGCTGCTGTCTCGATCGTGTTCGCGCTGTTCCCCAGCGAGTACTTGCAGACCATCGTGAACTTCGCCATCGGCGGTCTGGCGGCCGGCTTCTTCTTCCCGCTGTTCTTCGGCCTGTATTGGAAGAAGGCCACCCCCGCAGCCGGCATCTTTGGCACCATCTCCGGCGTGCTGGTCTATATCGTGGCCACGCTGGCCGCTGTGCCCGTCCATCCTATCCTCTGCGCGCTGGCCGTGTCCGGCATCGGTATGTACATCGTCAGCCAGTTCACGCCCAAGGTCAAGCGCGGTGTGTTCGAGGTCTGGTTCGGCGAGACCTATGACGAGCACTACGCCAAGCTTTCGTAAACCCACCGCGTCACCGAGCCGATAGCGCTTTGGCGGCGGCAAGAAAAGGAGGTCTGACATGAAGATCGTCGTTTTAGACGGCTATACCGAAAACCCCGGCGACCTGAGCTGGGCGGAGCTGGAAAAACTGGGCGAGCTGACCGTATACGACCGCACCTCCTATGTGGAGGACGCCATCATCGCCGCGCGCATCGGCGACGCTGAGGTGGTCATCACCAACAAAACGCCCCTATCCCGCGCGACCATCGACCGGTGTCCCGCGCTCAAGCTCATCGCCTTTCTGGCCACCGGCTATAACGTGGCCGACTGCGACTACGCCAGAGAAAAGGGCATCTTGGTCTGCAACGTGCCCACTTATGGCACGGCCTGCGTCGGACAGTACGCCATCGCTCTGCTGCTGGAGGTGTGCCACCACATCGGCCACCACGACAGGACCGTTCACGAGGGCAAGTGGCAAAACCATATCGATTGGTGCTACTGGGACTATCCCCTCATCGAGCTGGACGGCAAGACCGCCGGTGTCATCGGCTTCGGCCGCATCGGCCAGACCACCGGCCGCATCGCCAAAGCGCTGGGGATGGACATCCTCGCTCATGACCTCTACCCCAACGACGCGGGACGCGCCATCGCCACCTACGTGGAGCTGGACGCCCTGCTGGCGCGATCCGATGTGATATTCCTGCACTGCAACCTGACCCCGGAGAACGAGCGGATGATCGACAAGGCCGCGATCGCCAAAATGAAGGACGGCGCTATCCTCATTAACAACTCCCGCGGGCAGCTCATCGATGCGCAGGACGTGGCCGACGCCCTCCGCTCGGGCAAGCTGGGCGCAGCCGGACTGGATGTGGTGTACACCGAGCCCATCCGCGCCGACGATCCCCTGCTCACCGCGCCCAACTGCATCATCACGCCCCATATGTCTTGGGGCGCGAAGGAGGCACGCCAGCGGATCATGGACATCACGGTGGACAATGTGCGCGCCTATCAGCGGGGCGAGCCCATCAACGTCGTCAACCGGTGAGGACACGGCCATGAAAAAGTGCATCGTGGTCTCGGATTCCTTCAAAGGGACGCTGTCCAGTCTGGCGATCTGCCAGATCGCCCAGCGCACCATCCCCCGGTTCTATCCCCAGTGTCAGGTGGTCGCGATCCCCGTAGCAGACGGGGGCGAAGGCACGGTGGCCTGCTTCGTGCAGGCGATCGGAGCGCAGCCGGTCACCGTCCCGGTGTCCGACCCCTACGGAGCGCCCATCTCCGCCTGCTACGCCCGGAAAGACACACTGGCCATCATCGAAATGGCGGCGGCGGCCGGTCTGCCCATGGTGGGGGCGCGCAAAGACCCGGCCTCCACCTCTACCTACGGCGTGGGACAGCTCATCGCCCATGCGGTCGAGAGCGGCTGCACCCAGATCCTGCTGGGTCTGGGCGGCAGCGCCACCAATGACGGCGGCTGCGGCTGTGCTGCCGCACTGGGCGTGCGCTTTTTCGATCCGAGCGGCCGGTCGTTCATCCCCACCGGGAACACGCTGTCCGCGATCGCGCACATCGATGCCGCGCCCGCCAAAGCCAAGCTGCGCGGCGTGGACATCACCGTGATGTGCGACGTGGAAAATCCGCTCTACGGCCCCAACGGCGCAGCCCACGTCTTTGCCCCCCAAAAAGGGGCGGACGAGGCCATGGTGGAGCAGCTCGATCAGGGGCTGCGCCAGCTATCGCAGGTCGTGGAGCGCGATCTGGGCATCTCGATCGCGCAGCGCCCGGGCGCTGGCGCGGCGGGCGGCATGGGCGGCGGCTGTATGGCCTTCTTCGATGCCACGCTCAAGTCGGGCATCGAGTGCGTGCTGGACACTGTGGGCTTTGACGCGCTGCTCGAGGACGCCGACCTCGTGATCACCGGCGAGGGGCGCATCGACAGCCAAAGCGTGCACGGAAAGGCGATCTCCGGTATCGCCCGGCGCACCAAACGCCAGAACATCCCCCTGCTGGCGATCGTGGGCGGCATCGCGGACGACGCCGATGCGGGCTACGACTTGGGCGTGACCGCCATGTTCAGCATCGACCGCCCCGCGCAGGATCACCAGACTTACGCCGCGCAAAGCGGGATCTACTACCAGCGGACGCTGGAGGACATCCTGCGACTACTGCGGGCGATGGGCGACCGCGCCTGATGCGCCGCGCATCGGGACAACCCACGCCCTGACCTATCGACACCTCTCTTTATCTCTCTTTCTTGAGCAGGCTCGTCTGCATCGGCGAGCCTGCTTTGTGCTGCCGGTGCTACGTCTCCCGCATCGAAAAGCGGGCGCTGGAAAAGCTGCACGAGGCCATGCGCGGGCAGGGGTGAGGAGGCGGCTGGGCGCTCCCCTTCTTTTTTCAAAAAAATTTTCAAAAACCCCTTGACTGTTGGCGCAGAGTGTTGTATACTATCATAGTCGCAAGGATTTACGACGCGGAATAGCCGAATTGTGTAAAGGTAGCACGACAGACTCTGACTCTGTTTGTGAGGGTTCGAATCCTTCTTCGGCTGCCAACCGAATGCCCCGAGATCGTCTGGTCTCGGGGCGTTTTCGTTCCTCTGCGCTTTGTCCAAATGCCCCGTTCCCCAAAACGAAAATATCGGTAAAAGTCCTCGGTTCGACACACCGCTCTATTGACGGATGCCGAAAAATGTATTATCATGCCGATAAGAAGATCGCGTCGGCGAGCTGGCTGCGCGGGGCGCAGGCCAGGCGCGATCGTTCCTCTCCGGCGCAGGCCGGAGCGACCACGAGGAGGGCATCATGATGAGTCGTTTGAAAGCTGCACTGTTGCAAATGCACGTGACCGAGAACAAGGAGCGCGATCTGGCCAAAGCGGCGCGTTTCATCCAAGAGGCGGCGGCACAGGGCGCCGATCTGGTCGTGTTGCCCGAGATGTTTTGCTGTCCGTTCAGCAACGCCTGTTTCCGCCCCCACAGCGAGCAGCCCGGCGGCCCCGCCTATCAAATGCTGTGCACCGCGGCCAAAGAGCACGGGATCTATCTCGTGGGCGGCTCGATCCCGGAGCAGGACGGCGAACACGTGTACAACACCTCGTATGTGTTCGACCGCACCGGCCGGCAGATCGCCAAACACCGAAAGATGCACCTGTTCGACATCGAGGTCGAGGGCGGTCAGCAGTATAAGGAGTCCGACGCCATCACGGCCGGTTCGTCGGTCACGGTGTTCGATACCGAATTTGGCAAGATGGGCTTGATGGTCTGCTACGACATCCGTTTTCCCGAGCTCTGCCGCCTGATGGCGCTCGACGGCGCACAGGTCATCATCGTACCGGCGGCGTTCAACCTGACGACCGGCCCGGCGCACTGGGAACTGACCTTCCGGGCGCGGGCGCTGGACGATCAGGTCTATATGCTGGGGGCTGCCCCGGCGCGGGATTACGGTGCGCCCTATCATTCTTACGGTCATTCGATCATCACCGCGCCGTGGGGCAACGTCGTCGCCCAGCTGGACGAGCAAGAGGGCATCCTGTTCGGCGAGCTCGACCTCGAGCAGGTCGCGAAGGTGCGGCGCGAGCTGCCGCTGCTCCGGCATCGCCGCACCGATGTCTATACCCTCGGCACGCGCTGATCCGACCATCCCCTAAAAACCGATACCCTGCGGGCAGCGAACGCCCGCAGGGTATTTTTGCGCGCTTTGGCCGGTGCGCCGCCCGCTAATCGCGCCGATCGGGCTCGCGCGACAACGCCTCGAAGATCGGCCGGATCTTCTCGCGCTGCTCGATCAGCAGACGGCAGCAGTCCACCAGCAGCTCGATGTACTCCCGCTCGATCTGCGCTTCCAGGTCGCCCGGCACAGGGCGCTGCGCGGCCTGCGCCAGCTCCTGTCGCCGCGCCAGCACATAGCGCACGCATTTTTTCAGGTGGTCGCTCTGCGCGGCATACTGCCGGACTTGGGCGCGATAGTCCACCTGGCCGCCCGGCGCAAGCTCATGCACCGCTTTTTTGAGCCACTTGGCCATGCTGCGGTCGAAGGGCGACAGGATGTACCAGCGGATGCAATGGTCGAGCGGCGAGGAGAAATTGCGGTCGCGCTTGAAGTTCTTGGGGTAGCGATCGACGAGCAGATGGGGGAACTGACTGTTCGGCTTGAACACCCGGCGCACGAGCGCCGCAGTATCCTCCCGCTTGGTCTCGAGGAAAGCGGCATCCAGCGCCCCGACGTGATCGACCAGCCGAGCGACCTCGTCCATCCGGATGGCCGCCGGCGCGTCCGCAGGCGGACCGAGCCGGATGTGGTAGTCCAGCCCTTCGGCGCCGGTGTACGCGATCGCGTCGATGTGGATCAGACGATGAGGCAAGCGCAGCACCGTGTTCAGATGCAGGCGCCGATCGTCCGCCCACGGCACGCTCGTCGCCACCGCGGGCATCGCGTCCTGCCGCAGTGGCACAGCCCGCTCGCACTGAAAACTCTCGTCCGGCTGCCATAGCTGCTCGACCGTGAACGTCTCGCCGTCGAGGCGCAGCGCCTGCCGGGCGATCGTCTCGGTATACGGCGCGATGAAGGCGCTGAAGCGGTCGGGCGGCACGTTCTGATAGAACAGCAGCGCGAGCGAGATCAGCGACTGCATATCGCCCGCGAACAGGTCGGTGGGCGCGCCGGGGCGGAACCGCTCCCCTTCGCCCGCCTGCTCATACTTCGCCTGCGCCTTGCGCTCACTTTTCCGCCGCTTTTCCTCCTTGCGCTCATATTGCTCGATCAGATAGTCGCACCATTTCCGCAGCAGCCGATCGCGCACCGCGACCAGATCGTGCTCCAAGATCGCGCCTTCGCGCAGGCGGTCGCGGTCGATGTTGAGATACCGATCGGGCGTATCGTCCATGATGTTGATGTGCCAGCTCAAAAAGCCCGCGTGGACATCGCGCAGCTTGCGGACGGACGGCGCATAGATCGTCTCCACGTCTGCGATCGGCGCGAACTTATAGCGCAGGTGGAACAGGTCGCGGATCGGACACGGCAGCGTCAGCACGCGGCCGTTTTCGGTCTCGCGGATGGTGCACGGACGCAATTCGAGCCGATAGATGCGGCACAGCGCGTCGTCGATATAGTACGCCCGGTCGGTCGTGAACGCGAATGGCTCGTCCCGCGCCCGTTGCTTGGCCAAAAAGGGGTAGATCGTGTTCTCCCGCTTTTGGCTCGCCGCCTTGTCCCGCACCTCCTGATCGGACAGGGGCGCGAAAAAGCTCGTTCGCAGATGCCGGGGCTCTTCCTTGCGCGGCGGCTCGTGCGGGCTGTACCGCACCAACGTCTGAAAGGTCACGCGGAAGTAATCGCAGGGGCTTTCCCGGAGCCGGTCTTGGATCACGTGGGACAGCTCGACGAAGATCCCGTTGAGCATATCGT
>JAUNJI010000096.1 GCA_030533295.1 Eubacteriales bacterium
TCCTGCACAGAGCGCACGCGCGGCACCAGATCGAGCAGATACGGCACCGAGCACGAGCGCATCCGGCACAGCCACAGCAGCACCAGCGCCAGACCGAGCGCGACGCCATACCAGCCATAGGCCGCAGCGGCGGCCAGCAGCCCCAAGCGCAGCCACAGCGCAGCCGCTTGCAGCTTGGGCACCATCAGCCCGGTCACGCCCGCGACCGCCACGACGATCACGGTCGGCGCAGCGGCGAAACGCGCCGAGACCGCAGCCTGTCCGAGCACCAGCCCGCCCACGATGCTCATGGTCTGCCCCATCGGGCCGGGCGTGCGTGCGCCCGCCTCCTTGAGTGCCTCGAGCACGAGCAGCAGCAACAACGTCTCCCACCCGACCGGCAGCGGCACACCGCGCTGCGCCGCCGCGAGCGCGAACAGCAGCCGCGCCGGCACCAGCTCACGATGATAGAGCAGCAGCGCCACATAGGCCGCCGGAAAGGCCACCGTGCACAAAAAGCCCAGCGTGCGCAGCACGCGCGACAGCCCCGCCTGCAAAAAGTTGATATAATAGTCGTCGTTCGACTGGAAGCACTCGGTGAACAGGCAAGGCGCGGTCAGCACGACCGGGCTGCCGTCCACGACGATCGCGACCCGCCCCTCGACCAGCCGCCCGGCCACCACATCCGGCCGCTCGGTGCGCCCCAGCGTGGGGAAGGGCGAACAGCGGTGGTCGCGGATGCACTCGGCCAGATAGTTGGCGTCCAGCACGCTGTCCAGCGGGAGCGCCTCCAGCCGCCGCCGCAGATGCTCGACCAGCCCGCGCTCGCACACGCCCGCCAGATAGCACAGACAGACCACGGTGTTCGTCCGGCTGCCGATGCGCAAAAAGGTGAATTTGAGGCGCTTGTCGTTCAAGCGGCGGCGGATCAGCGCCAGATTGGGCATGAAGCTCTCGGTGAAGCCCTCACGCGGGCCGGAGAGCACGCGCTCGTTCTCCGGCTCGCTGGCCGACCGCACCGAAAAGCCCTTGGTGTTGACCACGACCGGCCGCGCGTCGCCCTCGGTGAGCACCATGCTGTCGCCATAGAGGAAGGAGGCGAACAGCTTATCCATGTCGGTCTCCACCCGGCTGTCGTTGACCTGCAAAATGGTGCGGCTGAGCTCGTCGGCCGTCGCCTTGCGGCAGTCGGCGCACACGATCGGCCGGATCACGCTCTGGTTGAGCGCGAGATTGTTCACCATGCCGTCGAAAAAGAACACCGCGCAGCGCAATCCGGCGTGCCCCTGCGCCCGGCGGATCACGAAGGTATCATCGTCCCGAAAGATCGCCTGCATCAGACGGATGTTGCTCTCCAGATCGGTGGAAAATGTGATCTGTTCCACGGTCTCACCCCTTTTTTTGATCGAACAGGGGTATTGTGTGCGCCCGTGCGGCAAACTATGCACCGGTCAGGTCGCGCGCCAGCTCCGCGCCGAACAGGCGGATCGCGGCGAGCGCTTCGGTCATGGTGTTGCCGGACGAGCCGACCTCGACCAGCAGCGAACCCGGGCTGGCGTGCTGGTTGAAGCGCTGGGTGCGCAGGTTGACCGGCCGCATCAGGCCGGGATAGGCGCGGTTGAGCCGATATTGCAGCCCGGCGACGTAGTTCAGGTTCTCCCGCCAGTTCGGGTGGTACAGCCCGCCTTCGTCCGTGCCGACCACGAACATGAGCTGCGCCACCTGCGCCCCGTCGATCGTGCAGGCGGTCTTATACGCCTCACCGCTGTCGGTCAGGATGGAGTCGCGGTGCAGGTCGATCACGAGCCGGATCGTCGGATGCGCGGCCAGCGCCTGCTCGATCGCGGCGAGCGCCCGGTCATACGAGCCGGAATACGCCGGCGAATCGAACAGCTCGCGGATGTGCACGGTCTGCACACCGCCCTGCTCGAGCACCCGCTGGAGCTCGTCGCCCACGCGGACGACGTTGTAGCGCGGGTCGGTCGTGCGCTCGTTCTCGGTCGGCACATAGGGGAAGGCCGCGTCCGGCGTGTAGCTCTCGCTGCCGTGGGTATGTACGAGCAGCACCTGCGGTCCCTCGCCCTGTGCGCGGATCGTCGTGTCGGCCGCCAGACAAGCCGCGACATCGACCGCATAGCTGGTATCGTTATTGACCGTCACCGTGGCCGCCCGATCGGCGGCATCGAGCACGGGCGCGTCGTTGGGCACGGCCTGCGGCAGATAGGCGCTCTCGGCGGGCGGCTCGTCCACGTCCTCATGGCGGGCGGCGGCCGCCGTGCGCGGCGTGAACACCGTCGCATCCTCGGGCATCAGACCGAGCTCGAGCGACATCGCCCGCGCCACGAACGTCCCATCGCGCGCCAGCCGCCCGAGCGCGGCCTGCGCCAGCGGCTCTCCGCCCGCATGGGCGCACAGCAGCAGCGACCCCGCCACGCACAGCGCGATGGCGGCAGACCGTCCGATCCCGCCCCGCTGCCGATGTGATCTCCTGTGCCGCTCCATCGCCGCCACCTCCCTGCGTTTGCTTCTATCATACGCCCGTCCCGACGCGGATATGCCCGAGATCGGGCAGGCGGTCAGCAAAGATACAGGTCGATCTCCTCGACGGTCAGGTGGGGGTGCAGCGCCATGTTGACCGCATAGCCGATCAGCCGGGCGACATCCGCCACCTCGCGATCGACATCGCGCGTCGTGATCATCACCGGGCGGGCAAGGTCGTCCAGCGCCTCGCAGGATGGCTCGCCCAGCTGGGCGGCGATCTCATGCGCGAGCGTCGCCCCATCCACCACGGTCGGCACGCCCACCGCGATCACCGGCACGCCCAGCGTCGCCCGGTCGAAGGCCGTGCGGGCATTGCCCACGCCTGCGCCCGGTATGATGCCGGTATCCGATAGCTGCACGGTGCGCAGCAGTCGGCTCAGCCGCCCCGCCGCCAGCGCATCCACCGCCAGCACGGCCGCCGGACGCACCCGATCGAGCACGCCGCCCACCACCTCGCCGGTCTCCACCCCGGTCTGGCCGAGCACGCCGGGCGCGAGCGCGGACACCGGCCGCCAGCCCGCGAACACCTGCGGCGCGTGCGCGACCAGATGCCGCGTCGCGATGACGTGATCGACCGCCTGCGGGCCGACCGCGTCGGGCGTGATCTGGCGGTTGCCCAGCCCAGCCACGAGCACCGGCTGATCGGCGCCGAGCGGCGGCAGCAGCTCGCGCAGCACACCGGCCAGCGCCCGGCACGCCCGCGGGAAGGCGTCCTCCTCGCGGCGCAGCAGCGCGTCCAGCTCGAGCGTGATATACCGGCCGCGCGGCTTGCCCAGCCCCTGCGCCGCGTGCGCCGTGCAGATCTCCACCTCGCGCACCGGAAAGCCCTCGACCGTGCGCACGCGCTCCCGGATGTGCTGTCCATCGGCTGCGCGACCCAGATTTTCCATCGCCTCGACCGCAAGATCGGTCCGAAATCCCATACCGCTCCCCTCCCTTGGCGCTAGTTTGCGGCAGATCGCAACTTTTATGCGGATACGCTGAAAAAGTGCTTGCATTTTGCCGGAGAGAATGGTAAAATAGAAACACTGACGAATAAGAACATAAAGGAGGTGTTTTCGGAATGCCCAACATCAAGTCTGCAAAGAAGCGTGTCAAGGTCAACGCGGTCAAGACCATGAACAACCAGATAGCCAAGAGCGCGCTCAGGACCACGCTGAAGAAGTTCGACGCAGCCGTTGCTGCCGGCGACAAGGCGAACGCGACTGCTGTTTATACGACTGCGGTCAAGGCGGTCGATCAGGCGGCTGCCAAGCACCTCCTGCACAAGAACAACGCGGCCAACAAGAAGAGCAAGATGACCATCAAGCTCAACGGCATGGCGTAACGTCCGATGGACACGTCTGATCCCCCGAGGCATCGCCCCGGGGGATTTTTTTGCGCCGCCGCCATGCACCGGGGCGGCGCTGCCCCCCCCGCTCTGCGATACGGACGACGGATATGATGAGGAGGAACGCACATGAACATCCAGATCTTCGGCAAAAACAAATGCTTCGACACCAAAAAGGCGCAGCGCTGGTTCAAAGAGCGCAAGATCCCGTTCCAGATGATCGATCTGGCGCAAAAGGGGATGTCGCGCGGCGAGCTGGACAGCGTGCTCCGCGCGGTCGGCGGGCTGGACGCGCTGCTCGACCCCAAAAGCAAGAGCTATGCCGCCCTCGCCTATCTCGCCTACGATGAGGACAAAAAAGAAAAGCTGCTCGAGGACGGCACGCTGCTGCGCACGCCGATCGTGCGGGATGGCCGGCAGGCCACCGTCGGCTATCAGCCCGCGGTGTGGGAAAGCTGGATATGAGCAGCCCGCCCCGCCATGAAAAGAGCCCTGTTCCGCCGGAACAGGGCTCTTTCGCGCTATCGATGGTATGTCTGCTCAGTTCTTCAGGCTCTGGATCGGCGCGGGGATCCGGCCGCCGCGGTGGATGA
>JAUNJI010000019.1 GCA_030533295.1 Eubacteriales bacterium
CATGATCCGCGCCGCGAGCAGCTTGGCCGCGTCCAGCGTGTCGATCCCGGTGACGATGCACGGCGCACCGGCGGCGGGCGCGGTCGTCTGGCCGATCGTCTCGCCATCGAGCGTGACGGTCAGCGGCAGGCCGCTGCCGGCGATCGCCTGCTGGGCGGCCTCGGTCAGCACCAGCGTCAGCTGTGCGCCCTGTCCGTCCTCGGTCAGCGCGGCGACGGCCTCGGCCACGTCTGCGCCGGTCAGCATGGGCTGGCCGTTCGCGTCCAGCAGGCGCAGCGCGTTGGTCTGCGCGAGAAAGGCGGCGGCGTCCGCGGTCGCCATGTGCGCAGGCAGGGCGACGGTGGCGGTCTGTCCGTCCGCCGCGATCTCGACCGTCGCGCCCGCCGCGCCCAGCTGCGCCAGACGGTGCGCGAGCACTTCGGTCAGCGCCTCGACCGTGGCCTCGTCCGGTCGGCCGCTGCCGCCATCGGGCAGCGTGACCGAAAAGGTCAGGGCAGTCTCGGCCGCCGCTTCGGACGGCGCGGCCGCGTCCCCCGCGGCGAACGCGGTGGTCAGCAGCATCAGCACGGCCAACAGGCCGCAGAGCATACGTTTTTTCAAGCGTGCTTCCCCCTTGTCTTGCGGGAACGGGATCCGATGGATGCCGCTCCGGATGGTATAAACCAATTGTACGGTGTGCATGGGGGAATGTCAAGACGAAGTGGCCGCGCAGCGGCGTGCCGCCGCCCCATTTCCCGCGCCGCGGTCGAGGTTTACAAGGGCGGCATACCGTGGTATACTATTATCGGCATAGTATATCGTACATTTCGGAGGAGGAACCACCATGCTTTGCAAGAACTGCGGCAAGGAGCTGCCCATCGCGGGCCAGTTCTGCCCATTCTGCGGTGCGCCCGTCGAGCAGCAGGGCGTGAACGACGAAACAGCCGCGTTCACGACGCTGCCGGAGGAGCTGAACGGTCCGATCGACCTGACGGCGTTCGACGCGGCGATGAAGGAAGGACACCATACCGGCGCACCGGCCGATCGTGCGCCCCGGCGGCCGGCGGACGCGCAAGACCCGTATGCAGACGTGCCGCCCGTGCGGCGCAGCCCGGCCGAGCCCCCTCGCACCACCTATTTCGGCCAGCCCAATCTGGACGACCGCCCGTATCGCAAGCCCTCCAAGGGCAAGCGGGGCGCGGTGGTCGCGCTCGTCGTGCTGCTCGTGCTCGCGCTGATCGGCGGGGGCGTGTGGTACCTGCGCGACGCCGCCCAGCCCAATGAGGAGCTGACGCTGGCCGAGCGCTATCTCAAGCACGGCGATTTCGCGCAGGCGCTCGATGCCTATTATGCGGCGCAGAGCGAGGTCAAGGATCCCGCCGCGCTCGATGGCGTGATCCACCTGCTCGAGGATCTGCTGGCCGCGCAGGATTATATGGAAAACGAGCAGTTCACCGAGGCGGTCGCCGCGCTCAAGCAGCTGCAAAACCGGGTCAGCGACCCGGCCAGCCCGCTGTTCGGCGCAGTGGCCGACCTGCTGGACGAGGCGCAGGCCGCGCAGGCCGAGCACGCCTTCGCGGCGGACATCGCCGAGGCGCAGGCGTATCTGGACGCGGAAAAGTTCGATGCGTGCGCAGCCAAGCTGGATTCGCTCGCCGCTGACGACACGCTGACCGACGACCAGCGCAAGCAGGTGGCCACGCTGCGCGAGTCGCTCGACGAGGTGCAGACCGTGATCCACCAGCAGCAGGAGGACGACCGGCACAACACCGAGCAAAAGGAGCGCTTCCGCGACCGGGTGGACGCGCTGGAGCAGACCGACTTGCAGATCGCCACCGCCGCCACGCTGGAGGATGAGCTGGCGCTGACCGCGGGCTCGTTCGAGCAGTGGGACGGGCTGCTGATGCAGATGTATGACCATCTGGCCACCATCCTCAACGCCGACCGCTACGCCGCCGAGGAGGCCAGCTTCCGGCAGTGGGTGGACGAGCGCGACAGCGGCGCGGAGAACGCCGCCAAGGAGTGCGAGGACGAGCTGACCGCCGAGCTGGCCGCATACAGCTTCAAGCAGAGCTACACCAAGGCGCGGTGCTACAAGCTGCTGGATATGATGTAAGGCAGACGCGGGACGCCCCGCGCGGCACACGAAGGAAAAAGCACCGTTATCGACAAGATAACGGTGCTTTTTTGCTGGGCTCAGGCGGAGGGACGCCGTTTGGGGCTGCCCTGATCGAACGGCCGGTCGAAGTGGTGGAACAGCTGCATCCCGGCATCGAATTGGGCGGCATACTGCCCGGCGAGGGCGGCGACGCGGATACGCGCCAGACCGAACAGCTCGGGCACGGTGTCGGTGCGCGTCTGCGCGGGCGACCACAGATCGCACCACGGCGCGCGCTGCTCGTTGAGCGCGTCCCACGCCGGGCGCTCGACCTTCATGTGGCTGGTCAGCAGCGCACCGCGGCCGAGCAGGTGCTCCAGATGCAGGGCGAGGTGGTAGCTGACGTGCCGATCGGCATAGAGGAAGGTCTCCCACGCGCACATCTCGTCGAAGGCGCGGCGCAGCTCGCGCACGGGCACCGCGACCGCGTAGACCTTGCGCAGCACGGCGTGCAGCAGCACGGACAGCACGGCCTGCTCGGCGGGCGCGAGCGTATAGACCGGCGCGAGGTCGAAGCCGGTCACGGGGGCGTGGCGCAGCCGTTCGTGCAGCAGATAGTCGATGTCGCTCTCGATCTGGCAGTGCACCGCCGAGGCCGACAGCTTGGCGTCGGTGGCGCAGAGCTGCTGTTGGCGGCAGTAGACATAGGGATGCAGCTCGCTATCGAGGGCATAATGGCACAAAAAGCCGTAAAAATACGCGGCCGCGCTGTCGCGGGCGTCGCCGCTCAGGCTGTGCACGCCCTGCGCGAGCGCCGCGAAGAGCGCGTCGGTATGCTCGCTGTGCATCCGGTTGCCCAGTGCGTGCAGCGGGCTGCCCAGCCAGATCTTGCGGTAGAACAGCGGGTCAGGCCCCTGACAGCCCCAGAAAAAGCAGGCGGGATGCGCCTGCGCCAGCTGCTGCACCGGCGCGGGGAACACGGTGAGCGCTTGCTCGCCGAATAGATGATGAGATACGAAGTCCGCCATGGTTCGAGCCTCCTTTGGTCGGTGCGCTGCCGCGCGGCAGCGCAGGGGCGGGTGATATGCACCATTATAGCATAGGCGCGGGCGGAAGGGTAGCCCGTTCCCGCGCCGCGGGCGCGAAAAAGGCCGCCCCATCCCGCCGGAGCGGGACAGGCGCGGCCTGTCGTGCAGCGATCGAGCCATACGGGGGGCGATCAGCCCTCGTAGTCGGCCTCGTTCTCCCAGTTGTGCCAAACGGCCTGCACGTCGTCGTTGTCCTCGAGGTTGTCGAGCAGCTTGCGCATCTTGGCCATATCGTCCTCGTTTTCGAGCGAGATATAGTTCTGCGGCACGCGCTCGATCTCGGCCTCGGCGAAGGTGTAGCCCAGCGTCTCGAGCGCCTCGCGCACGGCGGAAAAGTCCTCGGGCGCGGTGTAGATCTCGAAGGTGTCGTCGTCGGACTGAAAATCTTCCGCACCGGCCTCGAGCGCCTGCATCATGACGGTGTCCTCGTCCAGCTCGCCGCGCTCGAGGATGATGACGCCCTTTTTGTCGAACTGCCACGACACGCAGCCGCTCGCGCCCAGACCGGCGCCGTATTTGTCGAACAGGTGGCGCACGTCGGCGACCGTGCGGTTCTTGTTATCGGTCAGCGTCTCGACGACGACGGCCACGCCGCCCACGCCGTAGCCCTCATAGTCGTTGGCTTCGTACTCGACCTGACCGTTCGCGCCCGAATACTTGTCCAGCGTGCGCTTGATGTTGTCGTTGGGCATATTGTTGGCCTTGGCCTTGGCGATGCAGTCGCGCAGGCGGGCGTTGAAGTCCGGGTTGGCCGAGCCGCCCTCCTTGATCGCGATCGCCATCTCGCGGCCGATCTTGGTGAAGATCTTGGCCTTTTTCGCATCGTTCGCGCCCTTGCGCTTGGCAATATTATGCCACTTGGAATGTCCCGACATGGTGGAAGCCCTCTTTCTATCGTCATTTTAGATCAAACACGGGAAAAACGCCATACGGCGCATACAAATTTTATCAGATCTTTCATGTTTTCGCAAGCCCCTCGCGCATATTTTTCGGCGGGCGGTGCACAATAGCATCGGAAACTTCCAGCAAAGAGGTGAGCGCACGATGAGCAAGCAGCACAAGGACAAGACGCCGTACACGGCCAACGAGAAGCAGGGCAGCCAGCAGGACAAGAGCCAGCAGGGCAGCCAGAACAAGAAGCACGAGCAGCAGCAGGGCTGATCGCGTCCCGCGCCCGGACAGGCCGCGCCTGTGTGGGAAATGGGGGAACGGCGTCGGAGACCGCGGGTCTCCGGCGCCGTTTTTCGGCCGTGCGGCCGGGCGGCGAAAAGGATGCTCGACCGTCTACCATTCCCGCCCAGCCTGTGCTATAATGGAGCATATACCAGATCGGATCACGGCAAAGGAGCGGACATATGACGGCTGCACAGGACATCCTCGAGCACTATTTCGGCTACGACAGCTTTCGCCCGGGACAGGGCGAGCTGGTCGAGGCGATCCTGGCGGGGCGGGACGTGCTCGGCATCATGCCGACGGGCGCGGGCAAGTCGATCTGCTATCAGGTGCCGGCGCTGCTGCGCAGCGGGCTGACGCTGGTCATCTCCCCGCTGATCGCGCTGATGCACGATCAGGTGAGCGCGCTGCAACAGGCGGGCGTGCCCGCGTTCACGCTCAACAGTGCGCTCTCGGCGCAGGAGGTGGACGAGACGCTCTACCGCGTCGCCCACGGCGGCTGCAAGCTGCTCTATGTCGCGCCCGAGCGGCTGGGCACGGCCGCCCTGCTCGAGCTGGCGCAGCGCGTGCCGATCGCGATGGTGACGGTCGATGAGGCGCACTGCATCTCGCAGTGGGGGCAGGATTTCCGCCCGAGCTACCTCCGGATCGCCGATTTCCTCGCCGCCCTGCCCACGCGCCCGGTGGTCTCGGCGTTCACCGCCACCGCCACCGCGCAGGTGCGCACGGACATCGTGCAGGCGCTCGGCCTGCGGTCGCCGCGCATCGTCACCACCAGCTTCGACCGCCCCAACCTCTATTTTTCGGTCGAGCGGCCGTCCTCCAAACCGGCGGCGCTGCTGCGCCTGCTGGCGGCGCGGCCGGGCAAGAGCGGCATCATCTACTGCGCCACGCGCAAAACGGTGGAGGACGTGTGCGATATGCTGCTGGCCAAGGGCGTGCCCGCCACGCGCTATCACGCCGGGCTGTCGGCCGAGGAGCGCCAGCGCGGGCAGCAGGATTTCCTCTATGACCGCCGCCCGGTCATGGTGGCGACCAATGCCTTCGGCATGGGCATCGACAAATCCAACGTGTCCTTCGTCATCCATTATAATATGCCCAAGGACATGGAGAGCTATTATCAGGAGGCCGGCCGCGCCGGGCGCGATGGCGAAGCGGCGGACTGCATCCTGCTGTACAGCGAGCAGGACGTGCGCACCGCGCGGTTTTTGATCGAGCACAGCCGCACGGCCGAGGACGACGCGCTCGATCCGGCGACGCGGCAGACGCTGCTCGCCCGCGAGCAGGCGCGCCTGCGCCGCATGGTCGGCTACGCGACGACCGCCGACTGCCTGCGGCAGTCCATCCTGCGCTACTTTGGCGAGGACGCGCCGCCCACCTGCGGCCATTGCAGCAATTGCGACCGCACCTTCGACGAGCGGGACGTGACGACCGAGGCACGCAAGATCCTGTCCTGCGTGTATCGGCTGGACGAGCGTGGCCTGCATTTCGGGCGCACGGTGGTCGCGGGCGTGCTCACCGGCAGCAAGAGCGAAAAGATCGGCCGGTTCGGGCTGGAGACGCTGTCCACCTACGGCATCATGGCGGACACGACCGCCAAGCAGGTGCGGCTGCTGATCGATGCGCTGCTCGAGCGCGACTACCTGCGTGCCGATCCCGCGCGGTACGATGCGCTTTTCCTGACACCGGCGGGCAACGCGCTCATGCGCGGCCGGGGCACGCTCGTGCTGCGCGTCGCGCGGGAGACCGCGCCACGCGCCGCCGGTCGCCGGACGACGGCGCTGGACGACCCGGCGGAGGACGCGCTGTTCGAGCGGCTGCGCGCATTGCGGGCGACGCTCGCCCAGCAGGCGCACGTGCCGCCCTATGTGATCTTTTCCAACGCCACGCTGGCCGATATGGCCGTGCGCCGGCCGGTCGATCAGGCCGGTCTGCTCGCGGTGCGCGGCGTGGGCGAGGCCAAGGCGCGGCGCTATGGCGCGGCCTTCCTCGCGGCGATCCGCGCCGCACAGGACGACGCGGCAGCGCATCCGAACGACTCGATAAGGAGGACATGAGCGACGTGCGAGGCGTCATATACTATTTCATCGCGGTCAGCCTGATCGGCGCGGCCGTCTGCGGATACGACAAGCTGGCCGCGGCGCGTGCGTGGCGGCGCGTGCCCGAGCGCACGCTGTTTTTCTGGGCGCTGGTCGGCGGTGGCCCCGGGGTCTACCTGACCATGCGGCTGATCCGCCACAAAACGCTGCACCGCAGCTTCATGTGGGGCATCCCCGCTGTCATGGCATTACAGATAGCGATCATAGCGGGGATCTATAACATTCTGTATACGAGGGGCGTACTATGACCGAGCTGCTGATCCGTTTGTTCCTTGGCCGTATGGCCGACCCGCGCACCACCCACGCGCGCGAGCGCTACGGCGTGCTGTCCGGCTGGGTGGGCATCGCGTGCAATACGCTGCTGTTCGGCGTCAAGCTGGCGATCGGCCTGCTGACCGGCTCGATCTCGATCGCGGCCGATGCGTTCAACAACCTGTCGGACGGCCTTTCCTGCCTGATCTCGATCGCGGGCTTCAAGCTGTCCGGCCGCCAGCCCGACGCCAAGCACCCCTTTGGCTACGGCCGCACCGAGTACATCGCCGGGCTGATCGTCTCGTTCCTGATCATGCTGGTGGGCTTCGAGTTCCTCAAGACCTCGATCGGGCGCATCCTGCATCCCGCGCCGGTGGCGTTCTCGCCGGTGCTGCTGGCGATCCTGGCGCTGTCCATGCTGGTCAAGCTGTGGCTGGGCGCGTTCAATAGCAGCTTGGGGCGGCGGATCGAGTCGCCCGTGCTGCTCGCCGCCGGGCAGGACAGCCGCAATGACGTGATCACGACCGGCGTGGTCGTGCTGGGCATGTTCGCCGGGCGCTGGACGACGCTGCCGGTCGATGGCTACGTGGGCGTGCTGGTGGCGCTGTTCATCCTGTGGGCGGGCATCGATGTCGCGCGGGACACGGTCGCGCCGCTGCTGGGCGAGGCCGCCGACCCGGTGGTGGCCGAGAGCATCGAAAAGCTGGTGCTCGAATCCCGCTATGTCGTGGGCGTGCACGACCTGATCGTGCACAACTACGGGGCGGGGCGGTGGCTGGCCTCGGTGCACGCCGAGGTACCGAGCGATGCCGACTTCGTCGCCGTGCATGAGGTGATCGACGAGGCGGAAAAGCGCGTCTGGCAGCGCACCGGCGTGTATCTGGTGATCCATATGGATCCGATCGATGTCAACGATGCGCACGTCGCCGCCCTGCGCGAGCAGGTGGACGCAGCGCTCGGCGCGATCGACGGCCAGCTCTCGATGCACGACTTCCGCGTGGTCGATGGCGAGCGCCAGATCAACCTCATCTTCGACGTGGTCGTGCCGTTCAGCTATGACGACGCGGCCAAACGGGCGCTGATGCTGGACATCCGCGACGCGCTCAAGGCGATCGACGGGCGCTATGAGCCGGTCGTCACGCTCGACCACCAAATGTGATCCACAGACCGACGAAAAGACCGGAAAACGGAGGGAACGACCATGCTATTGATCCAAAACGGACGGGTGCTCGACCCGTACACCGGCACGGACGCACCGCGCGACGTGCTGATCGGCGACGACGGCACGATCGCGCGCATCGCGGCGACGATCGACGCGCCCGGCGGCTGCGACGTGTATGACGCGACCGGGCTGACCGTGTCGCCCGGCTTGGTGGACGGCCATGTGCACTTTCGCGACCCCGGACAGACCGAAAAAGAGGACATCGCGAGCGGGGCGGCGGCCGCCGCGGCGGGCGGCTATGCGACCGTGATCTGCATGGCCAACACCCTGCCCACCTGCGACACGCCCGAACGCATCCGCGCGACGATGGACAAGGCCGCCGGCTGTCCGGTCGAGGTCTTGCAGGCGGGCGCGATCACCAAGGGGCTGCAAGGCCGGGAGCTGACCGACTTCGCCGCCTTGCAGGCGGCGGGCGCGCCCTGCCTGACCGACGACGGCCTCGCGCTGACGACGGCGGCGCTGTGCCACGCGGCGATGGAGCAGGCCGCCGCCCACGACATCCTGCTGTCCTTCCACGAGGAGGAGCCCGGACTGGTGCTCTCGCCGGGGGTCGATCACGGGTCGGCGGCGGCGGCCGAGCTGGGCGTGCCGGGCGCACGGGCGTGCGCCGAGACCGCGCTGATCGCGCGGGACATCGCGCTCGCGCTCGATACCGGGGCGCGGGTGCTGTTCCAGCACGTGAGCGCCGCGCAGTCGGTCGCGCTGATCCGCGCCGGCAAGGCGCTGGGCGCACGGATCTACGCTGAGGTCACGCCGCACCACCTGTCGCTGACCGAGCAGGCCGTGCGCGTCCACGGCACGCACGCGCGGATGAACCCGCCGCTGCGCCGCGAGGCCGACCGGCAGGCGCTGATCGATGGGCTGATCGACGGCACGATCGACATGATCGCCACCGACCACGCGCCGCACACCGCGGCGGAAAAGGCGCGGCCGTTCGCCAAAGCGCCGTCCGGGATCACCGGGCTGGAGACCGCGTTCTCGGTGTGCAACACCTATCTGGTCAAAACAGGCCGCCTGACGCCCTTGCAGCTGCTCGCGCGGATGAGCCAAGCGCCCGCCACGGTCTATGGGCTGACCGGCCGCGCCGTGGCGGAGGGCAACGTCGCCCGGCTGGTGCTGCTCGATTGGGACAGCCCGATCTGCTACACGCACTACCGCTCCAAGGCGGTCAACACGCCCTTCACCGGGCAGCCGCTGACCGGCGCGCCCCGCGCCATCGTCACCGGCACGCGCGTCACCGCGCGGTGAGCGCGCCCGGCTGTCAGGACAGCCGATCAGACGGCTGGATATACCATTTTTTTCAAAAAAATGCCGATCAGGTCGTAGACAAGGACGGCGTTTTATGGTACGATAAAAAAAGACTATCTAGGCCGGATCCGGATGGTCAGAACGCGACGCACAGAAGGGATGTATGCGATGAAGCGACTGAAGCTGGCGGTCGGTGGGGTCAAGATCAAGAGCCTCGCCGCGATCTGCACGCTCATCTGCGCGTTGATGGTGACGGTCATCCACGTCGAGATCTGGCAGGTGGACAGCACGGTGCAGGCGCTGGTCGCCGACATCGACCGCTCGCTCGAGGGACAGCAGTGCGCGATCGATCTCGGACGTTCGTCCGACTATCTGACGGAAAAGGTGCGTCTGTACGTCGCGCTGCGCGACCCCGCGGAGATGCGGCTATATTTCGACGAGGTGGAAAGCCAAAACCGGCAGCAAAAGGTCGAGCGGCTGCGGACGCTCTACGGCAAGAGCGATCCCGCGATCGTCGAGCGGCTGGAGCACGCCATGCAGATCTCCTCGCTGCTCGAGCTGACCGAATGCCACGCCATGAGCTTGGTGTCGCACGCGCTCGAGCTGCCCAAGGCGCAGCAGCCGAGGCTGGTGGCCAACTGGGCGCTGTCGGCGCAGGAACAGGCGCTCGGCCGCGAGGAGATGCTGTCGCTCGCCTATGATATGGTATACGGCAACGCCTATATCACGGCCAAGCGCGAGATCAAGACCAATATCGACAGCACGCTCGACCGCATCACCAGCCAGATGCACATCGCGCAGAGCGACCGCAGCCAGCTGCTCGAGGCGCTGCTGGCCAGACAGCGGTTCTTCACGATCATGATGATCCTGCTCGTCGGGCTGATCTTCTGGCTGCTCGGGTATTATATCGTCCACCCGATCCAGGAGCACCTGCGCTCGATCCGCGCGGGCCAAAAGTGGAAAGACACCGGCACGTATGAGCTGCGCTGTCTGGCGCACGTGTACAACCAACTCCACGACCGCAACGAGGCGTATCAGGCCGAGCTGGAATACAAGGCGTGGCACGATGCGCTGACCGGGCTGTACAACCGCGCCGCCTTCGACCAGAAAAAGAACGAGCTGTCCGGCCGGGGCATCGCGGTGATGCTGATCTTGGCCGACATCAACAAGTTCAAGTGGGTCAACGATGCCAAGGGGCATAAGGTGGGCGACGAAACGATCCGGCGCGTGGCGACCGCGCTGTCCGGGCTGCGGCTCGACCATATCTGCTGCATCGCCCGCATCGGCGGCGACGAGTTCGCCCTGCTGCTGCGGGGCGTGGGGGAGGAGGTCGTCCCCCGCCTGCAACAGGAGATCGGCCGCGTCAATCGGATGCTCGCGCAGGCCAAGGGCGAGATCCCGGCGGTGTCGGTCAGCATGGGCGCGGCCTTCACGGCCGATGGCTATTCGGATAAATTGTTCCAGCAGGCCGATCAGGCCATGTATCAGGCCAAGCAGCAAAAGCTGCTCGAGGGCTGCATCTATCGCCAAGCAGACGGCGCAGACGAGGCAGACGACCTGCTCGATCGCTGAACCGGACAGATAAACGAAAAAAGGCGTTGCACCGAGGGTGCAGCGCCTTTTTTGGGTCGCGGGCGGTCGCGCGGCTGCGGCCGCGATCCTATACGGCGCGGGTATACAGTGCGTAGCGGAGCTGGCGTCGATGACGGTCTGTTTTCGGCGAAAAGGCGACTTTCCGCGCCTCGCTTGACAGACGATCGCCCGTCATGCTATGCTGGATAAAACGACGAACCGGCCTGCGAAGGAGGGATCCGCACACGATGAAGAAACAGATCATGCTTTTGACCTTGTTATGCAGCGTGCTCGCTGCGGGGTGTACGCCATCCGCGCCATTGGAGGGCGGCCGGTCGCCGGGACAGGACACGACGGCGGTCGCGCATCGGTCGATCGAGGTGTTCGCGATGGACACCGTCATGTCGCTGACCGCCTATGGCGATAACGCCGATGCCGGGGTCGCCGCCGCCAAGGAGGAGATCGAGCGGTTGGAGGCGCTGCTGGCCGTCGGCAGCGACACGGGCGATGTCAAGCCGCTCAACCGCGACCGCAGCAGGACGATCGCCCCCGACACCAAGGCGATCTTGACCTACGTGCTCGCGCTCAACGAATCGACGGGCGGCGCGTTCGATTGCACGATCGGCACGCTCAAAAAGGCGTGGGGGTTCTATAAGGACGAATACCGCGTGCCCACGGCGGAGGAGGTGCGGGCGCTGCTGCCCCAGCCGGGGCAGCCCCGGCTGACGATCGAGGGGGACACGGCGACGCTGGCCGACGGGGCGCGGCTCGATCTGGGCGGCATCGGCAAGGGCTTCACCTCGGCGCGGATCATCGAGCTGTTCGCGGCGCACGGCATCGAGAGCGGCATCATCTCGCTGGGCGGCAACGTCCAGACGCTGGGACACAAGCCGGACGGGAGCGCATGGCGCATCGGCATCCAAGATCCGCGCGACCCGGAGGCGCTGTTCGCCATCATCGACACGGCCGACGAGGCGGTGATCACCTCGGGCGGCTACCAGCAGTGCTTCGAGCGGGACGGTGTGCGCTATCACCACATCATCGACCCGCACACCGGCTATCCGGCCGAGAGCGGACTGATCTCAGCTACGGTCGTCAGCCCGGACGGCACGCTGGCCGATGGGCTATCGACCGCGCTGTACGTCATGGGGACGCAGCGCGCCGCCGAATACTGGCACGATCAGGGCAAGAGCTTCGACATGATCCTGATGGAGGACGACGGCAACGTGCTGATCACCGAGGGGCTGGAAGGGCGCGTGGTCTTGCAGGACGGCGGCCGGGCAGAGGTGCTGCGCTAGCCCACCCAAACAGAGGAACACGAGGAAAGGGACGATGCCCGCGCGGGCATCGTCCCTTTTTTGCCGAAACATACCGACTCGTCGTACATTCTTTGCCGGGATCTAACCAAAAGGGCGTTGCGGTTTTTACAGACGACCTGTAACCTAAAAATAAAAGCGTAGATCACGAGCGAAAACGAGGAGGAAAGCATGAGAAACGCAAAAAAGACAGTATCCATCCTTTTGGCATCGGCCATGCTCAGCGCGACGCTGGCGGGCTGCTCGGCCGAGCAGACCGCGAGCGGCAGCGAGCTGTCGGCCGCTTCGGCCACGACGCTGGCCGCCGAGCAGGGCATCAAGGCGCCCAAGTACGTGTTCCTGTTCATCGGCGACGGCATGAGCTATCCGCAGTTCCAGTCGGCGGCCGATTATCTGGGCGCGTTGGCGGATGACGACTATATGCAGGCCGTCCCCAGTCTGGACGACAACGGCGGGGCGACCCTCGATGGGCCGGTCGCGCTGAACTTCATGGATTTCGATACCGTGGGCTCGGCCATCACCTATGATTCCAACAGCTTCGCGCCGGATTCCGCGTCCACGGCCACGTCGATCTCGACCGGCCACAAGACCTATTCGGGCTCGATCAACGTGGACGAGACCGCGACGATCGAATATGAGACGATCACGGAAAAGGTGCACGACCAGCTCGGCATGAAGGTCGGCGTCATCTCGTCGGTCAACCTGAACCACGCCACCCCGGCGGCGTTCTATGCGCATCAGGCCAGCCGAAACGACTATTATGACATCGGTCTGGAGCTGATCGACTCGGGCTTCGAGTATTTCGCGGGCGGCGGCCTGAAAAAGACCACCGGCAAGGAGGGCGACAAGGAAAACCTCTACACGCTGGCCGAGCAGGCGGGCTACACCGTCGTCGATACGCAGGCCGAGGCGGAAAAGGTCAGCGAGGGTCCGGTCATCATCATCGATGAGCATCTGGCCGACGCCAACGCGATGGCCTATGAGCTCGACCGCACCGAGGATATGTGGGCGCTGGCCGACTATGTGGCAAAGGGCATCGAGGTGCTGGACAACGACAAGGGCTTCTTCCTGATGTGCGAGGGCGGCAAGATCGACTGGGCGTGCCACGCCAACGATGCCGCGAGCTCCATCCATGACACGCTGGCGCTGGCCGATGCGGTGCAGGTGGCGATCGACTTCGCCAAGGATCACGCCGACGAGACGCTGATCCTGGTCACGGGCGACCACGAGACCGGCGGCCTGTCCATCGGCTTCGCCGGCACGGACTACGACACCTATCTGTCGCTGCTCGAGAGCCAGAAGATCTCGTTCGCCAAGTTCGACAGCGACTATGTCGCCGCCTACAAGGAGAACAAGACCCCGTTCGAGGACGTGCTGAAGGATGTCGAGGCGCTGTTCGGCCTCAAGGCCGCGGGCGACGCGGACGACAAGCTGGTGCTGACCGACTATGAGCTGGGGCTGCTGCGCACGGCATACGAAAAGAGCATCAACGAGAAGGACACCGGGCTGGCCGAGCAGGCCGAGTACGTCGCCTACGGCACCTATGAGCCGCTGAGCGTCACGCTGACCCACCTGCTCAACAACAAGGCGGGCGTGGACTTCACCTCGTACAGCCATACCGGCCTGCCGGTCGCGGTGTTCGCCGATGGCGTCAACGCTGAGCAGTTCGACGGCTACTACGACAATACGGCGATCTTTACGAAGCTGGCGACCATGCTGGACGTAAAATAAAAGCGATGTTCCTGTTGGGGAGAGCCTGTCCGCGGCGGACGGGCTCTTTCCGCTGTTTTTGAGAAAGGAGTTTGGTATATGGCGCACATACGCGGCCTGTTCAGCGCCCACCGCGCCCCGGTCTGGATCTGCCTGATCGCGATCGCGGTCTTGCTGGCGCTGCCGACCGGCTTTGAGGATAAAGAGGTCTTTCAGGAGTCCGACATCCGCTCGGCCAAGGTGCTGGCCACGGACGAGTCCGATCTGGTGGACACCGGCCTGATCCGCAGCGGCGAGCAGCGCTGTCAGGTGGAGATCCTGCGCGGCCCCTTCCGCGGGCAGCGGGTCGAGGGCAAGAATATGCTCAACGGTTCGCTCGAGCAGGACAAGATCTTCGCCGTGGGCGATACCGCGCTGGTGCGGATCAACCACGCGGACGGTGCGATCCTGAGCGTGTCCATGATCGACCATTATCGGCTGCCGTGGGAGGTGCTCATGGCGGGGCTGTTCGTGCTGCTGCTGATCGGCTTCGCCGGCTGGACGGGGCTGCGCGCCGTGCTGTCTTTCGTGATGACCGTGCTGTGCATCTGGAAGGTGCTGGTGCCGCTCTATCTGAAGGGCTGGGATCCGATCGCGGTCGGGCTGACGCTGACGACGCTGCTGACGGTGCTGATCATCGCGCTGGTCTACGGCTTCGACCGGCGCTGCGCCGCTGCGGTGAGCGGCTCGCTCTTGGGCGTGCTGGTCACGTGCCTGCTGGGCGCGGTGTTCACGCGGGCGTTCCAGATCCACGGCGCGGTCATGTCCTCTTCCGAGAGCCTGCTGTACGCGGGCTACCAGCATTTGGATCTGACGCGCATCTTCATGGCCTCCATCTTCATCGGCGCGGCGGGCGCGGTGATGGATCTGTCGGTGGACATCACCTCGGCCGTCCATGAGCTGGTGCAAAAGCGCCCCGACCTGTCGCGCTGGGAGGCGGTGCGCTCGGGCATGAACGTCGGCCGGGCGGCGATGGGCACCATGACGACCACGCTGCTGCTGGCCTATTCCGGCGGCTATGTGGCGCTGCTCATGGTGTTCATGGCGCAGGGCACGCCGCTGAGCAGCATCTTCAACTATAAATATGTGGCCGCCGAGCTGATCCATACGGTCATCGGCTCGTTCGGGCTGGTCACGGTCGCGCCGTTCACCGCCCTGTGCGCGGGCACGCTGCTGCCGTCCGCCAAGGCGCAGAAGGGATAGGCGCGGCGGTATCCGGCCTTGGCGGGCGTCGTTCGATCAAAATTTGCCAAACGGGCGACTACATAATTTGCGCGGGCGCAGTCATACTACCTATACGACCAGAAATTTCGTATGGGAGGGAGAAGGCAAATGAAGGCGACAGGAATCGTGCGCCGCATCGATGACTTAGGGCGCGTCGTCATCCCGAAGGAGATCCGCCGCACGCTGCGGATCCGCGAGGGCGACCCGTTGGAGATCTTCACAGACCGCGACGGCGAGGTGATCTTCAAAAAATATTCCCCGATGGGCGAGCTGGGCGCGGTCGCGGCCGAGATGGCCGAGGCGATGGCGCGCACGGCGGGCATGAGCTGCGCGATCTGCGACCGCGACGCGGTGATCGCGGCGGCGGGCGGCGCGAAAAAGGATATTTTGGAAAAGAACATCTCGGCCGACCTCGAGCAGGTGATGGAGCAGCGCGCGACCTATGAACGCGGCATCGGCGAGACGCAGGAGCTGGCGGTCAACGAAAACGGCGCGTACAGCGTGGTCGTGGCCGCGCCCATCATCACCGAGGGCGATGTGACCGGCTGCGTGGCGTTCGTCAGCGAGGATGAGCACGCGGCCGCAGGCGAGGTCACGGTCAAGCTCTGCCAGACCGCCGCGCAGTTTTTGGCGCGGCGCGTGGCGATGTGAGGGGAGGGGCAGCATATGGAGCAGCAAGGCATCCGGCGACAGCCGCCCGCGCGCGAGCCCAAGCCCTTCCCGCGCTATGACGACGCGGCGCACATCGATTCGGCCGCGGTCGCGGCGATCCCGCCGTGGGCGCAGGACAAGGTACCGCGCGGCGACCCCGCCGCCACCGTCTACACCGAGATGTATTGTCAGGACGCGCAGCAGTGACGCGCCCCACCGCACAGCGGCGTTCCCCCTTGGCCGGGGGAGCGCCGCGTTTTCCGTTTTCCGGCCGCCGAGCAGGGGCACAGCGCCCAAATGGGGCGAAAAAATCCGTCGTCCGGACGGAAGATCGGCGAGTTTTCCAGAAAATGACCACAGTAAACAAAGTTTTTTTCTATTTTGGTCAAATTTTTTGCGTTTTGGACTTGAAAATACAAGGTAAAAAACAGTATAATTTATTTCGTAAGACTGCGCATGAGCATGGTCTGTTATGTTCATGAGGAAGAGGGAGCCGCGCCCATGGTTCGGCTCTTCTTGCGCAAAAAAATAGAGAGGTGAAAAACATGGTGTATTCGTTCCGTGGCGGCATCCACCCCGGCACCCATGCCGATCCGGGTTTCAAGGCCGCGACAAACACCAAGCCGATCGAGAAGCTGGCACTGCCGGATCAGGTGATCCTGCCGGTCTCCATGCACATCGGCGCCCCGGCCAAGCCGATCGTTTCGGTCGGTGACACCGTCGATCTGGGACAGCCCATCGCGGAGGCGGGCGGCTTCGTCAGTGCACCTGTCCATGCGACCGTGTCCGGCAAGGTCAAGGCGGTCGAGCCCCGTCTGCATCCCAACGGGACCAAGGTGCTGTCCATCGTGATCGAGAATGACGGCGAGGATCGTCCGCACGAGTCGGTGCATCCCTACGACTTCGCGGCCATGACCAACGAGGAGCGCATCGAGTGCATCCGCTCGGCCGGTATCGTCGGCCACGGCGGCGCGACCTTCCCGACCCACGTCAAGATCCAGTCGGGCATCGGCAAATGCGACACGGTGCTGATCAACGCGGCCGAGTGCGAGCCGTACATCACCAGCGACCACCGCCTGCTGCTCGAGCGGCCGGAGGAGGTCGTCGGCGGCCTCAAGATGCTGGTCGACATCATGGGCGTGCAGAACGCCATCATCGCCATCGAGGAGAACAAGGCCGACGTGTTCCCCGGCATCGAAAAGCTGATCGCGGACGATCCGCGCCTCAAGCTCTATCCGCTCAAGTGCAAATACCCGCAGGGCGCGGAGAAGCAGCTCATCAACGCCTGCACCGGGCGCGAGGTGCCCTCCGGCAAGCTGCCGGCGGACGCGGGCTGCGCGGTGTTCAACGTCGATACCGCGGGCGCGGTCTATCGCCGCTTCACGACCGGTATGCCGGTCGTCCGCCGCGTGGTCACGGTGTCGGGCTCGGCCATCGCCCAGCCCAAGAACCTCGAGGTGCGCATCGGCACGCAGGTCGAAAAGCTGATCGACGCCTGCGGCGGCTTCAAGGAAGCGCCCAACAAGCTGCTCATGGGCGGCCCGATGATGGGCGTGGCGCAGTTCTCGCTCGAGATCCCGGTGTTCAAGGGCACCAACGCCTTCCTCGCCTTCTGCGGGGAGGAGGATAAGCGCGTGCCCGATCCGCAGTGCATCCGCTGCGGCAAGTGCATCGCGGCCTGCCCGATGCACCTGCTGCCCATGTACATGAACGTCTATGGCAAGAAGGAAGATCTGGATAACTCGGTCGAGTGCGGCATGATGGACTGCATCGAGTGCGGCTCGTGCGCCTATGTGTGTCCGGCGCGGATCCCGCTGGTGGCGCAGTTCCGCTTGACCAAGAGCAAGATCCAGGCCAAGCGCATGGCGGACAAGGCCAAGGCCGAGGCCGAAAAAGCCAAGGCGGAAAAGAAGTAAGGAGGGGAAACGAAAATGTATGATCTGAGTAAAGTCGTCGTCACCTCCTCGCCCCATATCAAGGCGGCTGACGATACCCGCAGCCTGATGCTGGACGTGCTGATCGCGCTCGTCCCGGCGCTGTGCGTCGCGGTCTATACCTTCGGCCCGCGCGCGCTCGTGCTGACCGCGATCTCGATGCTCGCGTGCTGGGCGTTCGAGACCATCTATAACAAGATCGTGGGACAGCCCAACACGACGGGCGACCTGTCCTGCCTCGTGACCGGCGTGCTGATCGCCTTCAACGTGCCGGTGTCCGCCCCGTGGTGGATGCTGGTGTTCGGCTCGCTGTTCGGCATCATCGTCGTCAAGATGCTGTTCGGCGGCCTCGGTAAGAACTTCATGAACCCGGCGCTGGGCGCACGTGCGTTCATGATGGCCTCGTGGGCGGGTCTGATGACCACGTGGACCGCGCCGCACGCCAGCCTGCCGGTGCTCGGCAAGGTCGAGATGACGGACGCGATCGCGACCGCGACCCCGCTGGCCGCGCTCAAGACCGGCGCGCTGCCCGACGCGGGCGTGGCGGAGCTGTTCCTCGGCCAGACCGGCGGCGTCATCGGCGAGACCTGCGCGCTCGCGCTGCTCGCGGGCGGTGCGTACCTGCTGTGGCGCAAGGTCATCACCATCAACATCCCGGCGGCGTACATCCTGACCGTCGCGGTGCTCACCCTGCTGTTCCCGATGGGCGGCGTCGATCGCGTGCAGTGGATGCTCAGCCAGGTGCTGTCCGGCGGCCTGATGCTCGGCGCGATCTTCATGGCGACCGACTACGTGACCAGCCCGGTCACGCCCAAGGGTCAGATCATCTTCGGCGTGGGCTGCGGCCTGCTGACCGTGCTCATCCGCTACTTCGGCGGCCTGCCGGAGGGCGTTTCGTACTCGATCCTGATCATGAACACGCTGGTGTGGGCGATCGACAAGGCCACCCATCCGCGCAAGTTCGGCTATGCGCTGGATAAGAAGAAGGAGGCAAAGTGATATGGATAGCAGCAAAAAGGGCGGCGGCATCGGTATGCTGGTCGTCGTACTGGGTCTGATCACCTTCGTATGCGCTCTGCTCCTCGGCTTGATCAACGGCGTGACCAAGGATAAGATCGCGCAGAACGGCATCGCGACCCGCAACGCCGCGATGGGCGAGATCATCCCGGATGCAGAATTCACCGACGTAGAGATCCCGGCGGACTTCGCCACCCCGGCGGATAAAAACCAGCCGGTCGTCTCCGGTGTCTATCAGGCCACGGTGGCCGGTCAGCCCGCGGGCTACTGCGTCGAGGTCAACCCCAAGGGCTTCGGCGGCGCGCTCAAGCTGATCGTCGGCATCGGCGCGGACGGCACGGTGGCCGGTGCCAAGGTCACGGAGCACGGCGAGACCCCGGGCCTGGGCGCCAAGGCGCAGTCCGATCAGAACTGGATCGCGCAGTACGCCGGTCAGCCGGCGGACGGCAGCCTGAAGGTCACCAAGGACGGCGGCACGATCAATGCGATCACCGGCGCGACCATCACCTCCCGCGCGGTCACGCTGGGCGTCGATACGGCGGCGAACTGTATCGCCGCACTGGGTTAAAGGAGGAAGAGCCAAATGAAATTCTCTGAACAGCTGAAGGCGGGCGTCATCCTCGACAACCCGATCTTCATGCAGACGGTCGGCCTGTGCCCCGCGCTGGCGACCACGACCTCGCTCTCCAACGCCATCGGCATGGGCGTCGCGGCGACGATCGTGCTGATCTGCTCCAACATCGTGATCTCGGCACTGCGCCGCTATATCCCGGACAAGGTGCGTATCGCGTGCTTCATCACCATCATCGCCACCTTCGTCACCATGATCGATCTGGCGTTGCAGGCGTTCGTGCCCAGCCTCGCGGCTTCGCTCGGCCTGTTCCTGCCGCTGATCGTCGTCAACTGCATCATCCTCGGCCGCGCCGAGGCGTATGCGTCCAAGAACGAGGTGCTCCCCTCCGCGCGGGACGGCGTGTGCATGGGTCTGGGCTTCACGTTCGCGCTGGTGCTGATGGGCTTCTTCCGTGAGCTGCTGGGCGCGGGCACGGTCTTTGCCGGCCTGTCCGACCTGCTGCCCTTCCTGAGCTTCATCCCGGCCGAGGGCTTCGCCATCCCGGGGCTGAGCGCCAACCCGGCGGTCATGATGATCCTGCCGGCGGGCGGCTTCCTGATGATGGGCTTCATCCTCGCGGTCATCCAGAAGCTCATGGCCGGAAAGGAGGAAAAGTAAATGTTCCATTTTCCTGATGCGATGGGTCTGACCGAGCTGCTGTCGCTCGCGGTGTCGGCGGTCTTGGTCAATAACTACATCCTCGTGCAGTTCCTCGGCTGCTGCTCGTTCTTCGGCGTGTCCAAAAAGACCGATACGGCGGTCGGCATGGGCATGGCGGTCATCTTCGTCATGGCGCTGGCGAGCGCGGTGTCGTGGGCGGTCTGGTATTTCATCCTCGATCCGCTCGGGCTGGAATATATGCAGACGATCGCGTTCATCCTCGTGATCGCGACGCTCGTGCAGTTCGTCGAGATGTTCATGAAAAAGGCGATGCCCGCGCTGTATTCCGCGCTCGGTATCTTCCTGCCGCTGATCACCACCAACTGCGCGGTGCTCGGCGCGGCGATCTCCAATATCGACAATGGCTATTCCTTCATCGGCGCGATGGTGTACGGTGTCGGCGCGGGCGTGGGCTATCTGCTGGCGATCGTGCTGTTCGCCTCCATCCGCGAGCGCCTGGATGCGACGGCGCGGTGCCCCAAGTGCTTCGAGGGCTTCCCGATCGCGCTGGTCTCGGCGGCGCTGCTCGCGATGTCCTTCATGGGCTTCTCCGGCCTGTCGATCTGGTAAGCAAGGGGGAAAGATAAGAAATGGATATCAATAATATCATCGCAGCGGTCGCGGTGCTGTTCATCATGGGCATCGTGTTCGCGATCTTGCTGGGCGTGGCCGCTAAGGTGTTCGCGGTCGAGGTGGATGAGCGCGTGCCGATGGTGCGCGAGTGCCTGCCGGGCGCCAACTGCGGCGGCTGCGGCTATCCGGGCTGTGACGGTCTGGCGGCGGCCATCGTCGAGGGCACGGCGCCGGTCGATGCCTGCCCGGTCGGCGGCGCAGCGGCGGCGGCCAAGGTCGCAGAGGTCATGGGCGTCGCGGTCGAGGCCGGCGAGCGCAAGGTCGCGCACGTATACTGCAACGGCGGCTGCAACGCGGTCGATAAGACCAAGTATGAGGGCTTGCAGGACTGCGCCGCCGCCATGCGCGTGGCGGGCGGCCCCAAGGCGTGCGCCTACGGCTGTATGGGTCTGGGCTCGTGCGTCAAGGCGTGCGCGTTCGACGCGATGCACGTGGTCGATGGCGTGGCCAAGGTCGATGAGGACAAGTGCGTGGCCTGCGGCAAGTGCGTCACGGCCTGCCCGAAGAAGCTGGTCGATATGGTGCCGGTGTCCAAGAAGGTCCACGTCAACTGCGTGAACAAGGACAAGGGCCCCGATGTCATCAAGGTGTGCACCAACGGCTGCATCGGCTGCAAGATGTGCGAAAAGACCTGTAAGTTCGACGCGATCCACGTGATCGACGGCGTCGCGCAGATCGATTACGACAAGTGCAAGAACTGCAAGATGTGCACCAAGGTCTGCCCGAAGAACTGCATCGAGCCGATCCCCACCGAGGAGGAGAAGGCCAAGTTCAAGGAGATGCAGGCCAAGCAGGCTGCCGCTGCCAAGGCCAAGGCCGAGGCGGCCAAGGCGGCCGCTCCCGCCGGGGACAAGTAATGGACTATCTGCATCCCAAGCTGGATGACGCTGCCATCGCCCGCATGACGAGCCTCGCGCTCGCCCATGTGGGCGATGCGGTCTATGAGGTGCTGGTGCGCACGCATCTGGCGTGCGACGGCACGCAGACCGCCAAGGATCTGCACAGCCGCACCATCGCACTGGTGTGCGCCCCGGCGCAGGCCGCGGCCGCCGCGCGGCTGCTGCCCCTGCTGACCGAGGACGAGGCCGCGGTCTACCGCCGCGGCCGCAACGCCAAGCCAAAGAGCGTGCCCAAGTCGGCCTCGTGCGCGGAATACGCGCAGGCGACCGCGCTCGAGGCGCTGTTCGGCTGGCTGTACCTGCGGCAGCAGTATGACCGCATCGACGAGCTGTTCCACGTGGCCGTGCAGCCCGCTGCGGAGTGAACGAGAACGCCCTACGGGGCGTTCTTTTCGTTCGCGGCGGCGGCAGGGCAGGGGCGTGCGGCAGTTTTTTCGAGATTTCTTCGATCGCCCTCTTGACAAATCCGGCGAAAACGCGCTATAATAGTTAGGCTAGCTGGATCGAGAAACGTCGTACATTCCTCAATAGCTCAGTTGGTAGAGCATGCGGCTGTTAACCGCAGGGTCGTTGGTTCGAGTCCAACTTGAGGAGCCACACAGGGGTATAGCTCAGCTGGTAGAGCATCGGTCTCCAAAACCGAGTGCCGTGGGTTCGATCCCTACTGCCCCTGCCATTTCGCTGCTGTAGCTCAGTAGGTAGAGTGCATCCTTGGTAAGGATGAGGTCACCGGTTCAAATCCGGTCAGCAGCTCCAAAAAATGACCGCCCAGCGCGGTCTTTTTTTTTGCCCTGCGCCGCGTGCGCAGACCGAAGGAGGACACCGCCCGTGAAGCTACGCAATTCGCTCCTGCTGCTGCTCACCGCCACGATCTGGGGCGTGGCGTTCGTCGCGCAGAGCATCGGCATGGATCATGTCGGTCCGTTGACCTTTCTGTTCGCCCGTAGCGTGATCGCGGGCATCATGCTGCTGCCGGTGGTGGCCGTGCTGCGCAAAAATGGGGCTGCGCCGCCGCCGCGCACGGCGGCGGAAGGCCGTCGCGCCCGGCGCACGCTTTGGCTGGGCGGGCTTTGCTGCGGCGCGGCGCTGTGCGCGGCCAGCATCTGTCAGCAGGTCGGCCTGCTGTACACCACGGTCGGCAAATCGGGCTTTTTGACCGCGTGCTACATCCTGATCGTGCCGCTGTTCGGCCTGCTGTTCGGCCGCCGCTGCGGTAAGCTGGTGTGGTGCGGGGTGGCGCTGGCCATCGTGGGACTGTATCTGCTGTGCCTGACCGACGGCCTGCACATCGGCTGGGGCGACGCGATCACCTTCTGCTGCGCGATCTTGTTCGCGGTGCATATCTTGGTGATCGACCATTTCGCCCCGCGCACCGACGGGGTCGCGATGTCCTGCATCCAGTTTTTCGTGTGCGCGGCGATCGCGGGCGTCGGGATGCTGCTGTTCGAGCAGCCCACGCTGGCCGCCGTGCTGGCCGCGTGGAAGCCGATCCTGTATGCGGGCGCGCTGTCCTCGGGCGTGGGCTACACCTTGCAGATCATCGGACAAAAGGGAGTCGATCCGACGGTCGCCTCGCTGATCATGAGCTTGGAATCGGTCGTGTCCGTGCTGGCGGGCTGGCTCATCCTCAAGCAAGCCATGTCCGGGCGGGAGCTGCTCGGCTGTGCGCTGATGTTCGCCGCGATCGTGCTGGTGCAGTTGCCGGATCGGACTGCGCCCCGCCGGAAAGAGGGCATCGAACAACGATAAAGCCGCTGCAAAGCGGCTTTGAGACTGTCGAAAAACTTCGTTTTTCCGACGATCTGTGTTTGGACTACGCCAAACACGGACGAGAAAAAGTTCCTGTGCAGAAACTTTTTCTCTCTAGAAGTATAAAAACCGTGATACATGCTCCCGGTTTTTATGCATTTGCGTTGCAAATGCTATTTAATGCGCGCTACCGCGCGTTTCACTAGTACTCATCAAGAAATACTTTTTTGACAGG
>JAUNJI010000020.1 GCA_030533295.1 Eubacteriales bacterium
GGTTTGGAACTAAATTTCTACTGTGCGAGTGTCCAACTTGCACTTGCAATTTGCGTAAAAAAGAAAAGGTGAAAAAAGAAAGCATGATCGAAATGAAAGTACGGTCGGGGCAGCTTGCCCTGCCGACATATATAGTATACCGCACGCCGTTCGCCAATGTGTGAACCATTTTTGAACAGTGTTTGAAAATTTTTTAACGATCTTCTCTGCCCTGTCTGCACAGGGGGAAAACGCCCTGTCTGCACAGGGGGAAAACGCCCCGGCCGTGGGGGTGACGGATCCGGGACGCTTTCGTTCATTTCACAAACAAAAAGGGGGAAAAAGCGCAGTCGTTGATCGTTCGGCTGCTGGTCGATCCGGGCTTGCGGCTTCCCCGATCGACATCCTCAGTATATCGCCTTCGGTCGCCCGATGTGTGAACAGACCTTGAACAGCCTGTAAAGGATCTGGTAACGAACGGGCTGCCGCGCCCGCCCGGACGGGGAAAGCGCCTCTGTTCCATGGGGGAAACGGAACAGGGGCGCTTTCACACACTTCACAAAATAAGGGGGGGTAAAAGAGAAATCAAAGATCGGTAGGCTGCTCGTCGATCCGGGCTTGCGGCTTCCCCGATCGACATCCTTAGTATACCCCCATTCGTCGCCCGATGTGTGAACAGACCTTGAACAGCTTGTGAAAGATCTGTTTCCGACGGCCTGCCGCTCACAATGCACGCTGCTTTTTCTTGAGCAGGCGGATGTCCTCCCCGAAAAAGCGCAGCGCCAAGAACTCGCCCAGCAGGCGCGAGGCCACCGCGGGCGAATACTTCTCGCTGAGCGTCTCGGGCATCAGGTTGGTGTTGACGATCATCGGCCGCCCGGCCATCAGGCGGGTGTTGATCAGGTTGTACAGCGCGGACACGGTGAACGCCGTGCCCATCTCGGTGCCCATATCGTCGATGATGAGCAGGTCGGCGCGTTCATACCGCGCGGCGCGCTCGGCGGCCGCCGCCCCGTCGCCGTTGCCGAACTTGATCGTCTCATACGCGGCGATGATGTTGATCGCGGTGTCATAGGCGACCGAAAAGCCCCGCGCCGACACGGCTTCGGCGATGCAGGAGGACAGGAAGGTCTTGCCCAGCCCGGTCGAGCCGTACAGCAGCAGATTGGGCGAGCCCGCGCCGAACGTGGCCGCATAGCTGCGGCACTCGTCCAGATTGTACTCCATGTTCTCCCGCGGGGACAAGCCCAGCCGCGCATCCGGCCGGGTGGGATAATAGGATAGGTCGAAGCGGTCGAAATTCTGGTCGCCGATCGGCAGCACGGTGGACAGCTGTTCCTTGAGCAGCGCGGTGTACCGCGTTTTGACGCACTGGCAGGTCGCGCTGCCCTGATAGCCGGTGTCGCCGCACAGCGGGCACAGCGGCCGGTGGCTCAGATAGTCGCCGGGCAGGCCGAGCCCGCCCAGCAGGGCGGCACGCTCCTGCTGCAAGCACCGATTGCGGGCGCGGAGCTGCTCGATCGCGGCCGTCGGGTCGTCGCCCGACTCGAGCGCCGCCCGGAGCACGGACACCGCCGTGGCCGACAGCTCGCGGTCGATCGCCCGCAGGCGCGGCTCCCGGGCGTAGACCGTGCGCCGACGCTCCTCCAGCTCATCTGCGCGGGCGGTGCGGTCGCGCTCGAGCGCACGGCGGGCGGCGGCCAGCAGCTTTTTATCATATGCCATGGGTCATTCCTCCGTTTTGCGGCGGTGGTTGCGCACCCGCGCCGCCCAATCCTGCTCCCACGCGGTGAGCGTCGCGCTGTCGGTCGGCTGGGCGGACGGCTGATAGCTGTTCTGCCCGGCGGCCGCCCGCACCTCGGGCTCGAGCGCGGTGATCTCGCTGACGGTGTGCACGCCGCTCGCGTCCCACTTGCGCAGGATGCCGAGCGTATAGTCCAAGCTCTTGCGCCCCTGCTTTTTGTCCGTGCGCTGGGCGGCCAGCCGCACGGCCTCGGGCGGGAACCCATGCGCCAGCGCGAAGCGGCACACGCGCTGCTCCTTGGGCGCGGGCTGGGCGGGATCGGCGCCGAGCGCCTGATAGATCGCCTCGCTCAGCGGCTTTTCGTCGGCGCGGCGGGCGAGGTAGCGCTGCGCGTCCTGCGCCGAGGTGATGCCCATATCCGCCCACTGATAGACCTCGCGCCGGATGTCGGCCAGCCGCACCGTCCCCTTTTCGTTCTTCAAAAAGGCCAGCAGCTCGATGATCGCCTCGGCCGACAGCCCCAAGTGGTCATAGGCGGTCAGCAGGCAGCGCAGCTGGCTCTCGGTCAGCGTGCGGCCGAGCGTGGTCTCCGCCGCGTCGCACACGGCGGCGAAGCGGTGGTCGTCCAGCCGGGCGCGGCGCAGCTCGTGCGCGGTGTAGCGGGGCGCGGCCTCGGGCTCGTTCGCCACGGTGTCGGGCACAGCGGGCGCGACGAGCTGGTTGAGCGTGAACGCCGCGCGTTCATAGCGCTCGTCGGACAGATGCAGCGCCCGCGCGGCCGTCTTGCCGCCCGCCGTGCCGCCGTAGCGCAGGATATACAGATAGAGCAGCGCAGCGTCGCCGTCGCCCACGGCGATCAGCTTGTCCAGCATATCGCAGCGCGCGACGCGCAGCTCGCCCTCGGGGAGCCGTACGGTGGTGGGCATGGTCTCAATTCCTTTCGATGGGATGGCATCTATTATAGCACACCGGCCGCAAAAGGGCAAATCGATGGGGCGGGTCGCCCCGCAACTATGCGTCTTTCCGCGATTGTGCCGCGCTTTCCGGCTGCATTTTCACCCGAAAGAGGCGCGTTCCCTTGCCTATTCCGCTCCGCTGTGATAAGATCATAGGTAGGAGCAGTTTCGATAACGCAGCAGTCGCGGAGGTGTCACATGGAACAGAAAGCAGTCGGCACGGTGATCGAAGCCAAAAAACAATGGTGGCTGAAGGTCAACAAAAAACCCGTCAGGACACACGCGCTGGATAGCGCGGCATTTCCGCATATCATCAAAGTCAAATATACGGTCGATGGAACCGAGCATATCAAGCGGAAATGGATCGGAGCCGCTCACACTGTTCCCGCTGTCGGCAGTGCAGTCACGGTCGTTTATCATGCAGAAAAGCCCCACAAGGCCAAGATCCTTTTATAGACGATCTGCCGTTCGTCGAGCAGCGCCACAGGGCAAGGTGCATACCAGATCCGTATCGGCGCGTCGGTATGCACCGTTTCGCATAGCGGGCTCGATCGACGCTTTTGGGTGCGTGGGCGTTCATAAAAAGGCTGTCCGGCGATGCCGGACAGCCTTTTTTATGCGTTCACGCCGGGATCACTTGATCTTTTCCTCCGGCTTGACATCCTTCATGGACAGGTTGACGCGGCCCTTGTCGTCGATCTCCATGACCTTGACCCAGACCATATCGCCCTCCTTGACGGCGTCCTCGACCTTTTCGATGCGGTGGTCGGCCATCTTGGAGATGTGCACCATGCCGTCCTTGCCCGGCAGCAGGTTGACGAACGCGCCGAAGTTCATCAGGCGCACGACCTTGCCGTAGTAGATCTCGCCCGGCTCGGGCTCCTTGACGATCGCCTCGATCATCTTCTTGGCCTTTTCCGCGTCGGCCGCCTTGACCGCCGCGATCGTGATCGTGCCGTCGTCCTCGATGTCGACCTTGGCGCCCGACTCGGCGACGATGTTCTGGATCACGCTGCCGCCCTTGCCGATGACCTCGCGGATCTTGTCCGGATGGATGTGCATGGTGGTCATCTTGGGCGCCCACGCGGAGACATCGGCGCGCGGCGCGTCGATCGCCTTCAGCATGATCTCGTCCAAAATGCCGTACCGCGCGACGCGGCACTTCTCGAACGCCTGCCGGATGATGTTCGGGGTCAGGCCGTCCACCTTGATGTCCACCTGGATCGCGGTGATGCCCTTCTTGGTGCCCGCGACCTTGAAATCCATGTCGCCGTAGAAATCCTCGACGCCCTGGATGTCGGTGAAGGTGGTCTCCTGCCCGCCGTCCGTGATCAGGCCGCAGGAGATGCCCGCGACCGGCGCCTTGATCGGCACGCCCGCGTCCATCAGCGCGAGGGTCGAGCCGCACACCGAGCCCTGCGAGGTCGAGCCGTTGGACGAGATGACCTCGGACACCAGACGCAGCGCATACGGGAACTCGCTCACCGGCGGGATCACCGGCAGCAGCGCACGCTCGGCCAGCGCACCGTGGCCGATCTCGCGGCGGCCGGGGCCGCGCGAGGGACGGGTCTCACCGACCGAGAAGGACGGGAAGTTATAGTGGTGGATATAGCGCTTTTCGGTCTCCTCGAAGATGGTGTCCAGCTCCTGCGCGTCGCTCAGCGTGCCCAGCGTGCACAGCGTCAGCACCTGCGTCTGGCCACGGGTGAACAGACCCGAGCCGTGCACGCGCGGCAGCAGACCGACCTCGGCCGCCAGCGGGCGGACTTCCTCCATGCCGCGGCCGTCCACGCGCTTGCCGTTGGCCAGCCAGCGGCGCACGATCTTCTTTTGCAGCTTGTCCACGCACTCGGACAGGCCGGCGCCGTGCTCCTCCTTGTACTCGTCGGACAGCGTGGCCTCGAACGCATCCACGATCGCCCGCACGCCCGCGTCGCGCACGGTCTTGTCATCCGTGTCCATCGCGGCCTCGAACTGGTCGTTGCAGGCCGCCTCGAGCTTGTCGAACAGGTCGTGGTCGATGTCGTGGTGCTCATACTCGAACTTGGGCTTGCCGATCTCGTCCTTGATGGACTGGATGAACGCGCAGATCTTCTTGAGCTCCTCGTGCGCCTCCATCAGCGCGCGGAACATATCATCCTCGGGCACTTCCTTCGCGCCCGCCTCGATCATGACGATCTTGTCCTTGGTGGCGCACAGCGTCACGTCCATCTCGGAGACCTTGCGCTGCTCACGGGTCGGGTTGATGACCGTCTTGCCGTCCACCAGACCGACCTGACAGCCCGCGACCACGTAGTCGAACGGGATGTCCGAGATCGACACCGCGATCGACGCGCCCAGCAGGGCGACGACCTCGGGCGAGTTATCGTAGTCGTTCTCGAGCACGGTGCACACGATGGACACATCGTTGCGCAGATCCTTGGGGAACAGCGGGCGCATCGGGCGGTCGATCTGGCGGGAGGCCAGGATCGCCTTCTCCGAGGGACGACCCTCGCGGCGCATGAAGCTGCCCGGGATGCGGCCGACCGCATACAGGCGCTCCTCGAAATCGACCGAGAGCGGGAAAAAGTCGATGCCGTCCCGCGGCTTGGCCGAGGCCGTCGCGGTGACGAGCACGGCGGTGTCGCCGTAGCGCACCAGGCACGAGCCGTTGGCCAGCTGCGCCATCTTGCCGGTCTCGACGGTCAGCGTGCGGCCGGCGATCTCGGTCTCATATACGCGGTGGGATTTGAAATCGAAGGGGTTGATATTTGCCATATAGATCCTCCTTATCCTGTTTTGCGGAGGGCGGCTCGCACTTTTTTAGCACTTGAAGCAGGAACGAATCTCCGCTTCGGCCTTGCTTCAACTGCTAAAAAGCCACGCACCACCGTCCTTGGGAATACAGAAACAGGGGAGCAGAGCGCTCCCCTATTCGTTTACGGTCGTTACTTACGGATGCCGAGCTTGGCGATCAGTGCGCGGTAGCGCTCGATGTCCTTCTTCTGGAGGTATGCGAGCATGGAGCGGCGCTGGCCGACCATCTTGAGCAGGCCACGGCGGGAGTGGTTGTCCTTCTTGTGTACCTTGAGGTGCTCGGTCAGTTCCTTGATGCGCGCGGTCAGGATCGCGATCTGTACCTCCGGCGAGCCGGTGTCGGTCGCGTGGGTGCGGTGGGCCTCGATAACGGCGGTCTTGTCTTCCTTACGGATCATGTCGTAGTTCACCTTTCATGATAGAGATTTTTTGGCATACCCTGCCCGCGAGCCGGGCTGCGGCGTGGTGAAATGGGCGCGGTAGCGACGCGCCTCGTCGTCCCGTCAGCTAAGCATGGGGCATAAGTACACTATATGATACCATGCGTCCCGGCATTTGTAAAGTGGTTTTTCCCGTTTCTTGCGGCGCTGTCCCCGATCGCGCACGCCATCCCGACATCTTTGTATAAATGTTAACAAAACGTAAACGATATTTTGTACGATCTTTACCTTGTTTCCCGCCGGATGCGGTGTTATAATCCTTATATCATCAGTGAACGGCACAACGCACAGCGCGTTCCGATGGCCGACGATATGATCTTACGCTAAAGATACGCGACGGGGCGGTGCAATAGCGCGGCCTGAAGTCGCGTTCTTTTTTTGCCCAAAAACCGGCCTCATTGCGCGTTTTCGGGGCGAAAAAGTGCCCGGCAGGCGTTTTGCCGACCGACCGGGCGCGGGCGGCGCGGTTTTTCTCCCCCGCACGCGATCGCGGCGCACTTCGGCAGGCGTTTTGCCGACAAGGCCAGAGCCGGTCTCCCACGGAGACCGGCTTTCGTCCTGCCTGTGCTCACTCGACCTCGTACTCGCCCAGCAGCTCGAGCACATCGACCGGCGTGCCCGCCCGCGCGGTCTCGACGTGCAGATGCGGCGCGAGCGCGGCCTCCGCGTCGATCTGCGACGCGACCACGCCGAGCGCTTCGCCCGCCGATACGGCCTGTCCCTCGGCCACGCGCACCTCGCTCAGACCGCGATAGGTGCTGGTCAGGTCGGCCTCATGCGCCAGCGTGACGCAGGTGCCGTACAGCCCGTCCTCGAACACCGTCTGCACCGTGCCGTCGGTCAGCGCGAGCACGCTCTCGCCCGCCTCGGCGGCGATGTCGGTGCCGCTGTGCGCCCGCCAATCGCCCAACGTGGGCTGGAACAGCAGCTCCTCCCCGGAAAACGGCGTGATGACCGCCCCGGACACCGGGCGCACATAGACCGGCGCGCTCACCGTGACGACCGGCGCGGGCGTGTCCGCCTCATCGGCGGCGGCGACCTCGTCTGCGGGCGCGTCGGGCTCCGGCTGCACGCCCGCCACCGGCGTGTCCGCGCTCAGATCGGGCAGCGGCGCGACCGGCGACACGATCGGCAGCTCGGCGGGCGGTGTGACCGTCTCCGGCGCGGTGGCGTTCGACCAGAGCACCCATGCGGATGCCGCGACGATCAGCGCACACACGGTCAGGATGGTGTAGAACCCCCGTGTCGAAAGGGTGGCGGTGTGATCTGTTTCATAGTGTTTCATATCCCTCTACCTCCGTTGTCCCCAGTATGGACAGCGACCGCGCCGATCATACCTCGCCCGCTGCCCGCCGAGCGAAAAGCCTTGACAGCGCCGGGCGCACGGTGTATGATGGGCACAGGGAATGAAGTGCTCCCTTGGGCGACCTAGACCGCCGATCCGGTAGACCCGATCTGGCTGATGACTTCTGCGACCGTTTTTTCGCAGGGGGCATCAGCTTTTTTCATGCCTTTCGCGCCCATTTCCATGACCAAAGGAGGAAAATCATCCATGCTGACATCGCTCGCGCTGGGCGCGGTGCTGGCCGCCGTGTCGCCCGCCGTGGCGCTGATCCTGCTCGCGCTGGTGTTCCGCTCGTTGGGCGTCGCTCTGTGCCTGCTGCGCACGCCGCTCGACCGCCGCCCCGAGGGGCGGCGGTTTTTTTGCGTCACAGCTCGGTCAGCACGGTATCGCGATAGTAATGCGCCAAGATCGCGGCATAGTCCGCGCCCTGCTCGGCCAGATACCGCGCCCCATACTGCGACAGCCCCACCCCGTGCCCGTAGCCGATGGTGTGGAAGGTGATGCTGTCCTCGGTCGGGCGCACGGTGAAGTTGGTGGACTGGAGATCGAACAGCGACCGCACCTCGGTGCCCGCCACCCGCACGCCGCCCAGCTCGACCGAGATGATCCCGCCCGCCACCGACCGCGTGGACGCGCGGAACCACGTGCGCGGTGCGCCCGACAGATCGGCCGCCGGGAACGCCTGCGCCACCGTCTGTCGAAAGCGGTCGGCGGGCACGGTCACAGCGTCCTCATAGCCCGCATAGGCCGAACCGCCCGGACTGACCTCGCTTTGCAGATAGGGGATGTCCTCGCCCCACACGTCCCGCGCCGCTTCGGTGCGCGGACCGCTGACGCAGTGGAACACCGCCGTGATCGGCGCGCCCCCATAGGTCAGGATCTCGCCTGCGGTGTCGCGCACGGCCTGCCGGATGCGGTCATAGTCGTCGCCGGCGGCGGCCTGCGTGGCCAATGCGCGGTAGGCGGCGCAGTGGCGGTGGTCGTCGCACACGTCGGCGTCGGGATGCGCCTCCGGCCGTCCCCGCACCAGCTTGCAGACCGCATAGGTGCGGGCGGCGACCGCTTGCGCCCGGATCGCCTCGATCGGAAAGTCGTTGGCGATCTCGGCCGCGACCACGCCCTCCACGTAGGTTTCGAGCGGCAGCGCGGTGGGCGTGCCGTCGATCGAAACGGTCACGCTGTCCGCGTGCGATAGTTCGGGCGCTGCGCCCGCCACCGTCTGCGCCGCCGGTGCGGGCTGTCCGGCCGCGCTGTCCCCGCCGGGCATCGGCCAGAGCAAAACGGCCAGATAGAGCAGCAGCACCAACCCGCTGCCCGTCAGCAAAAGCCTGCGCACGTCCACCACTTCCTTCCTGCCCGCAGTATATGCTGGTCAATTCTTCAACAGAACAACGATGCAGATTTTTATTGACAGACCGCACCCGATGCTGTATTATGGAACACACAAGAAACGAACATTTGTTCTATATTTTGAGGAGGGATGTCATGGTACTGCGGGACATGGCGCAGGAGTACCGCGCCAACACTGCCCTGATGGAGCTGCGCATGAAGCAATTGCAGGTCGCGCAGCGCCGTGCACGACAAAAGGAGGTCCGATTCCGGCTCAAGCAGCGCATCGGCTGCCTGCGAACGCTGATCAACGAGAGCCGCAAGACCGCCTATGTGCTCGAACACTACTACGAAAGAGGAGGGACGCCCCATGACGACGAGCAGGCTATCTGAACGGCAGGCCGACCGCGCGGCCTACGACGACTATCTGGCCACGTTGGCCGCAGACGACAGCGCCTTTCGCGCTGCGTTCCGTCAGGCGTTTTTTCAGGCGCTGCACGAGCAGCTGACCGCGCGACAGTACGAGGTGCTGTGGCTCAACGAGGTCGAGGGGCTGTCCGGCAAGGAGATCGCCTATAAGCTGGGCGTCAGCCAGTCGGCGGTGTCGCGCCACCTGACGCGCGGCAAAAAGCGCCTGCGCCGCCTGTTGGCCTACAACCTCGAGCTGCGCACCCAAGAGTTCCACTGAGCGCGCGACCTCGCGCGATGGCAGACAGCACGTATCCGATCAAAAAAAACGGCGGCTCGATGCCGCCGTTTTTGCGTGTCCCGGGCGCTGCGCCCGCAGCCCGCGCCCAAAAACCGCGGGTCTTTGGGCAAAACGAAAGCGCCGGGCAGTCGCCCGGCGCTTTTCGCCGCTCGGTATGATCGTGTGCCGATCAAAAAGGGGTCTGCCGCGCTCTTCAGCCGGCTGCGGTGTAGTTGCCGGTCAGGCCGCCACCGGCCACGGTGACGATCGGCTCGACCAGCAGGAAGTGGAGCGCCCCATCGGCCGAATGGGCGGTCTCGCCATCGATCGTGGCCATGCCGGTCGTGCCGTCGAAAAACCGGAACGCCAGACCGTCCTCGCCCGCCATCTCCAGCTCGAGCGTGACGCCGACGGCGCTGCTGTACGTGCCCACCCAGCCCGGATGCGCCTCGGCCGCCGGGTCATAGAGCGGGAAGCTGCTGTAATCCTCGAGCACGCCATCGCCCAGATAGTAGTACTTTTCGCCGCTCTCGCGGTCGATCGCCAGCTTGCCCACCGGCTCGCCCGCCGCATCGGCCACCTCGAACACGAAATACGTGCGCGACGCGCCATCCTCCCGTTGGATGGACAGCGTTTCGTCGGTCAGGCGGGCGGTGTGCCCGTCCTCGAAGGGAGCAGCGACCTGCTCGAGCGCCTCCTCCGCGCTCATCTGCTCCTTTTCCGCGTGCAGCAGGCCGGCCTGCTCGGCCTGCGCCAGCGCCTGTGCCTGCGGATTGACCGTCTCCGCCTGCGGCGCGCCCGCCGCGGCGGGCGGATCGGCCTGCGGCGCACAGCCGGCGCAGAGCATCAGGCAGAGCGCGGTCGCGATCGGTCGTTTCATTCGCGTTTTCCTCCATTTTCCAATGTATGAGCGGCGCCACGTGGGGTGGCGCCGCTTCGATCATACCGTATTTGGGCAAAAAATGCAAGCCCCTGTCGTCTGCCCGTCCGGTCAGTCCGCTGCCTTTTTCAGCTTTTTGCGCCAGCGGCTCTCCTTTTTCGGGCGACCCATCCAGCGCTTGATGCGCTCGGTCACGCTGTCGGTCAGCGAGTAGTAGACCGGCGTGATGAACAGCGTCGCGATGGTCGAGATCACCATGCCCGTCATCATGACGATGCCCATCGGCGCCATCATCTCCGAGCCCTCGCCGCCCGAGAACACCATCGGCACCAGACCGAGGATCGTGGTCAGCGCGGTCATGAGCACCGGCCGCACGCGGCGCGGGCAGGCGTTGAGGATCGCGGTCTGCTTATCCTCGCCCCGCGACCGGCGGATCTGGATGTAGTCGATCAGCACGATCGACGAGTTGACCACCGTGCCCGCGAGGATGATGACCGCCAGCAGCGCCACCATCGAGATCTTGTTGCCCGTCGGCCAGAGCAGCATGAGCGAGCCCAGCAGGCCGATCGGCAGGATCAGCATGATCGCCACCGGCAGCGCGAACGAGTTGAACTGGCTGGCGAGGATGAAATACACCAGCAAGATCGCGGCCGCCAGCGCGGTCAGCAGGCTGTTCGTCGTTTCGGCGATGTCCGAGGCCATGGTGTCGCCGTCCGCGAGCTCGACGCCCTCGGGCAGCGGATAGTCGGCCAGCAGGGCGTTGACCTGCTCGGTGATGCCCACGCTGTCGCCCGACTCGCTCTCGCCGGTGATCGTCACCGTCTCATACTGGTCGATACGCGAGATCGACTGCGGCGACAGTTCGGTATAGACCTGTGCCACCATCGACAGCGGCACCGTGCCGCCCGTCGGGGTCGGCAGCTGGAGCGAGCGGAGCGCGTCCAGATCCTGCGTCAGCGCTTCGTTGCCCGACACGGTCACGTCGTACTCCTCGCCGTTCATGCGCAGCGTGGTCGCGGTCGAGCCGGTCAGCTCGCCGCGCACCAGGCCGCCGATCGTAGCCGCGTTCAGGCCGAAGCGGGCGGCGTTGGCGCGGTCGATCTTGACCGACACACGCGGCACCTGCTCACCGGCCGAGGACTTGACGTTGATCGCGTCCGGCAGTTCCTCGATCGCGTGCGCCAGCTCGTTGGACACGGTGGCCAGCTGGTCATAGTCCTTGCCGGAGAGCTGCAAGCTGATGTCCGAGCCGCTCATCATCATGCTGTCGGTCGCGACCGTGATCTCGCAGCCCGCGATGTCGGCCAGATCCCGGCGGAGCTGGCTGGCGACCTCGGCCGCCGAGCGGTCGCGCTCGGCCAGATCGACCAGCGTGATCGTCACGCTCGCGCCCGATGCGCTCGACATGACCGAGGTCGAGCTGCCCGTGCTGTAATACACCTGCTCCATCTCGGGGATCGTGCGCTCGGCGATGCCGACCACGCGGTCTTGGATCGCGGCGGTGTCCTCCATCGTCGAGCCGTTGGGCATACCGATCGACACGCTGACCTGTCCCTGATCCATCTCGGGGATCAGCTCCATGCCCGCCAGACCGATGCTGACCACCGAAACGGCGCAGATCGCCACGGTCAGCAGCACGCCCAGCGACCGCCGGGTGATGAGTACCTTGAGCACGCGCTTATACATCCGGGCGAAGGGCTTGTCGCCCATGACCTGCTCCCGCATACCGGGCGTGCCGCCCGACAGGCGGTGCACCCCGCTCCGATCGAGCAGGATGTAGCACAGCAGCGGCACCAGCGTCAGCGCGATCACCAGCGACGACGCGAGCAGCGCCACGATCGTGATGCAGAACTCCTTGAACATCATGCCCGTCATGCCGCCCGACAGGCCGATCGGCAGGAACACCGCGACCGTCGTCAGCGTCGAGGCGATGACCGAGGTGACGACCTCGGCCGTGCCCTTGGTGCACGACTCCCAGCGGTCGTAGCCGTCGGTGCGATAGTGGAAGATGTTTTCCAGCACGACGATCGAGTTATCGACGATCATGCCCACGCCGAGCGCGATGCCGCCCAGCGACATCATGTTGAGCGTGATGTCCAGCGCGAACATGATGAGGAAGGTGAACATGATGCAGCACGGCATGGCGATCGCGATCGCCAGCGTCGCGCCGAAGTCGCGCAGGAACACGATCAGCACGATCGCCGCGAACAGCACGCCCATCCAGATGTTGCTCATGGCGTTGTCCACCGTCAGATCGATGTAATCCGACTGATCCATGACCAGATCCCAGTCGAGCGTCTGATAGTCGGCGATCAGCTCGCCCAAGGCGGCCTTGGCGCTCTCGGCGATCTCGACCGTGTTCGAGCCCGACTGCTTGTTGACCGACAGCAGCAGGCACTCCTCGCCATCGACCTTGGCCAGCGCGTCCCGCTCCTTGGGCTGCATGGCCACGGTGGCGATCTGCTCCAGGCGCACCGTGCCGCCCCGCGGCAGCATGATCAGCGCGTCCTTGACATCGTCCACCGACCGATACGCGCCGTCGGTGCGCACGGCCAGCGTCTGCGCGCCGTTGTCCAGCTCGCCGCCCGGGATGGACATATTATCCGCCCCGAGCTGCTGCGCGAGCGTGGTCAGCGTCAGCCCATAGCCCTTGAGGCGGGCGGGATCGGCCTTGACCGCGACCTCGTTCTCATAGCCGCCCATGATGTCCACCGAGGCCACGCCGTCCAGCCGCTCGAGCGAGGGCTTGAGCTCATCCTCGGCGATCGATTGCAGCGCCGCCAGATCGCTGCCGCGCAGCGCCGCCACGACGACCGGCATCGAGTCGATGTCGATCGACATGACGGTGGGATCCGTGACATCCTTAGGCAGCTGCGAACGGACCATGTCCACCTTGCCGCGCATATCGGTCAGCGCCTCATCGAGATCGGCGCCGTAGTCGAACTGGGCGATCACCATCGACAGGTTCTCGGCCGAGGTCGAGGTCAGCTTTTCCAGCCCCGCCAGACCGGCGCACGCCGATTCGAGGGGTTTGGTCACCTGCTGCTCGATGTCCTCCGGCCCTGCGCCCGGGTAAGCGGCGTATACGATCGCCACCGGCAGCTCCATATCCGGCATGAGCGCCAGCGGGAGCGACCGGAAGCAATACGCGCCGAACACGACCACCAGGATGTAGACCAGCGTGGTCATGACGTTATGCTTGATACATTTTTCCGCGATCTTCATCGGGCTCAGCCCTCCTCGCCTGCGGCGGCGTCCGCCGTCGGCGCATCTTGGCCGGACACGACGCGCACCGCCGCGCCGTCCGACAGATAGGACTGTCCCTTGACCACCACGCGGTCGCCCACGGACAGGCCGGACACGATCTCGGTGTCGGTCTTGCTGACCAGCCCGGTCTCGACCGTGATGCGCTTGGCGTTCTCGCCCGCGTCGCCCGGCTCGACGACGAACAGGTACTGCTCCTCGTCCGCGCCGGTCAAGATCGCCTCGGTGGGCACGGCGATCGTGTCCGTCCGGCGGTCGGTGTACAGGGTCACGGTCGCGAACGTGCCGATCGGCGGCTGCACGTCGTCCGGCAGCGCCACCGCGATGTCATACAGGCTGGTCTGGCGGTTGGCCGCCGCGGGGAGCGACGCGATCGTGCCGCGCAGCACCGCATCGGACAGCACCGCGATCTGCACACCGGCCTCATCGCCCTCGTGCAGGACGGCGTACACGTCCTCCGCGACCGCGGCCTGCACCTCGACCCGGCTATCCGCCGCGATGACCACCGCCGGCTGCGCGGACGAGGCCATGCCGCCGCGCACGACGTTGACCATCGTGACCGTGCCCGCGCACGGCGCTGTCACCGTGCCCAGACCGACCTGCGTATCGATCTGATCCATCGAGGCGCGGATCTGCGCCAGCGAAGCCGCCTGCTGCGCCTCGACCTGCGCCACACCGGCCTGCGCCTGCGCCAGCCCCTGTCGCGCCTTGGTCACGTCCTGCTCGGCGGCGGCGCCCGCCTCGAACAGCGCCTCGACGTTGTCCACCGCCTGCTGCGCCTGCGCGACCCCGATGCGGGCGGATTCGATCGCCCGGTCGGTCGCGGTCTTGGTCGCGTCATAGGACTGCTGGAGCGCGCCCCGCGTCGCCGTGACGGTCGAGGTATCGACGGTCAGCAGCGTCTGCCCCCGGCTCACCCGATCGCCCTCGGCGACCGACAGCGTCATCACCTGTCCCGCCAGCAGCGGGAACACCTGCACCTCATCGACGGCGGCCACCTTGCCCGTGACCGTGTACGACGCGCTCATCGGCCCCTGCGCCGCCTCGATCACCTCGACAGCGGTGCCCGCCGGCACCGGCTGCTCGGCCGTCTCCTCCTCCTTGCCGCAGCCCGTGCCGAGCAGCAGCGTCCCGGCCAGCGCGAGCGCGGCCATGCGTTTCAGTTCCATCGGATCCTCCTAATTCGATTCACTCGGTCTTTGGTCGGCGGTCAAGCGGCTGCCGTGCTCGTCATCACGCCGCGCAGCGCCCACTGATACGCCTGATAGGCGGCGAGCAGGTCGATCTCGGCCGTGGCTGCGGCCTCCTGCGCGGCTTGCAGCGCGCCCTCCGCGTCGGCATAGGCCAGACGCGCGATCATGCCCAAACGGTACTGCACCTGCTGCACGCGGAAGGTCTTTTGCGCCTGTTGCAGATCGCCGTAAGCGGCCTGCAAGGCGGTGCGCTTTTGCGCCACCTGCTGATAGAGCTTGCGGAAGGCGGCGGTGACGTTTTCCCGCTCGGCGTCGCAGGTGATCTTGGCCGCCTGCGCGGCGTGCTCGTTGTCGGTCACGTCGTTCAGGTAGTCCCGGGCGGCCTGCTCGGCGGCGTCCTTCTTCTGCCAGACCGTATAGCTGTGCGCGAGCACCTGCTCGAGGTCACGCGCATAGTCGAGCGCGTCGAGCTGCGCCTGCGTGACCGTGGGCAGCGCGTCCAGCACCAGCTCGGTGCCGAGCGGATAGCCGCATTGCAGCGTGAGCACGTTGCGCACGCTGTCGTACTGGGTCTGCTGGGCGCTGCGGCTGGCGTCCAGCGCCTGCCGCTGGCTTTGCAGCGCCGCGAGCTGGTTGGTGCCCGCCATGCCGAGCTGCACCTGCTTTTGCACGGCCGCGATGTTGCGGTCGAGCTGCGCCAGACTGCGGTCGGTCGCGTTCTGGGCATAGCGCAGCGTCTGCAAGGCGATGTAGTTGTCCTGCGCGTCTCGGCAGATCTGGTCGGAGTCGTTCTGCATCTCGCGCTGGGTGCGCTCGATCGTCCGCTCGTGATCCTTTTTGGCGTCGTCCTCTTGGTCGTCCAGATCGGTATAGGCGCTCTGTGCGCCCGCCAGACTGGCGCGCAGCGTCTGGAGCTGGGCGGTCAGCGCCGCCCGCATCGGGTCGTCGGCGGGCAGGGCGGCGATCGTCTCGCTCAGCGCCTTGATCTGCTTTTGATAGCCCTCGATCTGGCCGCTGAGCGACAGATAGTTCATGAAATAGCTGTTGCTCACGTCGGTCTCCTCGGCGCTCTTGACCGTGCTGTCGTTCGCCTTGATCGAGATGTTGTTCCGGCGCACGGTCTGCTCGAGCGTGTCGAAGGTCAGCCGGACGGGCGCTGTCTGCTGCGCGGTCTCGGTCTGGGCGGGCGCCGGGCGCTGCGCCGCATAGGCCGGTACGCCCGCGCTGCACAGCAGCATAGCCGCCAGACCGGCGGCGATATATCGTTTCATAAGTTCCTCCCTTTGGGTCAGCTCGCGGCGGTGATGACGCCCTGCTTGGCCCAGTCGTATCGTTGATAGGCAGAACGCAGCTGGAGCTGGGCAGCCGCCTCGTCCAGCCGGGCGATCTCGACCGCGTCCTGCGCCTGCTGATAGGCCAAACGCGCGATCATGCCCCGGTCATACTGGAGCGCCGCCGTGCGGCAGTCGCGCTCGGCCTGCGCCCGGGCGGTCTGCGCCGCCCGCAGCGTGCCCGCGCAGTCGGCGACCGTCTGGAACAGCGTCAAAAAGCTGGCCTCGACCGCGTCCTGCTCGGCAGCCAGCGCCGCCTTGGCCGCCTGCACCGCCGCCCCTGTGCCCGCGATCTCCCGGTCATAGGCGTTCTGCGCCTGCCGGAGCTGGTCGCGCTTTTGCCAGATCGCAAAGCTGTTTTTGCAAACCTGTTCCCAGTCCTGCTGATAGGACATGGCACGCAGGTCGTGCTCGCTGACCGGCGCGATCACGGTCGGCCGCACGAGCGTATCCGCGTCATAGCCGCACAGCAGCGCCAGACTGCTCGACAGGTCATCGCGCTGCTCGGCCAGCGTGTCGATCGCACGCGCCAGTGCGCCGCGCTGGTGCTGCACCAGCTCGAACTGGTAGGTGCTGACCATGCCGCGGTCGTGCTGGAGCCGGAGCACGGCCAGCTGGCGGTCGAGCCCGGCCAACTGGATCTGCAGCTTGCGACCGGCGTCGTCCATGCTCTGCACGCCGATCAGCAGGCTCTGTGCGCCCATCGTGACCTGTCCGGCCACGTTGTCGGCGACTTTGCGGAGGTGGTACACCGCATCGTCGATCTGCGTGACCGCCGCGCCCAGCTGCGCGGTCGTGCCCTGCTTGCTTTGCTCATAGCCCGCGTTCTGCGCCTCGAGCAGCGCGATCTGCGCGCCATAGGCGGCCTGCGCGGTCGCGTCCTCGGTGGCGGCCATCGCCGCGCGGAGCTGCTCGATCAGCGCCTCGTTGGCGGCCACCATGCCGTCCATCATGAGCGCCGCGCCCGTCATCTGCGTATACAGCCGCGACGTGCTATCGATGCCGCTCGCCTGCTCGCGCAGCGCCAGCACGGTGGGATTTCGTTGCTGCACGGCGGTCGTGACCGCCTTCATGCCCATCTGCTCGACCGTGCGCACGGGCGGCGTGCTGGGCGCGTCCGCCTGCGCGGTCTGCGCCGGGGGCTGGTCGGCCGCGCCCGCCGGTACGGCGGACAGCGCACATAACGCGCCCGCCAGCAGCGCCGCCGTTATCCTTCGCTTCATTCGCTTGGTCTCCTCTCCGGCCGCTGTCCCCCTCACAGCAGCTCTCTCGTGATGATACTGGTGTGGATATACTCGGTGTCCTTGCGCGGCGGCGCACCGGTGCGCAGCGTGTGCGCCAGCACCTCGATCGCCCGCGCGGTCTGCGCGGAAAAGTCCTGATCGATGATGAAATCCAGCCGCCCGAGCTCCAAATAATGCCGCGCATGGGGCGTCAGGTCATGGCAGACCACGTGCACGCTCCGCGCGGGCTTGGCGCGCTCGAGCGCGTCCATGCAGCCGCGCACCGATTCGTTGGCCATGTAGATGCCGCGCAGCCGGGGGGTGTGCCGCACCTGCTCGAGCACGCCGTCATAGGTCAGGTCGTACTGCTCGACGCTCTCGATCACGCGGGCGTTGACGCTGCCGTGGAAGATCTCGTGCAGGCGGTCGAGGAAGCCGCGCACGCGCAGCCCATGCGCGGTGAACTCGCGGTTGCCCGTGACGACCAGCACCTCGCCGCCCGCCACATAGGGCGCGAGCAGCCCGGCCGCGACCCGGCCGGAGCGCACCATGTCCTGTCCGATGTGGTAGAGGCGGCGGCTCTGCCCCACGTCCGAATCGCAGGTGACGACCGGGATGCCGGCATCGACCAGCCGGTCGATCTCCTCGCACATCGCCACCGTGTCCGGCGCGGTCAGGATCAGGCCGTCGATGCCCTGCCCCTCCAATCGGCCGATCGCCTCGAAATACGAGCGGTGCGAGCGATCCTTGAGCTCCTCTACCGACACTTCTATGCCGGCCAGCCCGCGGTCATGCACCGCGATGCGGATGCCCTCGCGCATCCGGCGGATGAAAAAGGCATCCCAGCTCGGCAAGATCACGCCGATGCGGCAGGCGCTGCGCCCCGTCCGCGCCGCCTGCCGCTGGGTGGGCGTTTTGTAGCCGTATTCATTGATCACTTTCTGCACACGCTCGCGCACCTCGGGCGCGACGTTGGGTCGGCCATTGACGACCCGATCCACCGTCCCCCGTGATACGCCGCATCGATCGGCGATCCATTGTGCCGTCACCTTCATGCTCAAATTCCCCTTTTTATGCGTTATCGCGGCATTTTACCACGATATACTGTATTTTATCATAGTTGTATGCACCGCACAAGCGCCCGGCGGCATTTTAGACAGCTTTTGCGGATCTGTCCCCCCGCGCCCGATCGTGCATTCTTGCGATAGGCACAATGCACGATCATTTTGCACGTCTGCGCCGCCCGCAGCGCCCCCTTTTCGCCAGATCATATCGACCGGAATTGGGCGGTGCGCTGAAATTGTCCCCATGCTCTTGATGTGCGCCCACCAAGTGGGTATAATGAAAGCACCTTAACACAAAGGAGAGATCGACAATGGGCATCCTCAAAATCGGCGTCGTCGGCTGTGGCCGTATCGGCAAGCTGCATATCAACAATCTGATCAACGCGGTGCCGGGCGTGCAGGTCGTCGCGGCGGCCGACCCCATGCTGGACAAGTCCGGCGCACGCGAGTGGCTGGCAGAGCGCAAGATCACCAAGGTCTCGACCGACTTCATGGACGTGATCAACGATCCCGAGGTAGACGTGGTGTTCGTCTGCTCGTCCACCGACACGCACTGCGACGTATCGATGGCGGCGGTCAACGCCGGCAAGCACGTGTTCTGCGAGAAGCCGATCGATTATGACATCGACAAGATCAAAAAGCTGCTCGCGCTGGTCGAGGAGAAGGGCGTCAAGTTCCAGGTAGGCTTCAACCGCCGCTTCGACCACAACCACAAGGCTGTGGCGGACGCGGTCAAGAACGGCACCATCGGCGATCCTCACATCGTCATCGTTTCCTCCCGCGATCCGGAGCCGCCCCCGGCTTCCTATGTCGCGGTCTCCGGCGGCATCTTCTACGACATGATGATCCACGACTTCGATATGGTGCGCTATGTCACCGGCTCGGAGGCCGTCGAGATCTCGGCTGTCGGCTCCTGCCTGGTCAACCCGAACCTGCAGGAAGAGTCCGGCATCCCGGATGTCGATACCGCTGTCGTCACCATGAAGATGGCCAACGGCTGCATCGCGGTCATCAACAACTCCCGTCAGGCGGTGTACGGCTATGACCAGCGCGTCGAGGCGTTCGGCTCCAAGGGCATGGCGGCCGATGGCAACGACCTGATCAACACCACCACTGTCACCACCGTCGATGGCTCGCACTCCGAGAAGCCCGTTTGGTTCTTCCTCGAGCGCTACAATCAGGCGTTCATCGAGCAGGTCATCGCGTTCGTCGATGCGATCGAAAACGACAAGCCTGTGCCGGTCGGCGCGGTCGATGGTCTGCGCCCCGTCCTGATGGCCAAGGCAGCGACCGAGTCCTGCCGTGCGGGCGGCGTGTACGTCAAGGTAGACGACTAAACGCCTCGCTCCCTTTACTCACACAGCCCCGAACAGGCCGCCATATGGCGGCCTGTTTCGTCGTATCTGCGCCGTTTTTGCCCGCTTTCCTGCCAAGTGCCCGGCCAAAAACCGGGCGTTTTCTGTGCGTTTCGCCAAGATCGTGCCAAAACGAAAAAAAGGCTGGGCGATCGGCCGGTGACGTGCTATACTATGTCTTGACACCTCACATGACAGGTATGGCCGCGCTTCGCCTGTCTCCACCCCACCGCGGCCGCACACCGCACAGCAGAAAGGAACGGACATCGATATGGAGCAGCTCAAATCATTCCTCAAACGAAAGGACATCGTGATCTCGGTCAGGCGATACGGCATCGACGCGCTCGGCGCGATGGCGCAGGGGCTGTTCTGCTCGCTGCTGATCGGCACGATCATCAACACGCTGGGCAGCCAGCTCGGCCTGTCGTTCTTGGCCGCGCCGGTCGCCACGGTCAACGACATCTCGTACACGGTCGGCGGGCTGGCCTCGGCGATGAGCGGCCCCGCGATGGCCGTCGCGATCGGCTATGCCCTGCACTGTCCGCCGCTGGTGCTGTTTTCGCTGATCACGGTCGGCTTCGCCTCCAACGCGCTGGGCGGCGCGGGCGGACCGCTGGCCGTGCTGTTCGTCGCGATCATCGCGGCCGAGGTCGGCAAGGCGGTCGCGGGCGAGACCAAGGTGGACATCCTCGCCACCCCGCTGGTGACGATCGGCGTGGGCGTCGGCCTGTCCGCGTGGTGGGCGCCTGCGCTGGGCAAGGCCGCCATGCGGGTGGGCGACCTCATCATGTGGGCGACCGACCTCCAGCCGCTGCTGATGGGCATCGTCGTCTCGGTGCTGGTGGGCATCGCGCTGACGCTGCCGATCTCGTCGGCGGCGATCTGCGCCGCGCTCGGCCTGACCGGGCTGGCGGGCGGCGCGGCGGTCGCGGGCTGCTGCGCGCAGATGGTCGGCTTCGCGGTCATGTCCTTCCGGGAAAACCGCTGGGGCGGCCTGATCTCGCAGGGCATCGGCACGTCCATGCTGCAAATGGGCAATATCGTCAAAAACCCGCGCATCTGGATCGCGCCGATCGTGACCTCGGCGATCACCGGGCCGATTGCGACCTGCCTGTTCCGGCTGGAGATGAACGGCCCTCCCGTCTCGTCCGGCATGGGCACCTGCGGTCTGGTCGGCCAGATCGGCGTGTACGCCGGTTGGACGAACGATGTCGCCGCCGGGCTCAAGACCGCCATCACCGCGCAGGACTGGATCGGGCTGCTGCTGATCTCGGTCGTGCTGCCCGCCGTGCTGTGTCCGCTGATCAACATGGTGCTGCGCCGGATCGGCTGGGTCAAGGACGGCGATCTGACGCTCTGACGCGCCCCGCCCGCAAAAAAAACAGCCGCGCGGCCGTCGCACACGCCCCAAGATGCTCTTGGGGCGTGTTTTTTCAGCTGTTTCTCCGCCGCTGCGCCGTATTTTCGCGGATCCGCTTGCAAAACCGGGCGCGATCATGTTACCATATATCGCCCGGCTCAGAGCGGCGCTGCGAAACAAGAAAAGCGAATAGCGAGCGCACCTGTGACCTCATACAGGCCGACGCGCCGCATATGCAAAAAAACAGCCGCTCCTGCGGCTGTTTTTTTGATTCAACTGAAATAGACCAGCTCTTCTTCCGCCGGTTCGGCGGCGATCACCTCGGTCGCATGGAGCACCGGCCCCTCGCCGCGGTACTGCGGCAGTGCCTCGACCGTGATGGAGGCGGTCACGCGCACCCATTCGCGCTGTTTGAGGTCACGCGCCCCCGGCCAGCGGCAGATGAAGCCCAGAAAACTGATGTCCTCCGCGCAGCACACCATGCCGAAGCGGCCGGGCACGAACGAGCCCGCGGGCACGTCCCGCCCCACATAGCTCTGCGCCAAAAAGCGCACGGTCTTGCCGTCGTATTTGGCCGGGTCGCCCATCGCGTCGATGTACCACAGGCCGTAATCCGCCGGTGCGATGTCGATCACGTCGGCCTCGATGTCGAACGGCAGCGGCATATTGCGGGCATAGTCCTCGCTGCTGCCGTCCACGCCATCCAGAAAGATCGCCGCACGCGGGTTCATCGCGCGGATGTTCTTCTCATAGAGCATTTCCTTGAGCGCGTCGGTGCAGCGGTTGAACACGACGAGGTCGGCGGTCGTGATATGCTCGAACATCATCGGCCCCATGTTGTTGGAATAGAGCTCGAAGGTGCTGGCATCGACCGTGGTGACGATCTGGTACAGCTCCCATCGCGCCGGGAAAACGGCGGTCAGGTCGTCCAGCTTCCACATCCCGTTGTACTCGATCATGATGCGGTCGGGCTCGTAGCTCTGCTCGATCCGCTTGAGGCGGTTGGGCGTCAGCCAGTCGGGCGACTCGACCGGCACGACGGTCGTGTGGTGGCGCTTCATCTCGTCCTCGTCCATCTCCTCGAGCCCCTGCTCGCACAGCAGCAGCACGGTGCGCTCGCCCTCGTCGAAATTCGGGTCGCTCAGGATCTCCCGGATGAAGCGGGTCTTGCCGCTCTCCAAAAAGCCGGTGAACACATAGACCGGGATCGGGCTTTTCTGTGCCATGCTCCCGCCCCCTTACGCCACGCCGAACAGCGCAGCGATCCGCGCCTCGTCCAGCTCGGCGCCGATCACGCACAGACGGCCGGTATAGTCGGCCGCGCCGCGCCGGATCTCGGGCGCACCGGGCACATAGTCGAAATGCAGCCATGCGCCGCCGTCCGCCGCCGGGACGATGCCCTTGGCACGCAGCACAGTGCCCAGCGACAGGTCGCCCAGCGCCGTGAGCGCGTGGGTCAGCTCGTCCTCGGTATAGGTGCGCGGGGTCTCCACGCCCCAAGAGGTGAACACCTCGTCCGCTGCGTGGTCGTGGCCGCAGCCGCAGTGGTCGTGGTCGTGATGATGGTGGTCGTGGTCGTGACAGCCGCAGGTGCAGTCGGGACCGTGGTCGTGGTGGTGGTCATGCTC
>JAUNJI010000021.1 GCA_030533295.1 Eubacteriales bacterium
GTCTGCTGCCCGGTCGTATAGCCATATACACAAGCGGCGGCGATCGCGGCGACGATCACCCCCACGACCGCGATCAAGGTACGTTTTTTCATGGCAAAAGCCTCCTCTCATCGTGCTGCGAGCGGCCGATCTGCCCGGCGGCGCGGCGATGGTCGCGTCCGCAGCCGCCGGTGATGGGCTCGTACAGCATATGTTCGTTTTTTCTATTATAGCACGCAGCGCGGCCAAAGAAAAGCGCCGGCGGACAGGCGTTTTCAGATCGTCACCCGCGCTTTTCGGGCGGTCGGCAACTGGGGCTTGACAGACGCCCCGCTTTCCATTATAATAGATACGTTCCTTGCGGGTGTAGTTCATCGGTAGAACGGCAGCTTCCCAAGCTGCATAGGTGGGTTCGACTCCCATCATCCGCTCCAAACCGCGAAAAAGTCCGCTCGATGCGGACTTTTTTCGTTTTTCCGGGCGCGCGCTGCCCGCCGGACAGAACACGCACGAAAAAGGGAGGCGCACGCCTCCCTTTTTTCGTTCTCGCTCACCCCACCGTGTTGGTCAGTGTGCCGATGCCCTCGATCGTGCAGGCGACCGTATCGCCCGGATGGAGGAACTTGGGCGGCGTGAAGCCCATGCCCACGCCTGCGGGCGTGCCGGTGGCGATGATCGTGCCCGCACGCAGCGTCATCCCGCGCGACAGCTCGACGACGATCTCCTCGATCGTGTGCAGCAGATGATCGGTGTTGCTGTCCTGCCGCTTTTCGCCGTTGACCGTGGACGAGATCGCCAGCGCGGGCGGATACGCGATCTCGTCCGCCGTGACGATGCACGGCCCCATCGGCGTGAAGCCATCCAGCGACTTGCCGAAGTACCACTGGTTGTGCGTGGTCTGCAAGTCACGCGCCGACACGTCGTTGACGATCGTATAGCCGAAGATGCACGACGGCACCTGCTCGGGCGTCACGTCCTTGCAGTCGCAGCCCAAGATCACGCCCAGCTCGGCCTCATGATCCAAGCTGTCCACCAGACCGATATGCGCCGGGATGGGGTCGCCGTCGCCGGTCGCCTGATAGACGCGCTTGCCGAAATAGGTCGCCTTTTTCCGATCGACCAAAAAGGCATCCTTGTGGAACCGCGCCGATTCGACCGCGTGCGCGGCGTAGTTGATGCCCAGACACATCAGATCCTGCCGGGGCACCGGGATGGGCGCACACAGCCGCACCTGCGACAGCGGCAGCGCCTCCTGCTGCGGCGCGGCGGCGACCTGCTCGCCCAGCTGCGCGCGCTGCGCCGGGCTCATGCGGTCGATCAGGTCGTTCATATCCGCGAAGGACAGGCCGAACTGCTCCAATGGCCACAGCAGGCCGGGGCGGTCGGTGCAGCCCACGCCCAGCGCCATCGCACCGTCCTGCGTCCGATAGGTGTATAGTTTCATCGTTCCCACGCTCCTGTTCCATGTTCCTTTTGTTCCATCATAGCACAAAACACAGAAAAGGGAAAGCACCGATTTGCACTTCGCCACAAAATATGGTATGCTATTAGCATCTTCCATGGATCGAGGTGATCGACATGGCCGGACACTGCGAGGACTGCGCCTATCAGGTCTATGATGACGCGCTGGACGAGTATGTGTGCGAGGCGTATCTGGACGAAGATGAATTTTGCCGTTTGCTGCAACACGGCGGCGCGTGTCCCTATTTCCGACCGGGAGACGACTACGCTCTGGTACGCCACCAAAATTGAAAAGGAGTGTGACCGATGACCGAACTAGAAAAAGCAGCGATCGGACTGCTGTACAATGCAGAGCGCGATCAAAAACTGGCTGCGGCACGGGCCCGCGCCAAGGATCTGTGTCTGGAGTATAATCTGACCCGCAGCACACAGGCAGAGGAGCGCTTGCGGCTGCTGCGCGTGCTGCTCGCCCAATGTGAGGACGATGTCACGATCGAACCGCCGTTCTATGTGGACTATGGCTACCACATCCGCATCGGCAAGACGTTTTATGCCAACCACGGTCTGGTGATCTTGGATGGTGCGCCCGTCACGTTCGGGGACAACGTGCGTATCGGCCCCAATTGCTGTTTTTCCGCCGCCGGACACCCGCTCGACCTCACGCAGCGCAACGCCGGTCTGGAATACGCCAAGCCGATCACGGTCGGCAACAACGTCTGGATCGGCATGGGCGTGCAGGTGCTGCCCGGCGTGACCATCGGCGACAACAGCGTGATCGGCGCGGGCAGCGTGGTCACGCGGGACATCCCCGCGGGCGTGCTCGCGGTGGGCGTGCCCTGCTGCGTCGCCCGCGAGATCGCGACCAAGCCCCGCCGCATGATCCTGTGACGGGCATCCCCCGCCCCGGATCGCAGATCCCCCTTTTTACATAACGAAAAACGGCGTGACCGCAGTCACGCCGTTTTTTTCGTTCGGTCACACCGGCACGGAGATGCCGCGCAGCGATCGATCAGATGCCCAGCTCGTTCTTGAGCGCGGCGATCATCTCCTGATACTCGGCATCGGACAGATGCACCGGGTCGGGGTTGGTGATGATGAAGCCGCCGCCGAACTCATAGCCGCCCTCGTACTTGGGCACGATATGGAAATGCAGGTGCGGGTTGGTATCGCCGAACGAGCCCAGATTGAGCTTGGTGCAGCCCCACAGCTTTTGGATCGCACGCGAGGCGACCGCTACATCCTCCATGAAGTCGCAGCGCTCCTGCGCGTCGCACTCATACAGCTCCTTTTTGTGGGTGCCCAGCGCCAGCACGCAGCGGCCCTTATGCGACTGATCCTTGAACAGGTACAGCGTGCCTGCCTTCATGTCGCCCACCTTGAACATGATCGCTTCGCGACCCTCGTGGTGCTCCTCACAGTACGAACATCCCATTGGTGATCTCTCCTTTACAAATGATCCTATCTGCATTGTACACCATATCGCCGGTAATATCAAGTATTTTTATAGTTAGATCGCATAAAGGATCGTATCCCATGCAGGCACATAGGGATGGTGCCGCAGATACAGCCGATACGCCGGGTCGAGCGCGTGCACCAGCAGCGGCAGCTCGAAAAAGTCCGCGCTGCGGTGATAGGCCGCGATGTCGAGCTTGGGACGGCAGCGGCGGATGGTCTGCGCCGCCCCGGCGAGCGCCTCGCGCTCTGCGCCCTCGACATCCAGCTTGAGATAGGTGCAGGGCGCACCGTCCAGCACGCTGTCCAGCGCCCGCATGGCGGTCTCCCGCCCCTGCGCGGCCACGCGGGACTGTCGCCCCGCTTGATCCGAAAAGCACAGCACAGTGTCCTCGCTCCACGCACCGGCCTGCACCAGCCGCACCTCGCCCGACAGGTGCTGCGCGGCATAGTTCGACAGCTTGCGAAAGCTGCGCCGGTCGGGCTCGAGCGCGGTGATCGACGCGAACTGCCCGCCGGTATGCGCCAGCAGCCCGCGGATCGTGTCCCCATCGTATGCGCCGAGGTCGGCGAAGTGCTCCTGACCGGTCGGGTGCAGCACGGCGCGGAACGCCTCGTCCTTGTCGGTCTCGCTCGCCCGCAGATAGCGCAGCTTGCCCGACAGCTTGAAGCGCACGGTGTCCAAAAACACCTGCCGCGAGCGCTCGTCCGCCAGCAGCGCATAGGCCTGCGCGAGCGCCGCCTGATGGGCGCGGGCGAACGCCTCGTCGAACACCGGCCCGGGCACGACCGGCACATCGGGCGCGACCACCTCGAACCGCGCATCGAGCGCGTACATCAGCTCCAGCACCTCGGGGCGCTGGCTGGCGAAGGCGATGACGACCACCAGCTCGTCGCCCAGCTCGGCCACCAGCTCGTCCAGCCGCTTGACCCGAAAGCCCCGGAAACTCTGCCCGCGCACGAACCCATCGCTCGCGAATACACCGGCCGCCGGGATGCCGAGCGCGGCGAAACGGTCGAGGATCTTGTCTGCCCCATCCCCCATGCCATATAACACGATCGGACACGTGCGTGTGCGCAGCCATGTCCAGACCGACTGCTCGAGCGTCGCGAACTCCATATCGATCCTCTCCTTTCCATCCGCGTCCAGTATAACCGCGCACGCCCCCTTTTGTAAAGCCCCTGTGCCCATCCGCGCCGCCGACGCAGAAAAACTTTTGTAAAGTGCTAGATTTGGATTGCGGTTTGGGCTAAAGTACCGTATACTGTATATATACTGATCGAAGGAGGCGGCCTGATATGTCCAAGCCCACTGGTATTCTCGAAATGGATCCCGCACGATACCGGGAGATCGACGGCGTGGTGTTCGATCTGGACAGCTTCGCCCGACACTGTCAGACCGCCGAGCCGCCTGCGCCCCCCGCGCCCGCGATCGCCGCGCCGACGGGCATCCTCGCCATGGATCCGGACAACTATCGCGCGATCGACGGCGTGGCCATGGACGCAGAAAGCTATGAGCGCCACAGCCGCCCATCCGCCGCCGACCAGCCGCCCGCACCGGCGGACGCGCCGCCGATGGGCGTGTTCCCCGCCGATCCCACGCATGAGGGCTGGTACCCCGCCACCGATGGACAGCCCCCCGTGCCGGTCATGGGCGGTGCGCTGCCCCCGGTCGAGATCTTGGCCGACGGCACGCGCGTCGTCACGGTCGTGCGCACCGTGGGCGGACGCACCGGGTCGGGCTCGGGTTCGTACCTGACCTCGTACATCACCTCCTACCGGACGAGCTGGCGCAGCTCGGGATCGGGCTCGTATGTGTTCGGTTCGTGCACCTTTTTCGTCGGCGGATACGGATTGGAGCTGGTCTGATGCTGCGTGCCTTCCATGCCAACTGGACGCGGCCGTTTTTCGCCCGCTCCCCCGGCGGCCGCTACGCGGTCGAGCCGTTCGAGCTGCTGACCACCGCGCTCTCCGCGCTGGTCTGGCGGCGGGAGAACGGCCCCATCCGCATGATCTGCGATTCGACGGCCTTGCGGTATTACACATCGCTCGGCCTTTGTTTTTTGTGGGACGAGGGCGTGCATCCCCTGCTGGACGCGATCCCGGCGGACGTCGATCCGATGGCCTTTTGGGCGGCGGGCAAGCTGTACGCGCTGTCGGCCATGCCCAGCCCCTGCGTGATGATCGACACCGACCTGATCTGCTGGAAACCGCTCGCCCCGCTGGTGCGCGAGCTGGATGTCGCCGCCATCCACCGCGAGGACATCCTGCCGGACATCTATCCCGACGCGGCGGCCTTCTCGCAGACGCATGGCTTCGACTTCGTCCGGCTGGACTGGTCGGTGCAGCCGCTCAACACCGCGCTGAGCTACTTTGGCGACGATGCCTTCCGCCGCGCTTACACCGACACCGCGATCCGCTTCATGCGCTGCTCGCCCGGCGCAGACGATGTGCTCACCTACATGGTGTTCGCCGAGCAGCGCTTGCTCGCCATGTGCGCGGCACAGCAGTCGGTGCGCGTCGCCGCGCTGTCCGACCTGTCCGCGCTGTTCGACGGCGCGCAGGACGGCTTTTTCACCCATGTGTGGGGCTTCAAACAGCAGATGCGCGACGAGCCCGCCCTGTATGACGACTTTTGCCGCCGCTGCGCCGCCCGCCTGCGGCGCGACTTCCCCGCGGCCGCCGCGCGGATCGCAGACGTGCCCGCGCTGGCCACCTATTTCACCTGATCGCATCGCGAAAAGAAAAAGACCGCCGAGAGGCGGTCTTTTTTGCTGCGGCCGGTCTGCGCCGGCGCTAGCCGCGCAGCAGCGCACGGCGGGCGCGGTAGTCGGGCAGATAGCGCTCGACCAGCGCCCAGAACTGCGGTCCGTGATCCTTGTGCGCGATGTGCGCCAGCTCATGCACCACCACATAGTCCACCGCGGCCTCCGGATAGTCCATCAGCCGCCACGAAAAGCAGATCCTGTCCTTGCCGCTGCACGATCCAAAGCGGGTGCGGGCGGCCGTGATCGTCAGCCCGGCAGGCTGCACGCCCATCAGGCGGGCATAGTGCGCCACCTTGGGCGGCAATTCGCGCTGCGCCCGCTCGAGCAGCACCGCGCGACGCGCAGCATCCGGCTCAGGGTGCGCATCCTGCCGTGCTCGCTGCCGCGCCTGCGCCCGTTCGATCCACGTCGCGTGCGCACGCACGAAGCGCTCGATCTGCGCCTGCGACACGTGCAGCGGCGCACGCACGCGCACCGTCCCATCCGGCGCGACCTCTAGACCGAGCGTGCGGCGGCGCGACCGCACCAGCTCATACGCCGCCACGCGCCTGCTCCCGGCTCTCCATCACGCGGTCGTAGAAGAACACCAGCACCGACACGCCGCAGATCACCACATAGCCGAGCACGCTCCATCCGTCCGGCACCTGATCGAACAGGAAAAAGCCCAATACCGCCGAAAACAGCACCTGCGTATAGTCGAACACCGAGATCTCCTTGGCCGGGGCGTGCGAATAGGCCAGCGTCATGCCGAACTGGCCGAGCGTGGCCGCTGCGCCCGCGCCCAGCAGGCAAAGCGTCTGCTGCACGGTCATCGGGTGGAAGTTGAACAGCATCGAGGGCACGCACGCCAGCATGGAGAACGCCGAGAAAAAGAACACGATCCGTGCGCTCTCCTCGCCCCGCTGGGTCAGCGCCCGCACAGCCGTATACGCTGCGCCCGCGCTCACGCCGCCCAGCAGGCCGATGATCGCGGGAAAAGCCTCGGCCGAAAAGCCCGGCCGGACGATCAGCATACTGCCGCCGAACGCCGCCAGCACCGCCAGATACTGCAATGCGTTCGCGCGCTCCCGCAGCATGATGAACGAGAACAAGATCGCGAAAAACGGCGACATCTTGTTCAGGATATTGGCATCTGCCAGCAGCAGATGGTCGATCGCATAAAAATTGAAGAATATCCCCAGCGTGCCGCAGATCGAGCGCATCAGCAGCAGCGGTAGGTCGCCCTTCTTCCAGCGCGGGCTGACCTTTTCGCGCGCCATCACCCCGGCGGCCACGAACATCGCGACCAAATTGCGGAAAAATGCCTTCTGGATGGGCGGCAGATCGCCCGCCAGATGCACGAACGTGCTCATCAGCGCAAAACCAAAGGCTGCCAACAGGATAAAGCCGATGGCCTTGCTCTTTTCGGAAAGCACAGGCTCTCCCCTCCTTGTTTTTTTCATTTTTGATACGTAGTAATAGCCGGTATCATGGCCTCGATGACCATTATACCATAGCGGCGGGCAAAACGCCAGTTCAAGCAGCTGCTATGCGCCGCTCATGGTATAATGATCAAATAAGCTGTATCATGACCACTCTGTGGTCATGATACCACGATCGGCACCGAGATGCAAAGCCGCTCCCCTCTTGACCTTTGGCGCTTGCCGTGTTATCTTTTTGTTAGGATAACGAAAAACGATCGCGACCGTGCCCCTCCGGGACGCTGCCGCGATGGATGGAGGACGATATGGAACAGCAGATCCGACTGACCAAGCTCGCCAACTGCGCGGGCTGCGGCGCCAAGGTGGGCGCGGGCGTGCTCGCCCAGCTATTGGACGGGCTGCCCGTCCGCCGCGACCCTGACCTGCTCGTGGGCTTCGACAAGAGCGACGATGCGGCGGTCTATCGCGTGTCGGACACGCTCGCGCTCGTGCAGACGGTGGACTTTTTCCCGCCGATCGCGGACGATCCCTATCTGTTCGGACAGATCGCGGCGGCCAACGCCCTGTCCGACGTGTATGCCATGGGCGGCGAGCCGCGTCTGGCGCTCAACCTGCTGTGTGTGCCCAAGTCCATGCCGGACAGCGCGGTGCACGACATCCTGCGCGGCGGCTACGACAAGGTATACGAGGCCGGTGCGCTGATCGCGGGCGGACACAGCATCTTGGACGAGGAGCCAAAATACGGCCTGTGCGTGACCGGCTTCGTCGATCCGGCGCGGCTGCTGACCAACGCGGGCGCCCAGCCGGGCGACGTGCTGTTTTTGACCAAGCCGCTCGGCGCGGGCATCCTGACCACGGCCGCTAAGGCCGATCTGTGTCCGGCGGACGTGCTCGCCGGCGTGTATGCCCGCATGGCGACGCTCAACAAGGCCGCCCGCGACGCGATACAGCCCTTCCGCGTGCACGCCTGCACCGATGTGACCGGCTTCGGCCTGCTCGGCCACGCGCTCGAGCTGGCGCAGGCGAGCGACGTGCGCTTGACGATCGACACCGCTGCGGTCGATGTCCCCGCCGAGGCGCTCGAGCTGGCGCGGATGGGCGTGCTGCCCGAGGGGATGTACCGCAACCGGCGCTTCGCCAGCGCCTTCGTCCAAGCGGACGGCGTGCCGCTCGAGGTGCAGGACGCGCTCTACGACCCGCAGACCTCGGGCGGGCTGCTGCTCGCCGTGCACCCGGCGGACGCAGATGCGCTGCACGACGCGCTGCGTGCGGCCGTGCCCAGCGCACAGCGGTTGGGCACAGCGACGGACTACACCGAAGGCGCGCGGATCATCCTGCGCTGACCGCCGTGACCGCCGCAAGGGCACGATCGACCTGCTCGGCAGTGTTCGACCAGCCAAAGGACAGGCGCACCGTCCCGCGCGGGAAGGTGCCCAGCGTGCGGTGGGCGCTCGGCGCACAGTGCAGGCCGCAGCGGGTCAGGATCCCGTGCGCCTCCTCCAGCCGGGCGGCGACCGCGGCATTGTCCTGCCCGACGAAGTCCAGACTGAACACGGCCACGCGGCCGTCTGCCGTGTCCGGACCGTATAGGCGCACGCCGTCGATCGTCCGCAGGCCGTCGAGAAAGCGCGTGGACAGTTCCCGCTCGTGCGCGGCGATGGTATCCACCCCCACCTGCTCCAGATAGGCCAGCGCGGCCTCCCAGCCGTAGATCCCGGGCAGGTTGGGCGTGCCGGGCTCGAGCCGATCGGGCAAATAGGGCGGGATGTCCTCGCTATCCGAGGCCGAGCCCGTGCCGCCGCTCACGAGCGGCTCGACCGCGGGCGCGAAGTCCGGCCGAAGCAGCAACGCGCCCACGCCCTGCGGCCCCAGCAGCCCCTTGTGCGCCGGAACGGACAGGGCGCTCGCCCCCAGCGCGGCGAGGTCGATCGGCAGATGCCCGGCGCTCTGCGCAGCGTCCAGCGCGAGCGGGATGCCGTGCGCGGCGCACACCGCGCCCACTGCTGCGACATCCTGCACCGTGCCCGACACGTTGGAGGCGTGCGCCAGCACGACCAGCCGGGTCTCCGGGCGCAGCAGCGCCTCGACGGCATCGAGCTGCAAGCGGCCTTGCGCGTCGCAGGGGATGCGGTCGAAGGTCACGCCCCGCCGCGCGAGCTGGGTGAGCGGCCGCATGACCGCGTTGTGCTCCATCGCGGAGACCAGCACGTGGTCGCCCGGATGCAGCGTGCCCCACAGCAGCAGGTTGAGCCCCCACGTGTTGCCCGGCGTCAGGATGACGTGCGCCGGATCGGCGAGGCCGAGCAGCCTGCCCAGCCGCTGCCGCAGGCGCAGCGTGGTCAGGCCGACCTGCTGCGCGGCATCGTATGAACCACGGTTGACCGACGCGCCGATTTGCTCCACGTAGCGCTGCATCTGCGCGGCCACGCCGGGCGGCTTGGGGAACGAGGTGGCGGCGTGATCGAGATAAATGGTCTGCATACAGATCCCTCCCAGCACAGTTTCGTATCCAGTGTACCACATCGCCGCACGAATGTAAAATGGCGGTGTCTTAGATCGATCCACTTTGATGAAAAGGAGAACGAATATGGGGAAAAACAGAGTTTTGATCGTCGGTACAGGCGTCGTCGTCGGCTTGGCGGCGCTCGTGCTGACCGCGGCGGGCAACCCCGCCAACATGGGCTTTTGCATCGCGTGCTTTTTGCGTGACATCGCGGGCGGCCTCGGGCTGCACAGCGCGGACAAGGTGCAGTATCTGCGTCCCGAGATCGTCGGTCTGGTGCTGGGCGCGATGCTCGCGGCGCTCGCCGGACGAGAGTTCCGCGCCCGCGCGGGCTCGTCGCCCGCCCTGCGCTTCGTGCTGGGCGCGATCGTGATGGTGGGCGCGCTGGCCTTCCTCGGCTGCCCGCTGCGCATGGTGATCCGGCTGGGCGGCGGCGACGGAACGGCGATCGCCGGTCTGCTCGGCTTCGCGGCGGGCATCGGCGTGGGCGTCGTGTTCCTCCAAAAGGGCTTTTCGCTCGGCCGCGCCTATACCGCCAAACGCGCCGACGGCTTCGTGCTGCCCGGCATCATGGTCGCGGTGCTCGCGCTGCTGCTGATCGCGCCCGCCTGCATCAAATTCTCGCAGGCAGGCCCCGGGTCGAAGCACGCGCTGTGGCTGATCTCGCTCGCGGGCGGTCTGATCGTCGGCGCACTGGCGCAAAAGAGCCGCCTGTGTATGGCTGGCGGCCTGCGTGATGTGTTCCTGTTCCGCGACTTCCATCTGGTGAGCGGCTTTATCGCGATCTTTCTGACCGTGCTGGTCGGCAACTTGGTCATGAACGGCTTCCACCCCACCCTCGCCGTGCAGCCCGTGGCGCACCACGACTATCTGTGGAGTTTTCTCGGCATGGGGCTCGTGGGCTGGGGCTCGGTGCTGCTGGGCGGCTGCCCGCTGCGCCAGCTGATCCTCGCGGGCGAGGGCAACGGCGACAGCGCTGTGACCGTGCTGGGTATGCTCGTCGGCGCGGCGCTGTCGCACAACTTCGGCATGGCTGGCGGCGCGGATGCGATGGCCGATGGCGCGTTCGTCCCCGGCGGCGTGGCGCTGCCCGGCCGCATCGGCATCGGGATCGGTCTGGTGCTGCTGCTCATCATCTCTATCTCGGCTCTACATAAGGAGGACAAGGCAAAATGATCGACGCAAGAGGATATTCCTGCCCCATGCCCGTGGTCATGGTGCAAAAAGAGGTCAAGGCGCACGCGCCCCAGACGCTCGAGGTGCTGGTGGACGACCCGTGCGCGGTGGAGAACATCACCCGCTTCGCCAACAACAACGGCTACACGGCCAGCGCCCGCCCGGACGGCGGCGACGCCTTCGCCCTCACGCTGGAGCGCAAGGCATGAACGAGTATCTCGCGACCTTCCACACCCATCTGAGCGCCCTGCTGACCTTTCAGGCGCTGCAAGGCGCGGACTGCCGCGCCAAGATGCAGCCCGTCCCGCGGACGCTCAGCTCGTCCTGCGGCACGTGCGTGCGCTTTTGGGCGGCGGACGACTGCCGCGCCCTGCTGGACACGGATGCCGAGGGGCTCTACGCCGTCACGCCGGATGGTTTTCGCCTGCTGTGGCGAGAAAAGGAGGGATAACGATGGCTTTCGTGCTCGCTGCGATCGGGGCGGGCGGCAAGACCAGCCTGCTGCGGGCGCTCGCGCAGGCGCTGCCCGACCGGCGCGTGCTGCTGACCACGACGACCCACATCCACCCCGTCGCGCCGCCGGACAGCCGCGTGCTGCTGATCGACCCGGACGACCGCGCCCTGCTGGACGCGCTCGCGTCGCCCGGCGTGGTCTGCGCCGGCAGCGCCGCCGGGCATGGCAAGATCGCCACGCTCGCGCCCGACCAGCTCGACCGCGCGGTGCGCGCGGCCGACGTGACGCTGTGCGAGGCAGACGGCGCGCACCGACGGCTGCTCAAGCTGCATCGGCCGCACGAACCCGTGCTGCCGCCGCACACCACGCGCTGCGTGATCGTCGCCGGGCTGTCGGCGCTCGGACGGCCGGTGGGCGAGGTCGTGCACTGCTTCGACCGCGACCCCGACTGGGCGCATGACCCCCAGCAGCCGGTCACGCTGGCGCATATCGCACGCTGCGTGCACGAGGCGGCCGCGTGCTGCGGCCTGCCGCCCGACCGGCTGCGCGTGCTGCTGCATCAGGCGGATACCCCCGCCCAGCAGCAGGCCGCCGCGCCGTTGGTGCGCCGCCTGGCCGATGCCGGGCTGGACTGCCGCGCCGGTAGCCTGCGATACGACCCCGCCCCGCTCGTGCGCTGGCTCTTATCGTGACCCACGCCCCCGCCGTTCGCGTCGCTACGCGGACGGCGGGGGCGTTTCGCTGCCCTTTTCCGCTGCGCGGCAAAAAAATGCCCGCCCTGTGGCGGCGCAGCAGCGCCATCGCACACAGAGCGGGCATATCGTTTCGGTCAGGCGGGCTCAGAGCAGCAGGCTGCCCACCTGATAGATCACCAGCGCCGCCAGATAGGCCAGCACCGTCTGGAACGCCGCCACGCCGAACGCCCAGCGCCAGCCGCCCATCTCGCGCTTGATGGTCGCGAACGCCGAGATGCACGGCATATACAGCAGCGTGAACACGAGGAAGGTATAGCCGGTGAGCGGCGTGAACACGCTGCCCAGCAGGCCGGAGAGCAGCGCACTGTCGCCGCCCGCGCCGTAGAGCACGCTCATGGTCGAGACCACCGCCTCCTTGGCGACCAGACCGGCCAGCAGCGCGACCGTCGCCCGCCACTCGCCAAAGCCGAGCGGCGCGAACAGCGGCGTGATCGCCGTGCTAAGCATACCGAGCATACTTTGACCGGCGTCCGGCGCGACCGCGAGCGTGGGCGTGTAGTTTTGCAGCAGCCAGATCACCACGCTCATCAAAAAGATGACCGTGCCCGCGCGGGTGATGAAATCCTTGGCCTTGTGCCACATATCGAGCACCGTGCCCCGGAAGGAGGGCATCCGATAGGTCGGCAGCTCGAGCACGAAATCCGAGGACACGCTGCGGAAGATCGTCTTTTTGAGCAGCAGCCCGGCCAAGATGCCCATCAGGATGCCGAGCACGTACAGGCTGATGACCACCAGCCCCGGATGGTCGGGGAACACCGCCCCCGCCACCAGCGCATAGACCGGCAGCTTGGCCCCGCAGGACATGAACGGCGTGAGCATGATGGTCATGCGGCGGTCGTCGTCGTTCTCCATCGTGCGGGCGGCCATGACCGCCGGTGTGGTGCAGCCGAAGCCCATCAGCATGGGAACGAACGACTTACCGGACAGGCCGATCCGTCGCAGCAGCGTATCCATGATGAAGGCCACCCGCGCCAGATAGCCGGTATCCTCCAAAATGGACAGGAAAAAGAACAAGATCACGATCTGTGGCAGGAATTGGAGCACCCCGCTCACGCCGCCGATCGCGCCGTCGCAGATCAGATCGATCAGCCATGCCTGCGTGCCGATCGCGGTCAGGCCGCGCCGCACTGCGGGCGCGAGCAGCTCACAGAGCAGGTGCTCCATCCCCTCGCCCAGCCATGTGCCCAGCGGCCCGAAGGTCGTCCAGAACATCAGGAACATGAAGAACGCGAAGATCGGCAGCGCCCACACGCGGTGCAGCACGATGCTGTCGATGCGCTCGGTCACGGTCGGCTCGTGGACGGCCGGCCGGTGGTAGCTGGCGCTGACGACCTCCTCGATGTAGTCATACAGGGCATCGGCCAGCACCATCTCGTTGTCGGTCGAGTTGGCGTGGCTGTGCATCCCCTCGGCGAGCGCGTCGAGCTGCTCGCGCATCTCGGGCGGCATATCCCCGCCGTAGCGCACCCACAGCGTCCGGTCGCCCTCGAGCAGCTTGGCCGCATAAAACGGCAGGCTGCACGTGCGCAGCGGCAGCGGCTGCAACAGCGCCGCCGCGTGGCGGATCGCCGCGCCCACGCCGTGCAGATAGGTCGGCTGGCGGGACGGCGCACGCATCCCGTGGGCGAGCGCATCGAGCAGGCTGTGCATATTCTCGCCCTTTTTGGCCGAGATCGGGATCACCGGCACGCCCAACCGCCGCTCGAGCTCGTCCACGTCGATCTCGACGCCCTGCGCCCGCACATCGTCCATAAAGCCGAGCGCCACCACCATGGGCAGGCCGAGCGAGATGAGCTGCAAGGTCAGATACAGGTTGCGCTCGATGTTGGCCGCGTCCACGATGTTGAGCACGCCGTCGATCTCATCCGAGAGCACGTATTCGCGGGCGATGATCTCCTCCTGCGTATAGGGCGAGAGCGAGTAGATGCCCGGCAGATCGACGATGTCCACGCCGATGCCGTCGTGGCAGATATGGCCGGTCTTACGATCGACCGTCACGCCCGGCCAGTTGCCGACGTGCTGGTTGGAGCCGGTCAGGCGGTTGAACAGCGTGGTCTTGCCGCTGTTCGGGTTGCCGATGATGGCGATGGTCTTGCCGTCGCTCATGCGCCCACCTCCAGCACGATCTTTTTCGCTTCCTTGCGCCGCAGCGACAGGCTATACCCCCGCAGCCGCACGGCGATCGGATCGCCGAAGGGCGCGACCCGTTCCATGGTCACGACCACGCCTTTCGTGATGCCCATATCGAGAAAATGCCGTTTGAGCGCGCCCTCTGCCGTGATCCGATCGACCACGCCGCTCTGTCCGGGCTTGAGACTGTTGAGTGTTTTCATGCTCGTCCCCCGTTGATGTCCTAGAGATGTCCTTCCATTATAAAATGTTCGTCGCAGATCGTCAAGCGAGGGCATCTCCGCCGCCCGGCGGCGCGGCGCTGCCCGCCCCGCACAAGATCGTGCAAGAACTGGCGCGTCCCCCCTTGCGATCGGCGCGAAATAATGCTATGATATAGATATTCATCACGTTAAAATGGGGAATAGACTATGCTAGAATTAAAGGATTTTGAAGAAGCCGCCGACCGACTGAAGCACGTGATCCACGACATCCCGCTGTCCACCTCGTGCACGTTTTCCGAGATGACCGGCGCAGAGGTCTATCTGAAATACGAGAACCAGCAGAAAACGGGCTCGTTCAAGGTGCGCGGCGCCTATAACAAGATCATGAAGCGCCATGCCGAGGGCGGCCTGAGCGCGGTCGTGGCCTCGTCCGCGGGCAACCATGCGCAGGGCGTGGCCTTCGCGGCCAGCTCGGTGGGCGTCAAGTCCACCATCGTCATGCCGCGCTCGACCCCGATCGCCAAGGTCTCGGCGACGCAGGGCTACGGCGCGGAGGTCGTGCTGGCGGGCAACATCTACGACGAGGCCTATGCCAAGGCCTGCGAGATCTGCGAGCAGACCGGCGCGGAATTCATCCACCCGTTCGACGATGAGGACGTGATGGCCGGTCAGGGCACGATCGCGCTCGAGATCCTGCGCGACCTGCCGATCGTGGACATGATCTTCGTCCCCGCCGGCGGCGGCGGACTGATCTCGGGCGTGGCTGCCTGCGCCAAGCAGATCAACCCGCGCATCCAGATCATCGGCGTGCAGGCCGAGGGCGCACCGGCGATCGCCAACTCCTTCCGCGCGGGCGCACACACCCCGTCGGAGAGCGTGCACACCATCGCCGACGGCATCGCGGTCAAGACGCCGGGCGAAAAGACCTTCGCCTATATCCAGCAGTACGTCGATCGCGTGGTCACGGTGTCGGACGATGAGATCGCGTCCGCTGTGCTGCTGCTGCTCGAACGCACCAAGCAGGTGGTCGAGACCTCGGGCGCGGCGACGCTCGCGGCCGTGCTCAACCGCAAGGTGGACGTGGCCGGCAAAAAGGTGGTCTGCATCCTGTCCGGCGGCAATATCGACGTGTCCTTCATCCACAAGATCGTCGAGAAGGGCTTGGTCACGCGCTGCCGCCAGCTCAAGTTCTCGGTGCTCATGCCCGATGCGCCCGGCGCGCTCGAGCATTTCTCGCACATCGTGGCGCAGCAGAACGCCAATATCATCCTGTTCCAGCATGACCGCGTCCAGGCCGATCTGGACATCGGCGAGGCGATCATCCAGGTCGTCTGCGAGGTCGGCGGTGTCGAGCACGCCAAGCGGCTGCTCGATGAGCTGACGCAGCAGGGCTACAAGGTGTTCACCTCGCAGATCTGATCCCCCCAGAAAGTACCGACGACCGGCAGGCGTATCGCCTGCCGGTCGTTTCGCGCCCAGTCGGCCGGAAAGCCAGCCGTGCCGTCCTCCCTGCCCCGGAACGCGAAACAGCCCAGCCGAAGCTGGACTGTTCCGGTGGGGCGCAGACCGCCGCAGCGATCTGTCCGTTCGCCCGGATGGTCAATCGATCGGTACCATCCAGATCTCGTTCACGTATCGAGCACCCTCTATCCGTCCCCGTGCGCATCGTTCGCGCAGGGTCTCGGGGGTGGTCCGCCAGCGCTTCGCGGCGGTCAGTGTGGTCTCGTAGCGCTTCATATGCTCACCTCACATTCGTTTTGTGGCATTATAGCAGGGATCGATCGGTTTGTCTACATTATTCACGAATTTTTGTATGATCATACGATCTTTTCCGCGATCGTTTTGATTTCTTGTGCAGCTCTACCGCAAAATATGGCGATCTTTGTCAGCCCGGCCTGCGCCCATCGCGCACCTGCCCCCACCTCTGCTGTGCGGCGCGGCCGTCCATTTTTCTGTCGGATCTGCACAAGGCAGGTGCGGTCAAACAGACCACATCTATCGTCAATCACCAGCACAGCGCGACGCGATCCGGCATCGTTCGCCCGCACCGTGCCGCTGGCCGCGCCCTCGTCCCCCGGCGGCTGGGCGCGCTGCGCCCGGCCGCCGGACAGCCCGCACCGCTGCGCGCTGCGCCGTCCGATCGGATGATATACGCCGCACTGTATGATCGCACACGCGCCCGCCGCACCGGCGAAAAACAGGCGATCCGCTCAAACACGAACGGCGTGGCCGCAGCCACGCCGTTTTTTCAGACCCATATCAATCCAGATTTTTCTTTTTGAGCATGAACCATGCAAAGAAGCAACCGGCCACCGAGATCATCAGCGGGATCCACCAAACGACCGAGCCGGGGATGTCCCCGCCTTGGATGTTCATGCCGTAAAAGCCGAACACGATGTTGGGGATCGTCATGATGATGGTCAGCACGGTGAGCACCTTCATGATGATGTTCAGGTTGTTGGACACGACCGAGGCATAGGCATCCATCGTGCCCGACAGGATGCTCGAGTAGATCCCGGCCATCTCGATCGCCTGCCGGATCTCGATCAGCGCATCCTCCAAGATGTCGCGGTCGTCCTCATACAGCTTGAGCACGCGCCCGCGCAGCACCTTTTCCATGGTCACTTCGTTGCCCTTGAGCGAGGCCGAGAAATAGACCAGCGACTTGGACAGGCCGAGCAGTTGGATCAGCTCCTCGTTTTTGAGCGAGTCATACAGCCGCTTTTCGATGCGCGTGAAGTCGCGCTCGATCATGCGCAGGTTTTTGAGGAAGCGCCCAGCGACGCGCAGCAGCACTTGGAACACGAACCGTGTCCGCATCGCTGTATGTACGCCCTTGACCGCGCCCTCCGCGATCGACCGCAGGATGATGCTGTCCTCCAGACAGACCGTGATGACCGCATCCTGCGCCACCACGATGCCCATCGGCAGCGTGCTGAACATCTGCCCGTTGTCCTCCACCGAGTTCTTTTCGACCATCGGGATGTCCACGATCATCAAGAGCTGATCGTCCTCGGTCTCGACACGCGAGCTCTCCTCCGGGTCGAGCGCCGCGCGGATGAATTCCTGCTCTACGTGGGCGGCGCGGGCGATCGCCTCCAGCTCATCCGAGCTGGGGTGCACCAGATTGATCCAGCAACCCTCGCTGAAGCCGCTGACTTCGGTCACGCGACCGTCGATCGTCTTGTAAAATTCTACCATTTTATACCACCTTTCCGCGGTGGTATCACGAGAACGCGCCACCGCGAGTGAGATCATGATTTGTACTTCGAGGGTCAGCACTCACGGCTACCACGCTCCTTTTTACCAGGATCTTACCTGTCTTTTTACACCAAAACAGCCCTTTTCAGGGCTGTTTTTTTGTCATTCTCCCGGCGCTCAGCGATGATCCTTATCGAAGATGCGCATCAGCACATCGAACGCCGCATCATCCGCGCCCAGATCGCTCGACTTGGAGGACGGGGGCGTCACGGGCTTCTTTTCCTCTGCCGCAGCGGTAGATGCCTCGGAGAACAGGCCCGAGGACACCGCCGGCTCAGGCTTTTTGTCCTCCATGTTCAGCTTGGCCGAATTGGGGATGTTGTCGAACCCCGTCGCGATGACGACGACGCGGATCTCATCATCCATGGTGTCGTCGATGAACGCACCGAAGATGATGTGGGCATCCGGGTGCGCGGCCTGCTGCACCATGGTCGCCGCGGTCTCGACCTCGTCCAGACCGATGTCGTCCGAGCCGATGACCGACACGATGACGCCGTGCGCCATGTCGATCGAGGTCTCGAGCAGCGGGCTGGAGATCGCCATGCGCGCCGCCTCGGCGGCCTTGTCCTTGCCCGCCGCGCGGCCGGTGCCGATATGGGCGAAGCCCGCGTCCTTCATCACCGAGGTCACGTCCGCGAAGTCCAGGTTGATAAAGCCCGGCACGGTGATCAGCTCGGAGATGTTGGCGACCGCCTGACGGAGCACGCCGTCTGCGATCTCGAACGCATTCTTGAAGGTGATCTTCTGCTCCGATACGTACTTGAGGCGCTCGTTGGGGATGATGACCAGCGAATCGACGTTCTTGTTCAGCTCGTCGATGCCGCCCAGCGCCTGCTCCAGACGCTTCTTGCCCTCGAACGCGAACGGACGGGTGACGACGCCGACCGTCAGGATGCCCATCTCGCGGGCGATCTGCGCCACGACCGGGGCTGCGCCCGTGCCCGTGCCGCCGCCCATGCCGGCGGTGATGAACACCATGTTGGTGTTCTGCAAGGCCGCCGCGATCTGCTCCTTGCTCTCCTCCGCGGCTTTGCGGCCGATCTCCGGGTTTGCGCCCGCGCCCTGACCCTTGGTCAGCTTTTCGCCGATCTGGATCTTGGTGCCGGCCTGCGAGAAGTTCAGCGCCTGCATATCCGTATTGATGGAGATAAAGTCAACGCCCTGCACGCCGCTCTCGACCATGCGGTTGACCGCATTGCCGCCGCCGCCGCCGACGCCGATCACCTTGATATTCACTACATTATCCAAGCCCTGTTCAAACTCAAAACCCATTGTTGCCATCCTCCGTTTTATGATAAAGAATCGTTCCGATCGTCTGATACGCTCTCCCGGCGGGGCGGTGCGCCGCTGCGGCGGACAGACAGCCCCTATCGTTATAATTCTACCTCGATTTGTCCCTTTTTGCAACAGGAATTAGTGGATCTCCAAAAAAATTCTTTTCATTTTCTGGTGTTTTCCAACAAAGGGGGCTGGTGCGCCCGCTTGGCCATCCTGTTGGACGAGTCCCACCGCCTATTTTTGGTCAGTTTCGACAGTCTTGGCCGCTTTTTTGACCGGGCGATCAGGCATCGTCCCCGTCGTCGTCGGCCGCGCCATCGTCCGGCATCTGTTCATCCGCTATCGCGTCCGGATCGTCGTCGCCGTCCGCCGGGTCGCCCGCCGCCGGGTCGGTCGGCTGCGGGAGCGGCTGTCCCATCGTCCACGCTGCGACGTTCTCCGGCGTATCCGGCACGAAATGCAATCGATCCTGCTCATCCCAGTACAGCCAGCCCACGTCGGACGGCGACAGCCGTTCCTCGATCACGGTCTTGGCGAACCGCAGATGATAGGCCAGCTCCTCCATCGCGCCCACGCGGATGTCGAACCGCCCTTGATAGCCGATGTGCACATCGGTCAGATCGCCCAGCGCGAGCGCGCTCAGTCCGTCGAGCAGCCCGGCCGCGTCCAAGCGCCGCAGCAGCTCGAGCAGCGCGTCCACGTGCGCGTCCGTCCCCGGCTCGATCATCTGCCCCGGCCGCAGCCCGCTCAGCAGCGCGCCGCTGACGATCGGCAGGCCGCCGTTTTGCACGCTCTGCTCGAGCACCTTGCCCTGCTGGCTCACGTAATGATAGCCGCCCTCGGTCGGCACGGCCACCGCGGCGCGACATTCGCGCACCGCGACGGTCAGCGTGTCCGGCAGGTGCCGCCTGATCTGCACGCTCTCCACATAGGGGAAGCGCTCGAGCAGCGCATCGGACACCTTGACCTTGTTCCACAGGTACAGGTTGTCCCCCTGCTTGACCGACAGCCCGCCGACGATCTCCTCCGGCTGGTAACGCGCCGCGCCCTCGACCTCGATCGTCTCCACATGGAAGAACAGCGACAGCACGACCGCCAGCACCGCCAGCAGCACGCCGCAGAGCAGCAGCCTGCCGAGGGCACGGCCGAGCCGTTGACCGAGATGGGCGCGGCGGCGTTGCTGCGTGGGCGTTTTCTGTTTTCGCCCTGTACGACTCATATCAACGCCCCTTCATCCTTTTATTTGCCGCCGTGCGCGATCGCCCAGCAGATCTCCTGATAGATCCGCTCGCTCGCGTCGGGCGCGGCCAGCGTGGTCGCCGCCCGCCCCATCCGGCGGAGCTGCTCGCGGTCGGCCAGCAACACGCCGATCGCGTCATACAGCGCCTGCGGCGAGGCGTCCTTTTCCAGCAGCACATGACAGCCGCCCGCCTGCTCGAGCGCACGCGCGTTCTTTTCCTGATGGTTCTCCGCCACGAAGGGCGAGGGCACGAGCAGCCCCGGTCGGCCGAGCAGGCACAATTCGCCCAGCGTGGCCGCGCCGGCGCGACACACTACCAGATCGGCGGCGGCCAGCCGGTCGGCCATGTCATAGATATACTCGGTGACTTGGATATTGGGGTGCGCGGCCAGATCCGCCCCTTGCTCGGCGGCCATGCGCGGCAGCCACTCGCGTGCCGCTGCGCCGGTCGCGTGGATATGATGGTAGGACACCGCGTTTTTGCACTCGAGCGCGAGCGCGCCCGCCATGTGCTCGTTCATATACCGCGCCCCCATCGAGCCCCAAAAGGAGACGACGAGCTGATCGTCCTCCCCCAGCCCGAACCGGGCGCGTGCCTTGGCGCGGTCGGCGTCCAAGATCTCGCCGCGCACGGGCGCACCGGTCAGCACGACCTTGTCGCCCCCGCCGAGGATCTCCCGCGCCTGCTCGAAGCAGACCAGCACGCGGTCGGCCTTTTTGGAGAGCATCTTGGTCACTTTGCCCGGCAGCGCGTTGACCTCGAGCAGCACGGTCGGGATGCCGAGCTGCTGCGCTGCGCGCACCACCGCGAACGACGCATAGCCGCCGCAGCCGATCACACAGTCCGGCCGCGCCTGCATGAGCAGCTTTTTGGCCTTGCCCAGCGCGGCCACGGCCAGCCGCGTCGCCTTGATGTTGTGCGCCAGCCCCTTGGGGCTGAGCGAACGCGACAGCCCGATGCTCTCGATGGTGTCCAGCGGATAGCCCTCCCGCGGGACGAGCTTGTTCTCGATGCCCCGCGTCGAGCCCGCGAAGCGCACCACGGTATCCGGGTGCTTTCGTTCAAAATACCGCGCGATCGCCAAGCCGGGCGTGACGTGTCCGCCCGTGCCACCGCCGGTGATATACAATCTCACAGCCGTATCTCCCCCTTTTGCTCTGTCGCCCGATCGATCCGGTCATTCCTGCCGCACATCCACCCGCATATAGCGGGAGATATTCAGTAATATGCCCATCTCGCCCAGCTGCATCAGCAGCGCCGTACCGCCATAGCTGAAAAACGGCAGGCTCGCGCCGGTGATCGGGATGATCCCGGTCACGACGAACAGGTTCATCAGCGTCTGGACCGCGAGCTTGGCCGTGATGCCGGTCGCGAGCAGGCAGCCGAACTTATCCGGCGCGGCACGCGCCACGCGGAAGCCCCGATAGATCAGATAGGCGAACAGCGCGAGCACGATCAACGCGCCGATCAGCCCCATCTCCTCGCACCACGAGGAAAAGATGAAGTCGTTCTGCGGCTCGGGCAGGTAGAGATGCTTTTGCCGCCCTTTTCCCAGCCCCAGACCGAACAGACCGCCCGAGCCGATCGCGATCTGGCTCATCGCGCCCTGCCAGCCCTCGTTGCGCATATTGGCGAACGGGTCGAGCCAGACCGAAAAGCGCTCCTGCACGTGCTCGAACGAAAAATAGAACACCGTGACCGCGCCGACGCCGATCGCGGCGATCGGCCCGAAGTACCACAGCCGCATACCGCCTGCCACCAGCAGCAGCACGCCGATGCCACAGATGATGAGCATGGCCGAGGTGTGCGGCTCGAGGTAGAGCAGGCCGATATAGACCGCCAACAGCAGGCCATAGGGCTTGATCAGCCCGCGCAGGCTGCGGATGCCCTTGGTGTCGCGCGCGATCCAATAGGAAAAGCACACGATGACCGTGATCTTGGCCAGCTCGGACGGCTGGAAACCGAACAGCCAGCGCTGTGCGCCCTTGCTCGCCGTGCCGAGCGGCGTGATGACCAAGATCAGCAGCACGATCGACAGCCACAGCATCGGCATATGGAACCGCGCATACAGCTTATACGGGATCTTGGAGATCGCGACCATCGCGACCACGCCGATCGCCGCGAACATCCCCTGCCGGGTGATGAAATGGGTCGCGTCGCCATGATAGAACAGCGCGTTGGAATAGCTGGCCGAAAACAGCGCGATCAGGCCGATGATGAGCAGCAGCATGACCGAGAACAGCACGCCGCCATCCCACACATGGGCACGCACGTGGCTGGCCGTCCGGCGGCGCGTCGGCTGCCGCGCGGCCGATGCGGCGGGGCGCGGTGCGGGCGTTCTGTCCGTCGGGGACAGCGCACGCGACGTGCGGGGCGGCGCGGATGC
>JAUNJI010000022.1 GCA_030533295.1 Eubacteriales bacterium
ACCCCGGACACAGAGCGTACCGCTGCTGCGTCCGGGGCGGCCGCCTCAGGTCTCGTGGCGGATGCACCAATCGGTCAGATCCTCGCTGTTCGTGCCACGCATGGGGTGCGCCCGTCCGCAGTCCCGCGTGTGCGGCGGCAGCGCGATCCCCTCCGGCGCGGCCTCATGGTCGTGGCGCGGCTGTGCGTGCGCGTCTCGCGCCGCCACGCTCGGCCCGCTGCGCTCCATCCACTCGAAGCTCTTGCGCGCCGCTGCCATCTGATATGCGGTCAATCCATGCTCGTGCATCGTTCATCCCTCCTCGCGATCAGTATGCCGCGTCTGCGCGGCGATCATACGCGCGTCCGCTCCCGCGCGACAACGCGAATGGGATAAAAAAACTCCCATGCAGGAGCATGGGAGTTTGAAGATACGATAACTGAGATCAGTCAGCGTTGATCGCCGTAACGACGCCCGAACCTACGGTGCGGCCACCCTCACGGATAGCGAAACGCAGGCCTTCCTCGATCGCGATCGGGGTGATCAGCTCAACGTCCATCTCGACGTTGTCGCCCGGCATGCACATCTCGACGCCCTCCGGCAGGGTGATCACGCCGGTAACGTCGGTGGTGCGGAAGTAGAACTGGGGACGGTAGTTGTTGAAGAACGGAGTGTGACGGCCGCCCTCTTCCTTCTTCAGAACGTAGACCTGACCATGGAACTTGGTGTGCGGGTGGATAGAGCCCGGCTTCGCCAGGACCTGGCCACGCTCGATCTCGGTCTTCTGGATACCGCGGAGCAGCGCGCCGATGTTGTCGCCCGCCTCAGCGTAGTCCAGCAGCTTGCGGAACATCTCGATGCCGGTGACGACGGTCTTGCGGGGCGCGTCCATCAGGCCAACGATCTCGACTTCCTCGCCCATCTTCAGCTGGCCGCGCTCGACACGACCGGTCGCAACGGTGCCACGGCCGGTGATGGAGAACACGTCCTCGACCGGCATGATGAACGGCTTGTCCGCCGCACGATCCGGGGTCGGGATATAGGAATCGACAGCGTCCATCAGCTCGCGGATGCAAGCGTACTCCGGCGCGTTCGGGTCGTTGGACTCGCAGGTCAGCACGCCCAGCGCAGAGCCACGGATCACCGGGATGTCATCGCCCGGGAAGTCGTAGGAGGACAGCAGCTCACGCACTTCCATCTCGACCAGATCGAGCAGCTCCTCGTCGTCTACCTGATCGACCTTGTTCATGAACACGACGATATAGGGCACGCCTACCTGACGAGCGAGCAGGATGTGCTCACGGGTCTGGGGCATCGGGCCGTCCGCAGAGGAAACGACCAGGATCGCGCCGTCCATCTGCGCAGCGCCGGTGATCATGTTCTTGACGTAGTCGGCGTGACCCGGGCAGTCAACGTGCGCATAGTGGCGGGTCTTGGTGTGGTACTCGACGTGCGAGGTGTTGATCGTGATGCCGCGCTCCTTCTCCTCCGGCGCCTTGTCGATGGAGTCGTAAGCCTGATACTCGGCCTCACCGTCGAACGCGAGCACCTTGGTGATCGCCGCGGTCAGGGTGGTCTTGCCATGGTCAACGTGACCGATCGTACCGATGTTTACGTGCGGCAGGGAGCGGTCAAATTTTTCCTTTGCCATTGTGGATATCCTCCTCGTAAATTAAAGTCAATATATGATGAGTTTATTCTACTGCAAATCGCAACGAATTGCAAGAGCTAGCAGTAGATTTTAGTTGTCTTTGTTGCGGGTGTCCATGATCTTCTCTTGGATGCTCTTGGGCACCTCGGTGTAGTGACTGGGCTGCATGGTGTACTGGCCACGACCCTGCGTGCTCGAACGCAGCGCGGTCGCGTAGCCGAACATCTCGCTCAGCGGGACGGCAGCCGCGATCGCCTGCACGCCGCCGCGCGGCTCCATGCCCTGGATCTGGCCACGGCGGGCGTTGAGGCCGCCGATGACATCGCCCATATAGTCCTCCGGCACCATGACGTCCACCTGCATGATGGGCTCCATGAGCACAGGATCGGCCTTCTTCATCGCTTCCTTGAACGCCATCGAACCGGCGATCTTGAACGCCATCTCGGAGGAGTCTACCTCGTGGTAGGAGCCATCGTACAGCGTCACCTTGACGTCCACGACCGGATAGCCGGCGAGGATGCCCGCCTGCATCGCGCCCTGGATGCCCTGGTTGACCGGCTCGATATACTCCTTCGGGATCGCACCGCCGACGATCTTGTTGATGAACTCATAGCCCTTGCCGGACTCGTTCGGCTCAACGATGATCTTGACGTGGCCGTACTGACCCTTACCACCGGACTGACGCGCATACTTCTGATCGACATCGGCCGAGCGGCGGATGGTCTCCTTATAAGCGACCTGCGGCTCGCCGACGTTGGCCTCGACCTTGAACTCACGCAGCAGACGATCGACGATGATCTCCAGATGGAGCTCGCCCATGCCGGCGATGATGGTCTGACCGGTCTCCTCGTCGGTGTAGGTCTTGAAGGTCGGATCCTCCTCGGCCAGCTTGGCCAGCGCGATGCCCATCTTCTCCTGACCGGCCTTGGTCTTGGGCTCGATCGCGACACGGATGACAGGCTCCGGGAAGTTCATGGACTCGAGGATGATCGGGTGCTTCTCATCACAGAGCGTGTCGCCCGTCGTGGTGTTCTTGAAGCCGATGCCCGCAGCGATGTCGCCCGAGTAAACGATGTCGATGTCCTGACGGTGGTTGGCGTGCATCTGGAGGATACGACCCAGACGCTCGCGCTGATCCTTGGTCGCATTGAGGACGGAGGAACCAGCATTGATAGTGCCCGAATAGACGCGGAAGAAGGTCAGACGACCAACGAACGGGTCGGTCGCGATCTTGAACGCCAGCGCAGCGAACGGCGCATCATCGGTGGACGGACGGGAGTCCGGCTCGCCGGTCTTGGGATCGACGCCCTTGATGTCCTCGACATCGGTCGGCGCGGGCATATAGTCGATGACTGCGTCGAGCAGCATCTGCACGCCCTTGTTGCGGTAAGCCGTGCCGCACAGCACCGGTACGATCTCGTTGCCGATCGTGCCCTTGCGGATCGCGGCCTTGACCTCCTCTGCGGAGATCTCCTCGCCCTCGAGGTACTTCATCATCAGATCCTCGTCGAGCTCGGCCGCAGCCTCCCAAAGCGCCTCATGATACTGCTGCGCCTGCTCCATCATATCGGCCGGGATGTCCTCGTCGCGCACGTCCTTGCCCAGATCGTCATAATAGACCTCGGCTCGCATGGTCACCAGATCGATGATGCCGCAGAAGGTATCCTCCACGCCGATCGGCAGCTGGATCGGGACCGCGTTGCACTTGAGGCGATCCTTCATCATCTGGACGACGTTGAAGAAGTTCGCGCCCATGATGTCCATCTTGTTGACGAACGCCATACGCGGCACCTTGTAATCGTCGGCCTGATGCCAAACGGTCTCAGACTGGGGCTCGACGCCGCCCTTGGCGCAGAACACCGTGACCGAGCCATCGAGCACGCGCAGCGAGCGCTGCACCTCGATGGTGAAGTCCACGTGACCCGGGGTGTCGATGATGTTGATGCGGTGCTCCGGGAACTGATGCTGGGAGCCCGCCCAATGGCAGGTGGTCGCAGCAGAGGTGATGGTGATGCCACGCTCCTGCTCCTGCTCCATCCAGTCCATGGTGGCGGTACCCTCGTGGGTATCGCCGATCTTATGGTTCACACCGGTGTAATACAGGATACGCTCGGTGGTAGTGGTCTTACCGGCGTCGATGTGCGCCATGATGCCGATATTTCTGGTCCTTTCCAGCGAATATTCTCTAGGCATATTGCTCTCCTTTCAAAGCGTTCGACCGATCGCAGATCAATAGCGATAGTGCGCGAACGCCTTGTTCGCTTCCGCCATCTTGTGCGTATCCTCACGCTTCTTCACGGCGCCGCCCAAGTTGTTGCAGGCGTCCATAATCTCGCCGGCCAGACGGGCGCGCATGGTCTTTTCGCTGCGCGCACGCGCATACTTGGTCATCCAGCGCAGGCCCAGCGTCTGACGACGCTCCGGGCGCACTTCCATCGGCACCTGATAGGTCGCGCCACCGACACGGCGCGCCTTGACCTCGAGCGACGGCATGATGTTCTCCATGGCCTCCGTAAAGACCTCCAGCGGCTCGCGGCCGGTCTTTTCGCGGATGATATCAAAAGCACCATAAACGACCTTCTGCGAAACGCCCTTCTTGCCGTCGAGCATGATCGAGTTGACCAGCTTGGTGACGAGCTTGGAATTATAAAGCGGATCGGGCAGAACGTCTCTCTTCGGGACATTACCTCTTCTTGGCACTTTACTTCCCTCCTTCAAAAAAATTTGATTTCATAGGTACTCCGGCTCCTCGTGCAAGAGAGCCGTTGTAATGCCTGTCCGAGGAGATACCCGTTTTATCAAAGCGGATATAAAATGCCTCAGACAAAGCATGAGATTGCTTTGCTGAAAAACTTCAACTTTTCTCGCAAAACTGTGTGGGTCGGCTCAGGCGAGCCTCCGCGCGCTCACGCGCAGATCACTTGCCGGCCTTCGGGCGCTTGGCGCCGTACTTGGAACGAGCCTGACGGCGGTTGGCGACGCCCTGGGTATCCAGCGTGCCGCGGATGATGTGGTAACGAACACCAGGCAGATCCTTGACACGGCCGCCACGCACCATGACGACAGAGTGCTCCTGCAGGTTGTGGCCTTCACCGGGGATGTAAGCAGAAACTTCCATCTGGTTGGTCAGCTTGACACGAGCGACCTTACGAAGCGCAGAGTTCGGCTTCTTGGGCGTCATGGTCTTAACCGTAGTGCAGACGCCACGCTTCTGCGGCGCGGACTGCTCGGTGGACTTCTTCTTCTGCGAGTTGTAGCCTACCTGCAGCGCCGGAGCCGTAGATTTGTAGATCGCCGCCTCACGACCCTTACGGACGAGTTGGTTAAAAGTTGGCATTTTATTTCCTCCTTCTTTCAAAGATATTTATGAAAAGCGCGTTGCCGCGCGTTCCATCTGCGTCATGCGCGCAGCACTGCGACGACCGCAGCGCCGACATCGATGCCGACCGCGTCCCCCAATTCGACCATGGTGGTGATCTCCTCGATCGGGGTATCGGTCTGCTGGCACAGCTCATAGATCGGTCCGACGACGCGACGCTCCGCGTCCAGTGCGATGTAGACCGCAGTCGCTGCACCGTCTCGGATCGCCTTTTTCGACTGCTTCACGCCGACGACCTTGTGCGCCGTGCGAAGTTGTGAAAGCATAGTAACCCTCCTATACGGCATACTCCATCAGTATAAAGGTTCTGCGATATGAAGTCAAGTATTTTTACAGAATTTTTCTTCTTTTTCCCATGTTTTCTCGGTCGCGGACGGTCTCCATGCAGCACGACAGGGGGACACCTTTCAGCATCCCCCTGTTCGATGGTATCTATACCTGCTTTTTCCGTTTTTTCGCTCAGTCGAGCTCGACCGTCTGCTCGTAGTGGCCGTCGCAGTACTCGGTCATGCCCGAGCCGGCCGGGATCAGCTTGCCGATGATGACGTTCTCCTTCAGACCCATCAGCGGATCGACCTTGCCCTTGATCGCGGCATCGGTCAGCACGCGGGTGGTCTCCTGGAAGGAGGCGGCGCTCATCCACGAATCGGTCGCCAGCGACGCCTTGGTGATGCCCATGAGGGTGGGCTCGGCGATCGCCAGACGCAGACCTTCCTCGCCCGCGTCGATCCGCTCCTGCACCTTCTGGTTGTAATCCTCGAACTCGAGCAGATCCATCACCGAGCCGGGCAGCACCGCGGCATCGCCCGCGTCCTCGACGCGCACCTTGCGCATCATCTGCCGCACGATGACCTCGATGTGCTTATCGTTGATGTCTACGCCCTGCTGACGGTAGACCTTCTGGACTTCCTTGATCTCATAATCGTGCACCGCACGCGGGTCGCACACGCGCAGGATGTCATGCGGGTTGAGCGCGCCCTCGTTGAGCTGGAAGCCCTGCTCGATCGTCTGGCCGTCGGTCACGCGGATGCCGGACGAGGAGGCGAGCTGATAGGAACGCATATCGCCCGTCGAGGGATCGACGACATTGACCGTCTTGACCGTGGTGCGCTTGGACTCCTCGATCGAGACCACGCCGCCGATCTCGGCCAGCGTCGCCGCCTTCTTGGGCTTGCGCGCCTCGAACAGCTCCTCGACACGGGGCAGACCTTGCGTGATGTCCGAACCCGCGACGCCGCCGGTATGGAAGGTACGCATGGTCAGCTGGGTGCCCGGCTCGCCGATGGACTGCGCCGCGATGATGCCGACGGCCTCGCCCTTGCCGACTATGGTGCCCATCGCCAGGTTGATGCCATAGCAATGCGCACACACGCCCTTGCGCGCCCGGCACTCGAGCACCGAGCGGATCTGCACGCGGGTGATGCCCGCCTCGAGCACCGCATCGGCATCCGCCTCGGTCATCATGTGGGACTTGGGCACGATCACCGCGCCGGTCTCCGGGTGGCAGATGTCGTCCACCGGGAAGCGGCCGATCAGGCGCTCCCGCAGCGGCTCGATGATCTGGTTGCCTTCCTTGATGTCCTCGACCCAGATGCCCTTGACCGCGCCGCAGTCGTCCTCGCGGATGATGACATCCTGCGAAACATCGACCAAACGACGGGTCAGATAACCCGAGTCGGCGGTACGCAGCGCGGTATCCGCCATGCCCTTTCGCGCACCGCGTGCCGCGATGAAGTACTCGAGCACGGTCAGACCCTCGCGGAAGTTGGACTTGATCGGGATCTCGATCGTCTTGCCCGAGGTGGAGGCCATCAGGCCACGCATACCGGCAAGCTGACGGATCTGGTTGATCGAACCACGCGCGCCGGAATCGGCCATCATGTGGATCGGGTTGTAGCGCTGCGCCTTCATGTTCTCTTGCAGGCGCGTCGTCACCTTCTTGGTGGTCTCCTCCCACTCGGCGACCGTCAGGCGATAGCGCTCCTGATCGGTGATGAAGCCGCGCTTGTAGCGCTTGTCGATCTGCGCGACCTTGGCCTCGGACTCGTGGATCAGCTGATCCTTGCCCTCCGGCACCAGCATATCGGCGACCGCGACGGTCAACGCGCCCTTGGTGGAGTATTTATAGCCCATGGACTTGATCGCGTCCAGCACCTCGGCGGTGACATGGAAGCCATGCACGCGGATGCACTTGTCGATGATCTTGCCCAGTTCCTTCTTGCCGCAGGTGAACATGATCTCGAGGTCGAGCAGCTTGGACGGATCCGAGCGATCGACGAAGCCCAGATCCTGCGGGATGTGCTCGTTGAAGATCAGGCGACCCGGCGTCGCGTCCACGATGCGGGAGATCGTCTCGCCGCCGACCTCGCGGGTGATGCGCACCTTGATCGGCGCGTGGATGCCCACGATGCCCTCATCATAGGCCATGAGCGCCTCATCCGGGTCGCGGAACACCTTACCTGCGCCCGGCTCGGTCTCGCGGTCGATGGTCAGGTAATACGAGCCCAGCACCATGTCCTGCGAGGGGATCGTGACCGGCTTGCCGTCCTGCGGCTTGAGCAGGTTGTTGGCCGACAGCATGAGCAGCCGCGCCTCGGCCTGCGCCTCAGCAGACAGCGGCACGTGCACCGCCATCTGGTCGCCGTCGAAGTCCGCGTTGAACGCGGTGCACACCAGCGGGTGCAGGCGGATCGCACGACCCTCGACCAGCACCGGCTCGAACGCCTGGATGCCCAGACGGTGCAGCGTCGGCGCACGGTTGAGCATGACCGGGTGCCCCTTGATGATGCCCTCGAGCACGTCCCAGACCTCGGGCTTGGCGCGCTCGACCATCTTTTTGGCCTGCTTGATGTTGGATGCGGTGCCGTCCTCGACCAGCTTCTTCATGACGAAGGGCTTGAACAGCTCGAGCGCCATCTCCTTGGGCAGACCGCACTGCCAGATCTTAAGGTCCGGACCGACGACGATGACCGAACGGCCGGAATAGTCCACGCGCTTGCCCAGCAGGTTCTGGCGGAAACGGCCTTGCTTGCCCTTGAGCATATCGGACAGCGACTTGAGGGCGCGGTTGTTCGGCCCCGTGACCGGGCGGCCGCGGCGGCCGTTGTCGATCAGCGCGTCCACGGCCTCTTGCAGCATCCGCTTCTCGTTGCGCACGATGATGTCGGGCGCGCCCAGCTCGAGCAGACGCTTGAGGCGGTTGTTGCGGTTGATGACGCGGCGGTACAGGTCGTTGAGGTCGGAGGTCGCGAAGCGGCCGCCGTCGAGCTGCACCATCGGACGGATCTCGGGCGGGATGACCGGCACGACATCCATGATCATCCACTCCGGGCGGTTGTGCGACAGGCGGAACGACTCGACGACCTCGAGCCGCTTGATGATGCGCAGCCGCTTCTGGCCGGAAGCCTCGCGCAGCTCGGCCGTCAGCTCCTGCGAGAGCTGGTCGAGGTCGAGCTCGGCCAGCAGCTCCTTGATCGCCTCCGCGCCCATGCCCGCGCGGAAATCGTCCTCATATTTCTCGCGCATATCGCGGTATTCGGCTTCGGTCAGGATCTGGCGCTTGATCAGCGGGGTGTTGCCCGGATCGATGACGATATAGTTGGCGAAATACAGGACCTTTTCCAGCACGCGCGGGCTGATGTCCAGGATCAGACCCATGCGGGACGGGATGCCCTTGAAATACCAGATATGCGAGACCGGCGCGGCCAGCTCGATGTGGCCCATGCGCTCGCGGCGCACCTTGGCGCGGGTGACCTCGACGCCGCACTTGTCGCACACCTTGCCCTTGAAGCGCACCTTCTTATATTTGCCGCAGTGGCACTCCCAGTCCTTGGTCGGCCCGAAGATGCGCTCGCAGAACAAGCCGTCGCGCTCGGGCTTGAGGGTGCGATAGTTGATCGTCTCGGGTTTCTTGACCTCACCGTATGACCATTCGCGGATCAGGTCGGGCGAAGCCAGACCGATCTTGATGGCGTTCAACGTATGATATCCCATATATTTTCAGATGCTCCTTTCCGATCCACCGATGATCTCATTCGTCCAGCCCATCGCCGGCATCGCTGCCCGCGGCTGTGGGATCATCCAAGGTGAAGAGATCGGTATCGCCCGCCTCTGCATCGTTGATGCCGAAGCCGGCTGCGGTGAATTCCTCATCCGCGCCCGAGACGGCCTGCTCCATCGGACGGATGAATTCGGTCTCGTCCTCCTCGTCATCCTCCAGCTCGATGACCTCCATGTTCTCATCCAGCACCTGGATGTCCAGACACAGGCTCTGCAGCTCCTTGACCAGCACCTTGAAGGACTCCGGCACGCCCGGCTGCGGCACGTTGTGACCCTTGACGATCGATTCGTAGGTCTTGACGCGGCCGGTGATGTCGTCCGACTTGACGGTCAGGATCTCTTGCAGGGTGTAGGCCGCGCCATACGCCTCGAGCGCCCAGACCTCCATCTCGCCGAAGCGCTGGCCGCCGAACTGCGCCTTGCCGCCGAGCGGCTGCTGCGTGACCAGCGAGTACGGGCCGGTCGAGCGGGCATGGATCTTATCATCGACCAGATGGTGCAGCTTGAGATAATACATATAACCGATGGTGACGCGATTGTCGAACTTTTCGCCCGTGCGGCCATCGTAGACGACGCTCTTGCCGTCCTCGTTGACGCCCGCTTGCACCAGCATCTCCTTGATGTCCTCCAGCGTCGCGCCGTCGAACACCGGGGTCTCGACCTTCCAGCCGCACTTTTTGGCGGCGAAGCCCAGATGCACCTCGAGCACCTGCCCGATGTTCATACGGCTGGGCACGCCCAAGGGGTTGAGCACGATGTCGAGCGGACGGCCATCCTCCAAGAAGGGCATATCCTCCTGCGGCAGGATGCGGGACACGACGCCCTTGTTGCCGTGACGACCGGCCATCTTGTCACCGACCGAGATCTTGCGCTTTTGCGCGATATACACGCGCACGACCATGTTGACGCCGGGCGACAGCTCATCGCCGTTCTCGCGGGTGAACACCTTGACATCGACCACGATGCCGGACTCGCCGTGCGGCGCGCGCAGCGAGGTATCGCGCACCTCACGCGCCTTTTCGCCGAAGATCGCGCGCAGCAGCCGCTCCTCGGCGGTCAGCTCGGTCTCGCCCTTGGGCGTGACCTTGCCCACCAAGATGTCGCCCGCCTGCACCTCTGCGCCCACGCGGATGATGCCGCGCTCGTCGAGGTTGCGCAGCGCATCCTCGCCGACGTTCGGGATGTCGCGGGTGATCTCCTCGGGTCCGAGCTTGGTGTCGCGGGATTCGGACTCATACTCCTCGATATGGATCGAGGTATATACATCATCGCGCACCAGACGCTCGTTGAGCAGGACGGCATCCTCGTAGTTGTAGCCTTCCCACGTCATGAAGCCGATCAGCGCGTTCTTGCCCAGCGCGACCTCGCCCTTATCGGTCGAGGGGCCGTCGGCCAGCACGTCGCCGGCCTTGACGCGCTCGCCCAGATCGACGATCGGGCGCATATTGATACAGGTAGACTGGTTGGAGCGCAGGAATTTGGTCAGGTGATAGGACTTTTCCTCGCCGCTGTCATAGCGCACGACGACCTCGCGGGCAGTCACGCGCGTGACCACGCCATCGCCCTCGGCCAGCGGGATCGTGCCCGAATCGACCGCCGCCTTGTATTCCATACCGGTGGCGACTACGGGCGCCTCGGTCTTGAGCAGCGGCACGGCCTGACGCTGCATATTCGCGCCCATCAGTGCGCGGTTGGCGTCGTCATGGTCGAGGAACGGGATGAACGCGGTCGCGACCGAGACCATCATGCGGGGCGAAACGTCCATCAGATCGACGTCCTTGCGATCGACCTCGACGAACTCATCGCGCCGGCGGCAGGTGACACGCTCGTTGAGCAGATGGCCCTCCTCATCCATCGGCTCGGTGGCCTGACAGACGATGAACTCATCCTCGACATCGGCCGTCATATACTGCACCTTGTCGGTCACGCGGCCGGTCTCCTTGTCGATGATGCGGTAGGGCGCCTCGATGAAACCGAAATCGTTGATGCGGGCATAGGTCGCCAGATAAGAGATCAGACCGATGTTCGGACCTTCCGGGGTCTCGATCGGGCACAGGCGGCCATAGTGCGAATAGTGCACGTCACGCACCTCGAAGGAGGCGCGGTCACGCGACAGACCGCCGGGGCCCAGCGCAGACATACGGCGCTTGTGCGTCAGCTCGGCCAGCGGGTTGTTCTGATCCATGAACTGGGAGAGCGGCGACGAGCCGAAGAACTCCTTGATCGCCGCCGTGACCGGGCGGATGTTGATCAGCGACTGCGGGGTGACGACATCCAGATCCTGGATCGTCATGCGCTCGCGGATCACGCGCTCCATCCGGCTGAAGCCGATGCGGAACTGGTTCTGGAGCAGCTCGCCCACGCAGCGCAGGCGGCGGTTGCCCAGATGGTCGATGTCGTCCACCGTGCCCACGCCATGCCCCAGATTGAGCAGGTAGCAGATGGACGCCAGCATATCATCCACGATGATGGTCTTGGGGATCAGGTCGTGCAGGCGGGTCTGGACGGTCTTTTTGAGCTCGTCGCCCGTGATGCCCGCGTCGATGATCTCCTTGAGCACGGAAAAGCGCACCTTTTCCTTGATGCCCAGCTCCTCGGCCGTGAAGCCGGTGTAGTCGGCGAAATCGTCGATATAGACCATGCCGTTGCCGAACACCTTGACGGCCTCGCCCTCGCCGGACTCGATCGTGACGTGGTTGACGCCGCGGCGGGACAGCAGCTGCGCCTTATCGCGGCTGATGATCTCGTCCTGCTCGGCGAGCACCTCGCCGGTCATCGGATCGGCCGCGGCCTCGAGCAGCTTGTGGCCGGTGATGCGGCGGGCGATGTCCAGCTTTTTGTTGTATTTGTAGCGGCCGACCGCCGAGATGTCGTAGCGGCGGACATCGAAGAACATCGCGTCCATCAGGTTGGTGGCCGACTCGATGGAGGGCGGCTCGCCCGGACGCATCTTCTTGTAGATCTCGATCAGCGCCTCGTCCGAGGTGTGGGCGGGATCCTTGTCGAGCGTCGCGAGGATCAGCGGGTCTTCGCCGAACAGCTCCTTGATCTCCGCGTCGGTCTTGACGCCGATCGCGCGGATGAAGCTGGTGATCGGGATCTTACGGTTCTTGTCGATCCGCACGTAGAACACGTCGTTGGAGTCGGTCTCGTACTCGAGCCACGCGCCGCGATACGGGATGACCGTGGCCGACAGCAGCACCTTGTCGGTCTTGTCGAGCGCGCGGCCATAGTACACGCCGGGCGAGCGGACCAGCTGGGAGACGATCGCACGCTCCGCGCCGTTGATGATGAAGGTGGCGGCGTCGGTCATCTTGGGGAAATCTCCCATGAAGATCTCCTGCTCCTTGATCTCGCCGGTCTCCTTGTTGCGCAGACGCATCCGCACCTTGAGGGGCGTAGCGTAGGTGGCGTCCCGCGCCTTACATTCCTCGACATCGTACTTGGGCTCCTCGCTCATCGTGTAGTCGAGGAAGGACAGCTCCAGATTGCCGGTGTAGTCCGTGATGGACGCGGTGTCCGCAAAGACCTCGCGCAGGCCCTCGGCCAAAAACCATTCGTAGGACTTTTTCTGCACCTCGATCAGATTGGGCATCTCCAGGACTTCATCGATGCGTGCAAAGCTCTTTCGTGTGGTCTTGCCGTGCTGTACGTCTTTCACCTTCATGTGCTTTGATCACTCCGTTTCTTGCGGCCGTGTGGGTGTTGATACGCCCGGCGGCGTGGCGAAAATATTGATTTGGGTCTTGCATTTCCATGCAGACCGTGCTAACATGGTGTTGTGGAGTCGGGTCGCGTCAGCGAGCTTACTCAGTGTTTCATTATACCATGCGTTGGCATTAAAAGTCAATGCTGTTTTTGCATGGATCGGCAGGCAGACGCGCCTGTCTTTTTTGCTGTTTAGACCAAAAAAGCGGCCGCCCTTCGGGCGGTCGCTTTTCGCTTGCCGGTCTGCGCCGGTCTGTGGCGGGGCGATGCCCCGCCACCTGTCCTCAGAGCACCTTGGATAGGAAATCCTTGAGGCGCGGGTTTTTGGGGGCGCTGAAGAACGCCTGCGGCTCGTTCTGCTCGACGATGTGGCCGCCGTCCATGAACAGCACGCGGGTGGCGACCTCGCGGGCGAAGCCCATCTCGTGCGTCACGACCACCATGGTCATGCCGCTGTCCGCCAGCTCCTTCATGATCCCGAGCACCTCGCCGACCATCTCCGGATCGAGCGCCGAGGTCGGCTCGTCGAACAGCATGACCTTAGGGTTCATCGCCAGCGCACGGGCGATCGCGATGCGCTGCTGCTGGCCGCCCGAGAGCTGGATCGGATAGCTGTCTGCCTTGTCCGGCAGGCCGACGCGCTCGAGCAGCTCCATCGCGCGCGCATCCGCCTGCGCGTCGGTCATCACCTTGAGCTTGACCGGCGCGAGCTTGATGTTCTCCCGCACGGTCAGGTGCGGGAACAGGTTGAACTGCTGGAACACCATGCCCATCTTGCGGCGGACGAGGTCGATGTCGGTCTTTTTGCTGGTGATGTTCTGCCCCTCAAAGACGATGCTGCCGCCGGTCGGCTCCTCCAGCAGGTTGAGACAGCGCAGGAAGGTGGATTTGCCCGAGCCGGACGGGCCGATGATGACCACCTTCTCCCCTCTCGAGATGTGCTCATCCACGCCCTTGAGCACCTCGTGCTCTCCATATGCCTTGTGCAGGCCCTTAACGTCGATCACTGGCGCGCAGCCTCCTTTCAAAAATGCCCAGCAGCTTGGTGAGGATCAGTACCAGCACCAGATAGATCACCGCGAGGCTGATATACGGCACATAGGCCTGATAGGTGGCCGAGACGATGTTCTGCGCCTGCTTGGTCACGTCGCGCAGCGCGATGACCGACACCAGCGAGGTGTCCTTGAGCAGGGTGATCATCTCGTTGCCCAGCGCAGGCAGGATGTTCTTGATCGCCTGCGGGATGATGATGTACCACATGGTCTGCCGATAGTTCAGGCCGAGCGAACGGCCGGCCTCCATCTGGCCTGCGCCGATCGACATCAGGCCGCTGCGCGCGATCTCGGCCACATAGGCGCCCGAGTTGATGCCCAGCGTCACGACGCCGCAGATCAGCGTCTCGCGATCGGTCTTGGGCACCATGATGACGAAGCCCATGATGAGCAGCTGCACCATCATCGGCGTGCCGCGGATCACGGTCAGATACAGCTTGCACAGGGCGTTGACCGCGCCCAAGATCGGGCTGCGCTTGCCCACGCGCTGCGAATCGTGCGCGGTGCGCAGCACGGCCACCAGCAGTCCCACGACCAAGCCCAGCGCCAACGCGCCGAGCGTGACGATAAAGGTGATCTTCAGGCCATCGACGAACCACGTCCAGCGATCCTGATAGATGAATGTCATGTAAAGCTGGAAGCCGAGCCACTGTAATCCCTCTGGCAGCCCTGTGACCCATGCGGGCGCAGTGGCGAGCCAGCCCTCCATCGTGACGACGCTCATATCCTTCTCCCCTTTGTCAGCATTTTTCTAAAAACGGTGCGAAGGGGACGGCGCACGCCGTCCCCTTGCCTTTCCCGCGTATCGACTGGTGCGGATCAGCCCTCCGCCGGGATGTACTTCGCGATGATGGATGCGATCGTGCCGTTCTCCTTGAGCGTCTCGATCGCTGCATCGACCTTCTCATGCAGCTCGGTGTTGCCCTTGGCGATCGCCGCCGCGTAATCCTCGACCACGTACTCGGTGTCCAGGATCTTCAGCCCCTGGTTGGCCGCCACATAGTTCTTGGCCGGCTCGTTGTCGATGACGACGCAATCGATCTGGCCGTTGACCAGCGCCGCGACGGCCAGCGCGCCGTTGCTGTACTGCTTGACGTGATCTCTGCCGTAGTCATCGGTGCAGTACACGTCGCCCGTCGTGCCCGACTGCACGCCGATCGTCTTGCCCTCCAGATCGTCCGGCGACGCGATAGACGAGCCCTCCGGCACGATGATGACCTGCACGCCGGTCGCGTAGGACTCCGTGAAGTCCACGTTCTCCTGACGGGCGGGCGTCACGGTCATGCCGGCGAGCACGATGTCGATCGTGCCGCTCGACAGCGCCGGGATCAGCGAATCGAACTCCATGTCCTTGATCTCGAGCGCCATGCCCAGCTCGCCTGCGATCGCGTTGGCGATCTCCGCGTCGATACCGGCGACCTCGCTGTTCTCATCGACGAACTCGTACGGCGGGAAGGTCGCGTTGGTGCCCATGATCAGCGTGCCCTCCGTCTGCTGGGGCTGCTGGGCATCGTCCGCGCCCGTATCATCCTTGGTCGATGGCGCGCTGTTGCCGCAGCCAGTCAGCAGCATCGAGCCCGCCAGCACCATGCTCAGCATGGCGATAGAAAACTTTTTCATCGTGTACTCTCCTCCCTAGATATGGCCATCTGTGCAGACGGCCTTGGAAACAAGACTTATTATACGATGTGATGATTAAAAATGCAACCATGTTTTCATCCAAAAGCGCACAAAAAACAGACTTTTTTTCGGCATATTTGCCACCCCGGCGCGGCTGTGGCCTGCTGCCGCGCCGCTGCATAGGCTGAGAGCGATGACACATCGAGGAGGGAACACCATGCTTTCGACCGACCGATCCCCTGACCGACAGCGCCCCCTGCGCCTGCACCGCGCCGTCCCGCTCGCGGCCGTCGAGGCCGCCGCCGGGCGACTGCCGCTGCGGGCTGCCCCGGCGCACACCGCGCCGGTCGTCGGCCATGCGCCGGATGGTGCGCTGCTGCACGTGTGCTCACGCTGCGGCGGCTGGTCGGCGGTGCGCCACGGCGGCCGCGCGGGCTTCGTCTGCGACGACGAGATCGTGCTCTTATATTGAACGACCGTGCGGCTTTTTGGCCATTCCACCGCCCTTTTGCCGTTTTTTGTCCTTGCGTTCCCCGCACGAACACAGTATAATAGAGGTGTTCGATGCGACAACCACAAGGAGGGACTATTTAGCGTGTATCAGATCCATAAAAAACGAACGCTCAACGCGAACACCAAGTTGATGGTGATCGACGCGCCGCACGTGGCGCGCAAGGCCGAGCCCGGCCAGTTCATCATCCTGCGCGTGGACGAGAACGGCGAGCGGATCCCGCTGACCATCGCGGACTTCGACCGCCAGACCGGCGAAGTCACGATCATCTTTCAGGAGGTCGGCGCGACCACCATGGCGCTCGGTGCGCTGGAGGAGGGCGACTGCCTGCACGACTTCGTCGGCCCGCTGGGGCGCGCGAGCGAGCTCGAGGGCTTCAAGAAGGTCGCGGTCGTGGGCGGTGGCCTCGGCTGCGCGATCGCCTATCCGCAGGCGAAAAAGCTGCATGAGATGGGCTGTGAGGTCGATCTGATCGCGGGCTTCCGCAACAAGGACATCATCATCTTGGAGGACGAGATGCGCGCCGCCTGCACTCGCCTGCACGTCGTCACGGACGACGGCTCGAACGGCCGCAAGGCGCTCGTCACCGAGGTGCTCAAGGAGCTGATCGACGCGGGCGAGCAGTACGACGCGGTCATCGCCATCGGGCCGATGATCATGATGAAGTTCGTCGCCGAGACCACCCGCCCCTATGGCATCCGTACCATCGTGTCGATGAACACCATCATGGTGGACGGTACCGGTATGTGCGGCGGCTGCCGCCTGACCGTCGGCGGCGAGACCAAGTTCGCCTGTGTGGACGGCCCGGACTTCGACGGCCATCTGGTCGATTTCGACAGCGCGATGCGGCGCGGCGGTATGTACAAAGCGCAGGAAAAGCGCGCCACCGAGAGCCGCGAGGCGCACTGCAATCTGTTCAAGATGGAGGTCAAGTAACGATGCCGAACATGGATCCTAAAAAAATGCCCATGCCCGAGCAAGCCCCGGACGTGCGCAATCAGAATTTCGACGAGGTGACGCTGGGCTACACGCCCGAGATGGCGGTCGAAGAAGCGCAGCGCTGCCTCAACTGCAAGCACAAGCCCTGCATCTCGGGCTGCCCGGTGCAGGTCAAGATCCCCGAGTTCATCGCGCTGGTCGCCGAGGGCAAGTTCCTCGAGGCCGCCGCCAAGATCAAAGAGACCTCTGCCCTGCCCGCCGTCTGCGGCCGTGTGTGCCCGCAGGAGACCCAGTGCGAGCAAAAGTGCGTGCGCGGCATCAAGGGCGAGCCGGTCGCGATCGGCCGCTTGGAGCGCTTCGTGGCCGACTACGCCCGCGAGCACAGCGAGGAAAAGCCGGCGCAGCCGACCCCCAACGGGCACAAGGTCGCGGTCGTGGGCGCAGGCCCCGCCGGTCTGACCTGCGCGGGCGATCTCGCCCGCATGGGCTACGCGGTCACGGTGTTCGAGGCGCTGCACACCGCGGGCGGCGTGCTGATGTACGGCATCCCGGAGTTCCGTCTGCCCAAGGCGATCGTGCAGAAGGAGATCGATATGCTCCGCGATCTGGGCGTCGAGTTCGTGCTCAACTTCATCGTCGGCCGGTCGGAAACGATCGACGAGCTGTTCGAGGACGGCTATGAGGCGGTGTTCGTCGGCTCGGGCGCCGGTCTGCCGTCCTTCATCGGCGTGCCGGGCGAAAACGCCAACGGCGTCTACTCGGCCAACGAATACCTGACCCGCATCAACCTGATGAAGGCGTATCAGGACGATTCCCCCACCCCGATCTATCGCGCCCGCAAGGTCGCGGTCGTCGGCGGCGGCAACGTCGCCATGGACGCAGCGCGCTGCGCCAAGCGCATGGGCGCGGACGAGGTCTACATCGTCTACCGCCGCTCGGAAAAGGAGCTGCCCGCCCGTCTGGAGGAGATCCACCACGCCAAGGAGGAGGGCATCGAGTTCAAGTTCCTGACCGCGCCGCTCGAGGTGCTGGCCGACGAGAACTTCAACGTGACCGGTCTCAAGTGCCAGCAGATGGAGCTGGGCGAGCCGGATGCGTCCGGCCGCCGTCGTCCCATCCCGATCGAGGGCAGCGAGTTCACGATCGACCTCGACTGCGTGATCGCGGCGATCGGCACCAGCCCCAACCCGCTGATCCGCACGACCACGCCCGGTCTGGACACCGACCGCAAGGGCTGCATCGTCGCAGACGACGAGCACGGCATCACCTCCAAGGATGGCGTGTTCGCGGGCGGCGACGCTGTGACCGGCGCGGCCACCGTCATCCTCGCCATGGGCGCGGGCAAGCGCGCCGCAGCGGCGATGGATGCGTACATCCGCAACAAGCAACAGGGCTAACGAAAAGGACCTGCCAGCTGGCAGGTCCCTTTTTTCTGTGTATCGCTGCTCACTGCGCCAGCGTGCTGGCGACGGTGATGCGTGCGCTTTGCTCGTCGGCGGCGGCCTGCACGGTCAGCTGCTGCGCGACGATGCGCCCTCCGCGCACGGTCTGCGTCAGCGTGCCCGATCGCGTCGTCCACACCGCGCCGCTCGCCTGCTCGACCGGCCAGAGCTGCCCGGCATAGGGCTGCGGCAGGCCATCCAGCGTCAACGTCCAGCGGTCTTGCGCCCGGCTGAGGTCGCGCACCCACACGACCGGCACGACCGCATAGCCATGCAGCAGCGCCTGCTGCTCCGCGCCCGCCAGCGTGGCCGCTGCGCGGTGATATGCCCGCGTATGCGGCTCGACGCCCGGCGCGGTCAGCGTCAGCGTGCCCTGCGCGGTGGCCGTGCCCGCCGTGCGGTCGATCGTCGTATGCTCGTCGGTGTGCACTTGCAGCTGGGAGCCGTCCGCGCCCTCGAGCGCGGCCTGTACGCCGCCGCGCAGCGCGAACCGATCGAGCGCCGCCATCCCGGCGGTCTCCGCGCGGTAGGCCGCATAGGTGCGGAACTGCGCAGCATAGGGCGCGGCTGCGGCGGCCTGCACGGCGCCCGCTCGCACCAGCTGATCGAGCAGGGTCGTCTCCGTGTCCTTGGGCGACAGCGACAGCGCGGTATAGCTCGCGGCGACCATCTCATCGCGCCGGAAGTCGGCCGGATCGATCACCGCCGGGTCATACAGCCCCAGCTGGGTCGCGGTCGCCACCGCGTCGCGATAGACCAGCTCGCCGCTCTCCTCGCGGTAGCCCAACGCCCGCAGCAGCATGGCCGCGTACATCTGCGCAGTGCAATCGTCCTCGGGCGAGAACGTCGTCGCCGTGGTGCCGGTCGTCAGCCCGTTCTCGTACAGATACTGCACGTAGGGCTGCTCCCAGCCGCGCAGATCGGTGAAGGGCGCGTCATAGTCGAGCGCCTGCGCCTGCTCCTCTGCGCCCAGCAGGCGCACCAGCATGGTCGCCGCCTCGGCGCGGGTGGGCGTGCGGTCGAGCGCATCGCCTTGCGCTGTGCCGCGGAACAGCCCCAGCTCCCGGAGGCTGTCGGCACAGGTGGTATAGTCTGCTGCCAGCGCCGATACCATCAAGGCACCGGCGAGGACGAGGCCGGCGCAAACGGTGCGCAGCTGCTGTTTCATCATCGTCGTCTCCTATCCTTGCTCTCATGTTCCAAAGGGTGATGTCATATCTGGTATTATAGCACAGCAGCGCCTATTTTCCAAGGGAAAAGGACATACTACTATCCGATCAGAAAAGGAGTGTCTCATCTATGACAAGTATGCAAAAATGCGGGGTGATCGGCGTCGGCTTCGTCGGCGCGACCTGCGCCTATACGCTGGCCGTCTCCGGCCTGTTCTCCGAGCTCGTGTTGGTGGATACCGACCGCCGCAAGGCCGAGGGCGAGGCCGCTGACATCAACCACGGTGTCGCCTTCGCCAAGCCCTGCGCAGTGCGTGCGGGCGACTATGCCGATCTGGCCGGCTGCGGTCTGGTCATCATCGCCGCAGGCGCCAACCAAAAGCCGGGCGAGACCCGGCTCGAGCTGCTCGGCCGCAACCGCACGATCCTCGCGTCGATCATCGACCAGCTCATAGCGGTCGAGCGCGATGCCGTGCTGCTGATCGTCTCCAACCCGGTGGACGTGCTCACGTGCATGGCGCAGCGCCTGTCCGGCCTGCCCGCCGGGCGGGTGATCGGGTCGGGCACCGTGCTGGACACCGCGCGGCTCAAGTATCTGCTCGGCCAGCGGCTGGGCGTGGACGCACGCAACGTGCACGCCTTCATCATCGGCGAGCATGGCGATAGCGAGGTCGCGGTCTGGTCGAGCGCCAACATCTCGGGCGCCGATCTGGACGATTTTTGCCGGATCGCCGGTCTGGACGACCCGACCGCCGCGCTGCACCGCATCTATGAGCACGTGCGCGACGCCGCCTACACGATCATCGAGGGCAAGGGCGCGACCTATTACGGCATCGGCATGGCGGTGCGGCGCATCGCCGAGGCCATCGTGCGCGACGAGCGCTCTGTCCTGCCCGTTTCGACGCGGATCGACCAGCATTACGGCGTGGACGGCATCTGTCTGGGCGTGCCCTCCATCGTCGGGCGCGGCGGCGTGCAGGCTGTGCTCGACATCCCGCTCTCGGCGGACGAGCTATCCCGCTTGCAGCGCTCAGCACGCATGATGCGCGAGCAGATCGACGCGCTCGGCCTGTGACCGCGCAGCGCTCGCCCGCACACGCCCCCAACGCGACCGCGGCGGCGATCAGTCCACCTGATCGCCGCCGTTTTCCTGTGCGCCGCCCGTGGGCGCACCGTCTGTCGCGTCTGAGCCGCACGACTGGTGGGCGTCTTCCCCCTCCTCCTGCTGTTTGATCGCCTGATACTGCTCATAAAATTCCGCGAAGCTCGTTCCGCAGGAGGCACGCTGCAAATACACGACCGTGAACGCCACGGTCACGCACCAGATCGCCACGAGCCACCGGCTGGACAAGCCGAACACGTCCGTGCTCAGCAAGGCATCGACCGTGACCGCTCGCCCGCCCGCGATCAGCTCACACGCCGCAGCCTGAAAAAGATGATACAGCATCCCCAACGAGCCGATGGCCGCGCACACGCAGTAGCACGATAACTGGCTCGCGATGTCAAAAAACGCGCTCCTGTGCGCGGTACGCGCGGCAGCCGTCGCCTTCGTGTCCTTGTACACCTGATGCCGCGTCTCCCAGCGAAAGGCGCAGGCGGGATCGGACTCCAAAAACACCATCTGATAGGCGCAAGCCTTGCGGACGCAGATCCAGTAATCGACCGCGTTGCGAAAAAAGGTCAAGACGAGCGCCAGCACGATGTAGTCGAAGGAGAGCGCTTGCAGCAAGGCCAGATCGATCCGCGCCGCTGGCGTCAGGCCGATGTCCGCTGGCAGATCGACCTTGGCAGAAAACGCGAGCACCGCGCACACCGACACGATCATCATGTTCCTGACCACTTGCAGCTTGTCCATGTAGGCCAGGATCTCGTCCCGCAGCATCTTGTATTCCTCTGTCGCGCCGACGCTTTTCGCCTCCGGCGACTGCTGTGTGACCGGATAGACCGGTCGGCTGCGCTGCGCTTTCATACCGCTCCCCCCTTACCGGGTCCTACCGGGTCGTGTCAGCGCTGTGACCGGACGCGCATAGCCCCTGTTCCTGTGCGCGGATCACGGTCAGCAGCCCCATCCCATAGGCTTTGCCGTGGCCGATGCCCTGACACAGCGTCGTGCGGAACGCCTCTGCATCGGTCACTTGCAGCAGCCCTTCATAGGTCACGGCCAGCAGGCTCACGCTGTCGTGCGTCGTGCCCTTGCGGAACAGATACCACTTGTTGCCGGTCACAGCGAAGCTGTTCTCGGTCAACTGGAAACCGTGCTTTTGCGCCCGATCGAGCAGCCACCGCGCCTGTTGGGGCACCGAGCCGCACGTGCGGACGAAGCCCTTTTGGGGCTGCGTCGGCTCCTGGCAACTTTTGGTCGGGTCGGCGACCAGCCGGAACCGCCATATGCTCCCCGGCGTGATCTGATCGAGCAGCGGCCGATAGGGGCGCGTTTCCCACGCCTGTCCCGGCACGCCGAACTGCGCAGCCAGCGTTCGCAGGTCGGGCTGCGTCTGGCTGACGAGCAGCAGCAACTGCTTGCCGCCCATGCGGTCGAGCCGCTACAGCCGACGCTCTCCTTCGCCCGAAAAAGCCGCTTCAATCGCGCCATACAGCAGGCTGGGCGTTTGCAGCGCCCGCATCGTGCTATATCGTTTGGTATCCAGTTCGATCCTGGTCAGATACATCCCGCACCCTCCTTCATGCACGCAGACAGGGCATCGTGCGCGGTCTGGCCGCCATCCGTCCGCCCCGATCTTGTTGCGATCCATGATAGACCCCTCCTGATCCGTCATGATCTGATACGACCTATATGCAGGGTCATTTTATCACAGTTCGTTTCGTGATGCAACCGCCAGCGTTCGACAACGCCGAACCAT
>JAUNJI010000023.1 GCA_030533295.1 Eubacteriales bacterium
GAGGGCGGCGCGGTCGATCGGAGCGTCGTGCTCGCCGGGCTGGACGCGCTCAGCGACCGCTATGACTATGTGACGATGGAGGGCTCGGGCGGGATCATCTGCCCGCTGCGCTATGACGATAAAACGCTTTGGCTGGCCGATCTGATCCGCGCCCGCGATATGCCCTGTCTGCTGGTCGCCGATGCCGGGCTGGGCACGATCAACGCGGTGGCGCTGACCGCGTCCTTCATGCGGACGAACGGCCTGTCGCTGCGGGCGATCATCTTCGACCGCTATGATCCGACCAGCGAGATGCACCGCGATAACCTTGCGATGTGCGAGACGCTGACCGGCTGCCGGGTGGTGGCCTGCGTGCGCGAGGGGGATGACCGTCTGCGCCTGCCCGTGCACGAGCTCAAGGCGCTCTACGGATGAAACAGGAGGAAAACGCATGATCTGGTATCCTTATGTACAGATGAAAACGATGGAGACGCCCTACCGCATCGTCGATGCGGAGGGGGTCTATCTGCGCACGCCCGACCGGCAGTTGATCGATTCGGTCTCCTCGTGGTGGAGCGTGATCCACGGCTACAAGCACCCGGCGCTCGATCAGGCGATCCGCGACCAGCTCGGCCGGTTCGCCCACGTGATGCTGGGCGGGCTGACGCACGACGCCGCCGAGCGGCTGTCCGACAAGCTGCAAAGCTGGCTGCCGGGCGACTTGGACTACTGCTTCTTTTCGGATTCGGGCAGCGTGGGCGTCGAGGTCGCGCTCAAGATGGCGCTGCAATTTTATATCAACCGCGGCGAGCCGCAGCGCACGATGGTGTTCGCGCTCGAGCACGCCTATCACGGGGACACGTTCCGCACGATGGAGATCGGCGACGACGAGGATTATCACTTCATCCTCAAGGCGCGCGGCCAGCCGGGCGATGTCGTGCATATCCCGACCGAGATCGAGGCGCTCGAGCAGGCGTTCGCCCGGTGGCACGACCGGCTCAACTGCCTGATCGTCGAGCCGCTGCTGCAAGGCGCGGGCGGGATGCGGATGTACGATGTGTCCTTTCTGCGGCGGGCGCGGGAGCTGTGCGACCGGTACGACGTGCTGCTGGTGTTCGACGAGGTCGCGACCGGCATGGGGCGCACGGGAAACCGCTTCGTGGCCGATCTGGTGCTGCCCGACATCATCGTGCTGGGCAAGGCGCTGACCGGCGGCTATATCGGACACGCGGCCACAGTGGCCAGTCGCCGGGTGTATGAGGGCTTTTACGACGACGACCCGACGCACGCGCTGATGCACGGGCCGACGTTCATGGGCAACGCGCTGGCGTGCAGCGTGGCGCTGCGGTCGATCGAGCTGTTCGAGCGCGAGGACTATATGGCCAAGATCGGCCGGATCGAGGCGATCTTGCGGCGCGAGATGGCGGGCTTTGCCGATCCCCGCGTGCGCGAGGTGCGGATCATGGGCGCGTGCCTGTGCATCGAGGTGTATGACGAGGCGACCCTCCGGGGCTATCAGTCGTTCGCCTATGAGCGGGGCGTGTTCAGCCGCCCGTTCCTGCGGTATTTGTACACCATGCCGCCTTATGTGATCGGCGAGAGCGAGCTCGTGCGCATCGTGGACACCATGAAGGCGTGGTTCGCCCGCTGAGCGCCGGACAGCCGTGCCGATAGGGGAGCGATGTGCGCCCATCGGGCGGCGAGACGCGCCCGACCGCCTTTGACCGGGGCTCCTGCTATGCAGGAGCCCCGGTCTTTGATATGTTGGCGACCTTTTGGCACAAAGCTGTTGACTTGGAGCGATCAAAAGGGTATGCTATACTTGATCGTGTCATGATCGGCGGCGCGAAAACGGGACGGCGCACCGCCGTATAGCGCCCGCCGACGCGGCGAGACCGCCGCAGCGGCCGCGCCGTGCACAGGACACGGATGAGTGGGATCTTTTGCGCCTGAACGGTCGCGTTCAGGCGTTTGCATATGACGAAAGGGAGGTCGTGCACATGATGGCGTTCCGCGCATCCCGCCGACGCAGCGGGCGACGCGCCATGCACGCGACGATGGTGATCGCGGTGGGGTTCTTGCTGATCGTGCTGGCGGGCACGGCGCTGCTCATGCTGCCGGTCGCCGCCCGCAGCGGCCGCGCCACCGGCTTTTCGGATGCCCTGTTCACCGCCACCTCGGCCACCTGCGTCACCGGGCTGATCGTGGTCAGCACCGGGGCGCACTGGTCGGCGTTCGGGCAGGCGGTGATCCTGCTGCTGATCCAGATCGGCGGGCTGGGCTTCATGTCGCTGGCCTCGATCGCGTCGTTTTTGCTGCGGCGCACGATCACCCTGCGCGAGCGCATGGTGATGAGCGCGGGGCTGAGCCTGACGGACAACGCCGGTATCGTCCGGCTGACGCGCCGCGTGCTGCTCGGCACGCTGGTGTTCGAGGGCGCGGGCGCGGTGCTGCTCGCCTGTCGCTTCGTGCCGCAGTTCGGGCTGCTGCGCGGCCTTTGGATGGGCGTGTTCCACGCGGTCTCGGCGTTTTGCAACGCGGGCTTCGACCTGCTGGGCACGCCGGACGCGCCCTTTTGCTCGCTGCTCGCCTATGCGGGCGATCCGTTGGTCAACGGCACGATCATGGCCTTGATCGTGCTCGGCGGGCTGGGCTTTTTCGTCTGGAGCGACATTTGGGATAAGCGCCGGTTCCGCCGCCTGAGCCTGCACAGCAAGCTGGTGCTGGTCACGACCGGCACGCTGCTGCTCGGGGGCTTCACGCTCACGCTGCTGTTCGAGTGGGATCGGCCGGGCACGCTGGGACAGCTGCCGCTGGGGCGCAAGCTGATGGCGGCGGCCTTCCAGACGGTCACGCTGCGCACGGCGGGCTTCGATATGCTCGATCAGGCGGCGCTCAGCGGGCCGATGCAGGCGATCTCGTGCCTGCTCATGCTGGTCGGCGGCTCGCCCGGCTCGACGGCGGGCGGCGTCAAGACGGTCGCGGCGGCGGTGGTGGCGCTCAGTGCGCTGTCCGCGCTGCGCGGCCGCACCGAGGTCACGGCCTTTGGCCGGACGATCGCGCTGCGCAGCATCATGAACGCGGTCACGATGGTGACGGTGGGCTGTGCGCTCAGCTTGGCGGGCGCGTGCGCGATCGCCTACCTCGAGGGCGCACCGTTCGGCGCGTGTCTGTTCGAGGCGGTGTCGGCGTTCGCCACGGTCGGCCTGAGCATGGGGCTGACGCCGGTGCTGCATCCGGCCTCGCGGGCGCTGCTGATCGTGCTGATGTATCTGGGGCGCGTGGGCGTGCTGACGCTGGGCGTGGCCGTGCTGATGCGGCACCGCGAGCCGCCCAAGCTGCACTATCCCGACGCGAACGTGATGGTCGGCTGACCATAGGCACAGGATAGAAAAAGGAGAGTGTGTGATGAGATCGTTTTTGGTGATCGGTCTGGGTCGTTTCGGCACGGCCGTGGCACGCGAATTGTCTGCGCTGGGGCAGGAGGTGCTGGCGCTCGACGAGGATGCGGAGGACGTGCAGCGCATCGCGGATGATGTGACGCAGGCGATCCAGGGCGACGCGCAGGAGGAGGCCGTGCTGCGCTCGGTCGGCGCGCGCAATTTCGACTGCTGCGTGGTCGCGGTGGGCGCGGATATGGAGGCGAGCATCCTGATCACGGTCATGCTCAAGGAGCTGGGCGCCAAATATGTGGTCGCCAAGGCGATGAGCCCGGTGCACGCCCGCGTGCTCGAGCGCGTCGGCGCCGACCGCGTCGTGCTGCCCGAGAGCGAGATGGGACAGCGGCTGGCGCAGCGGCTGGCGCGCACCAACGTGGTGGACTTCATCGGCGTGTCGGACGATTTTTCCATTTTGGAGATCCATCCGCCGCGCAGCTGGGTCGGCCATTCGCTCGGCCAGCTCAACGTCCGCGCCAAGTATTTCGTCAACGTGCTGGCGATCCGCCACGGCGAGGGCGGCCATGTCGATGTCACGCCTGCGCCCGACCAGATCATCGAGGCGCGGGACATCCTGATCGTGATCGGCACGAACGAGCACGTGCGTGAGGTGGTGGAGTTGGATTGATCATCGAGATACACAGCCGCCAAAACGCGGCGCTGCGCCATCTGGCGCGGCTGGGACGGGAACGGAAATACCGCCGCGCGACCGGCGAGATGGTGTGCGAGGGCAGCAAGATGCTGCGCGAGGCGCTCGCGTCGGGGGCGCAGCTGACCACGCTGCTCGTGCGAGCGGCGCGGCGGGACAGCCTGCCCCTGACGCTGCTCGAGCAGGCGGCGCAGGCGGGCGCGACGCTCTACTGTGCGCCGGACGCGCTGTTCCAGCTGGCGAGCGGGGTGGAAACGCCGCAGGACGTGATCTTCGCCTGCCGTCAGCCCCGGTGGGACGCGCAGGCGCTGGACGGGGCGCAGCAGCAGCTGCTGATCGAGGGCTTGCAGGATCCGGGCAACCTTGGCACGATCTTACGCACCGCCGAAGCGTTCGCGCTCGGCGCCGTCGTGTTGTGCGAGGGTTGCGCCGACCCGTTTTCGCCCAAGGTCGTGCGGGCGACCATGGGCGCGGTGTTCCGCCTGCCGTGCGTGTCGATGCCGCTGGCGGACGCGGCCGCGCGGGCGCGGGCACAGGGTCTGGCGGTCTATGCCACCGCGCTGCATACCGACAGCGTGCCGCTGTCTGCGGTCGCGCTCGACCGGGCGGCGGTCATCATCGGCAGCGAGGGGCGCGGCGTGTCGCCGGCCGGGCTGGCGCTGGCCGATCGCCGGGTCATCATCCCCATGCAGGGGCGGGCGGAATCGCTCAATGCGGGCGTGGCCGCCGCGATCGTGATCTATGAAATGACAAGATGAGGAGGCCGATCTGATGTCGTCACGACTGAGCTATCTGTGGCTCTCGCTGTGTCCGGGCGTGGGGCCACATCTGGCGGCGGGCTTGCTGCGCGATCTCGGCTCGCCCGATGCCGTGTTCGCGGCCGACCGTGCCACACTGATCGCCGCGCCCAGCGCCCCGCGCAAGGCGCAGGTGGACGCGCTGTGCGATAAGGACACCACGCTGGCCGAGCAGGTCGATGCCCAGTGCGTCCGGCAGGACATCCGCATCCTGACGCTGGGCGACAGCGCCTATCCCGACCGCCTGCGGGCGCTCGCCGATCCCCCGGTCGTGCTCTATGTGCGCGGCCGCTGGCCGGATGTCGATGTGGTCCCGGCGGTGGCCGTGGTCGGCACGCGCCGCGCCACGCCCTATGGCCTGCGCATGGCCGAGGAGCTGGGCACGACGCTGGCGCGGGCGGGGTTCATCACGGTCAGCGGCATGGCGCTCGGCAACGACGGGGCGGCGCACCGCGGCGCGCTGCGGGCGGGCGGTCTGACGATCGCCGTGCTGGCGGGCGGCGTGGACATCTGCTATCCGCCGCAGCACCGCAGCCTGATGGGCGACATCCTGCTCTCGGGCGCGCTCGTCAGCGAATATCCGCCGGGCACCGAGCCGCGCGGCACGCATTATCAGGCGCGGAATCGGATCATCAGCGGGCTGTCGGTCGCATCGGTGATCGTCGAGGCGGCCGACTACCGCTCGGGCGCGCTGATCACCGCGCGGCGGGCGCTCGATCAGGGGCGCGACGTGTACGCCGTGCCCGGCGCGGTGGATGCGCCGCAGTCGGCGGCCTGCAACGAGCTGATCGAAAAGGGCGAGGCTGCGCTGCTGCGCAGTCCGCAGGCGCTGGTGCGCACCTATCGCGGGCTGCTGCACCGGTCGCAGGAGCAGCCGCCCGCGCAGCAGCCGTTCGAGCGGCAGACCCATCCCGAAAGCGCGTGGGCGGCGATCCGCCGCCGGGAGGAGCAGGCCGAAAAGCGCCGCGCCGCCCGCGCGGCGCAGCAAAAGCGCCGCGCCGCGCAGGCGCAGGAGCCATCGGCGCAGGATGCACCGGCCGCGCCGTCGCCGCTGCCCGCGGAGCTGAGCGAGGACGAGCGCCGCATCGCGCTGCTCGTGCAGCAGGGGGCGGGCACGCCGGAGGAGCTGATCGAGCGCTGCGGGTTGCCCGCGCCGCGCGTCATGGCGCTCGTCACCATGCTGGAGATGGACGGTATCCTGCGCCGCGAAAAGGGCAGACTGGTCATGGGCGGCCAGTAGCTCGCACCGCATACACATCCCGCGCCATCCGGCGCGGTCCAAATAGGGCGAAGGCATGGCGCAGCGCCATCCCGCGCCCCCCATCTCGGACGGATCCGGGCGCAGCCCCGGTCGATCCGATCCGGCTGTGGCCGCGTGCCCGGCCGCGGGGGCGGCGCCCCTGGTCTGGAGGTTTTTATGTCAAAATTAGTCATCGTGGAGTCACCGGCCAAGGCCAAGACCATCGGCAAATATCTGGGTCCCGATTATGTGGTCAAGGCATCGATGGGACATCTGCGCGATCTGCCGAAAAAGAAGATGAGCGTCGATCTGGAGCACGATTTCAAGCCGGAATACGTGCCGATCGAGGGCAAGGATAAGATCATCCGCGAGATCGGCAGCGAGATCCGCAAGAGCGATTTCGTCTATCTCGCGACCGACCCGGATCGCGAGGGCGAGGCGATCTCGTGGCACATCAAGGAGCTGTTCGAGCTGGGGGAGGACGACCACAAGCGCGTCACCTTCAACGAGATCACCAAGCAGGCGGTGCGCTACGGCATCGACAACCCGCGCGACATCGACATCGATCTGGTCAACGCCCAGCAGGCGCGCCGGATCCTCGACCGCATCGTGGGCTATGAGCTGTCGCCCTTTTTGTGGCGCAAGGTCAAGCGCGGCCTGTCCGCCGGGCGGGTGCAGAGCGTGGCGACCCGGCTGGTGGTCGATCGGGAGAACGAGATCCGCGCCTTCGTGCCCGAGGAATACTGGAGCATCGAGGCCGTGCTGCGCACGGCCGACGGCGGCCGCTTCGCCGCCCGCTACTATGGCGACCAAAACGGCAAGGCCGAGCTGAAGAGCGAGGCCGAGGCGCAGGCGGTCGTGGCGGCGGTGTCGGGCAAGCCCTTCTACGTGGGCGAGATCAAGCGCGGCAAGAAAAAGCGTTCGCCCGCGCCGCCCTTCATCACCTCGACCTTGCAGCAGGAGGCCAGCCGCAAGCTCAACATGACGCCGCGCCGCACGATGAGCATCGCGCAGGAGCTGTATGAGGGCATCGAGCTGGGCGAGTACGGGCTGACCGGTCTGATCACCTATATGCGTACCGACTCGCTCCGTCTGGCCGACGAGGCCACGGCGGCGGCGGCGGGCTTCATCCGCGGCCGCTACGGCGCGGACTACTACCCCGGCAAGCCGCGCACCTTCCGCACCAAGGGCAACGCGCAGGACGCGCACGAGGCGATCCGCCCGTCCGATGTCAAGCTGCTGCCCGACGAGATCCGCCAGTATCTGTCGCCCGACCAGTATAAGCTGTACAAGCTGATCTGGTCGCGGTTCGTCGCCTGCCAGATGGCGGACGCGATCTTGGACACGATCTCGGCGGACATCGTGTGCGAGGGACAGGTGTTCCGCGCCTCCGGCCACACGGTGGCCTTCCCGGGCTTCACCGCGGTCTATGAGGAGGGCACGGACGACGAGAAAAAGGGCGAGGCCGGCAAGCCGCTGCCGCGCTTCGACAAGGGCGATGCGCTGACGGTCGAGCAGCTCGACCCGGCGCAGCACTTCACCCAGCCGCCCGCCCGCTATACCGAGGCCTCGCTCATCCGCGCGATGGAGGAGCGCGGCATCGGCCGCCCGTCCACCTATGCGCCGACGATCTCGACCATCCTCGACCGCGATTATGTGACCAAGGAGAACCGCGTGCTGCGCCCGACCCCGCTCGGCGAGGGCGTGACCGGGCTGCTGGTGGACGAGTTCAAGTCGGTCGCGGATTATGAGTTCACCGCCAACATGGAGGAGCGGCTCGACGAGGTCGAGGCAGGCAAGCTGGACTATATCCAGCTGCTGCACGATTTCTATGACGATTTTGAAAAGGCGCTCGGACAGGCCGAGGTCGATCTGGAAGGGCAGCGCATCAAGATCCGCGACGAGGTCACGGACGTGATCTGCGACAAGTGCGGCCGGAACATGGTCATCAAATTCGGCCGGTTCGGCAAGTTTTTGGCCTGCCCGGGCTTTCCGGAGTGCACCAACACCAAGCCCATCACCGAGGATACCGGCGCGGCTTGCCCGGTGTGCGGCGCTAAGGTGGTCAAAAAGAAATCGGCGCGGGGCTATGTGTATTATAGCTGCGACACCTATCCGACCTGCCAGTTCATGACGTGGGATCGGCCGCTCAAGACCAAATGCCCGCAGTGCGACTCCTCGCTGTTCCGCCACACCGACCGCGACTCCAAGGAGGTCACGGATGTGTGTCTGCGCGAGGGCTGCGGCTATCGGGAGCTGGTCAAGGAGGGCTTGCCGCCCGAAGAGGCCGAAAAGAACCGGCAGCGCCGCGAGGCGCGGGCGGCCAAGGCGGCGGAACGCGCGGCAGCCAAGGCGGCTGCGGCCGAGGAGGAGTCGGCCGGTAAGACGGCCAAAAAGACGACCAAGCGCACGACGGCCAAAAAGACCACGGCGAGCAAGACGCAGGTGCCGTGGATGACCAAGACGACGGGCAAGTTCAAAAAACTCAAGGAGGAGGCCGTGCAGGCGCTGACCAAGACCCAACAGGCGCGGTACGCCAAGGCGCTGGCCAAGCATGAGGCCGAAAAGGCCGCCGAAAAGCAGGCCAAGGCCGCGGCAGCCAAGGCGGCCAAGGCCGCCGCCAAGGCAGAAAAGGAGGGGCGCGCGTGAGCCAGACTGTGACCGTCGTCGGGGCGGGGCTGGCGGGCTGCGAGGCCGCGTGGCAGCTCGCGCAGCGCGGCATCGACGTGCGCCTGTGCGAGATGAAGCCGGACAAGCGCACGCCCGCCCATCATGCGGATGCGTTCGCCGAGCTGGTGTGCTCGAATTCGCTGCGGTCGGACGAGCTGGCCAACGCCGCCGGGCTGCTCAAGGAGGAGCTGAGGCGGCTGGACAGCCTGATCTTGTCCTGCGCCGACGCGCATCGCGTCGAGGCCGGTGGGGCGCTCGCGGTCGATCGCGAGGCGTTCGCGCAGGCGGTGACAGCGCAGATCGAGCGCCATCCGCGCATCCAGATCGTTCGCGGCGAGGTGACTGCGCTCCCGGCGGGACCGGCGATCGTCGCCACGGGGCCGCTGACCTCGGACGCGCTGTTCGAGGCGATCCACCGCCGGGTGGGCGGCGAGCTGCTGCACTTTTTCGATGCCGCTGCGCCGATCGTCACCGCCGAGAGCATCGATATGGCGCACGCCTACGTCGCCTCGCGCTATGGCAAGGGCTCGGCGGATTACATCAACTGCCCGCTCGACCGGGAGGGCTATGAGGCCTTCCGGCAGGCGCTGACCACGGCCGAGCAGGCGCCCGTGCACGGCTTCGAGGATGCTAAGGTGTTCGAGGGCTGTATGCCGATCGAGGTCAATGCCCGCCGCGGTGCGGATACGCTGCGGTATGGCATCCTCAAGCCCATCGGCCTGCCCGACCCCAAGACGGGCAAGGATCCCTATGCGGTGCTCCAGCTCCGGCGGGACAACGCACAGGGCACGCTGTACAATCTGGTCGGCTGCCAGACCCACCTCAAATGGGGCGAGCAAAAGCGGGTGTTCTCGATGATCCCCGCGCTGCGGCAGGCCGAGTTCGTGCGCTACGGCGTCATGCACCGCAACACGTTTTTGGATGCGCCGCGCCTGCTGGACGCGACCTATGCGCTGCGGGACGAGCCGCGCCTGCGCTTCGCCGGGCAGATGACCGGCGTCGAGGGCTATGTCGAGTCCACGGCCTCGGGCTGGGTGGCCGGTGTGGCCACCGCGTGCGCGGTGCAGGGGCGCACGATGCCCCCGCTCGACCGGCAGACCGCGATCGGTGCGCTGGCGTGCTACATCTCCGACCACACCGTGACCAAATTCCAGCCGATGAACATCAATTTCGGCATCATCGACCCGCTGGGCTACCGCATCAAGGGCAAGCGGGAGAAAAATCTTGCGATCTCCGAGCGGGCGCTCGCGCAGATCGACCGGCTGAAAGGAGAGCTTTGACATGAAGATCATCGTGGACGCGATGGGCGGCGATCATGCGCCGTCCTCGGCCGTCATCGGCGGCGCACAGGCGGCGCAGATCTATGGAGAGCAGGTGGTGCTCGTCGGCGACCAAGACCGCATCGGCGCGATCTTGCGGGAAAAGGGGCTCGATCACGTGCCCGGTCTGTCGATCCACCCGGCGAGCGACCTCGTCGATATGCACGACGACCCCGCGACCGTGCTGCGGCGCAAGCCGGATTCCTCGATGGCGGTGGCGTTCCGGCTGCTCAAGGCGGGCGAGGGCGACGCGCTCGTGTCCGCCGGCAACACCGGTGCGCTGCTGACCGGCGCGACGCTGTACGGCGGGCGCATCAAGGGCATCCGCCGGGGCGCGCTCGCGCCGGTCATGCCCTGCAAGGGCGGTCAGGTCATGCTGTGCGACGCGGGCGCGAACACCGAGTGCACGGCCGAGATGCTGCTGCAATTCGCCTTCCTCGGTGCGCTCTATGCCGAAAAGATCGGCAAGATCCCGTCGCCGCGCGTCGGTCTGGTCAACAACGGCACGGAGGACACAAAGGGCGATCCGCTGCGCAAGGAGGCGTATGCGCTGCTCAAAAAGGCGGGCGACGAGGGCAGGATCAACTTCGTCGGCAACGTCGAGGGCAGCATGGTGCCGCTCGGCGCGTGCGACGTGGCGGTGTGCGACGGCTATTCGGGCAATGTCCTGCTCAAGACCATCGAGGGCGTGGCGCGCTTCATGGCGGGCGAGATCAAGAGCGTGTTCACCCGGAACATCGCCACCAAGCTGGGCTATCTGGCCTGCAAAAAGGGCATGGACGAGTTCCGCGGCCTGTTCGATCAGGATCGGATCGGCGGCGCGCCCTTCCTCGGCATCGCCAAGCCGGTCATCAAGGCGCATGGCTCCTCGAACGAGACGGCCGTGCAGAACGCGGTGCGGCAGGCGATCGACTACACCAAGTCGGGCATGATCGAGGCGGTGGCGGACAACATCCGCTACATGACCGTCGAATGAGCGGGCGGCGCATGGGCAAAAATATACACGCGGTCATTTTTGCGACCGGCGTATGCGATATGAACGAAAAGAGGTGGAAATGATGCTGGATATCGATTATAAGTTCCGCGATGAAACGCTGCTCAAAACGGCGATGACGCACTCCTCCTATGCCAATGAGCACCGGGGCAGCCATCTGCACCACAATGAGCGGCTGGAGTTCCTTGGCGATTCCGTACTGGGTCTCGTCACGGCGGATCATTTGTACACGCACTATCCCGAGCTGCCCGAGGGCGAGCTGACCAAGCTGCGTGCGGCAGTCGTGTGTGAGGGCGCGCTGTGCGAGATCGCGAGGGAACTCGGCATCCCGGCCGCGCTGCGGCTGGGACACGGCGAGGAGATCGGCGGCGGGCGCGAGCGCCCCTCGATCCTCGCGGATGCGACCGAGGCGCTGCTGGGCGCGATCTATCTGGACGGCGGCATCGAGCCCGCGCGGGCGTTCGTGCTGCGCTTCATCCCGCGCAAGGTCGAGGTGGCGATCGCGGGCGGCGCGTTCAAGGACTACAAGACCATGCTGCAGGAGATCGTGCAGAAAAACAAGCAGGAAACGCTGCGGTATCGTCTGGCCGGCCAGTCGGGCCCCGATCATGACAAGCGCTTCACGATGGAGCTGCTGCTCAACTCCAATGTGTTCGCCACCGGCACCGGCCGGAGCAAAAAGGAGGCCGAGCAGATGGCGGCCAAACAGGCGCTCCAGACCATGGGGATGGAGTGAGCGGCATAGCGACAGCAAAGCTGCGGCGAGCGATCGCCGTAGCTTTTTGTTGTTCGGTCAGATCATCTATGCTACAATGGGAACGAGGACGAAAAAAAGGGGGCGGAGGGGCACGAAACGGCTGATGTGGACGGCTGCGGTCGCCGCCGCCCTGCTGGGGCTGCTGCTGGGCGGCTGGTATGCGGCGAGCGGCCTGCCCGCCGCGCAGACGCTGTGCATCACGTGCGCGACCACGGCCTATCATCTGTGGATGCGGCTGCTCGTGGGCGGCGTGTTCGACCGCCGGATGCACGATCGCGCCGACCTGCGCCGCCGCTGGTATCAGCCGCAGCCGTGGGAAGCGCCGCTCTACGCCAAGCTCGGCGTGCGTCGCTGGAAAAGCCGCCTGCCGACCTATGACCCCGCCTCGTTCGACCAAAAAATGCGCACATGGACGCAGATCGCACAGGCCAAGTGTCAGGCCGAGCTGGTGTATGAGGTCTGCGCTGTGCTGAGCCTGTTGCCGATCGCCGCGTCGATCTGGCTGGGCGCAGGCGCGGTGTTCGTCATCACGTCGTTGGCGGCGGCAGGCTACGATCTGCGTTTCGCGATCGTGCAGCGGTATGACCGTTCCCGCATCCTGCGGCTGCTCGCGCGGCGCGGCGTGCTTTGACCACCGCGAACGGTATACGCGCTGTAAATTCTAGGTCTGTGCATTGAAAAGCGCGGCAGACGGTGGTAAAATAATACCATCTATATCTCAGAGGTGCTACATGGTTCTCAAGAGCCTGATCTTACAGGGCTTCAAGTCGTTCCCGGACAAGACCGAGATCCGCTTTTTGGGCGGTCTGACCGCGATCGTCGGGCCGAACGGCTCGGGAAAATCCAATATATCGGACGCGATCCGCTGGGTGCTGGGCGAGCAGTCCACCCGGTCGCTGCGTGGTGCCAAGATGGAGGATGTGATCTTCGGCGGCACGGCCAAGCGCGGGCCGGTCGGCTTCGCCGAGGTCTCGCTCATCTTGGACAACGCCGCGGGCGTGTTCCGCTCGGATGCGACCGAGATCATGGTCACGCGCCGCTATTATCGCTCGGGCGAGAGCGAGTATCTGCTCAATAAAAAGCACTGTCGCCTGCGGGACATCCATGAGCTGTTCATGGACACCGGCCTGGGGCGGGACGGCTATTCGATCATCGGACAGGGGCGGATCGACGAGATCCTGTCGCTCAAGAGCGAGGATCGGCGCGAGATCTTCGAGGAGGCCGCCGGGATCACCAAATTCCGCTACCGCAAGGAGGTGGCCGCACGCAAGCTGGCCGCCACCGAGGACAACCTGACCCGCATCCGCGATCTGTACGACGAGCTGGAAAAACAGATCGCCCCCTTGGAAAAGCGGGCGGAAAAGGCGCAGCGCTTTTTGCTGCTGCGCGACGAATTGCGCGTGCTCGAGATCTCGCTCTGGCTGCTCGCGCTCGAGCGCATCAAGGCCGACGACGCCAAGCTGGCGCGGGACACGGCGACTTGCGCGGCGCAGCTCGATGCCGCCCGACAGGCGCAGCAGGCGCTGTACGCGCAGTCCGAGCAGCGTGCGGACGAGATGCGGGCGATCGACCGGCAGGCCGATCAGCTGCGTCAGCAGCTCCACGCAGCCGAGCAACGCGCCGCCGCCCAGACGAGCCACGCCGCCGTGCTCCGCGCCAACATCCAAAACGATAGGGAAAATATCGACCGCGTGCGGCGCGAACGCGCCCAACGGGCGCAGCAGGTGCACGATCTGGATGCCCAGCTCGCCGAGCGGCGGTCGCGCATCGCGCTGCTGGACACCGAACACGCCGCGCGGGCGGCGCGGCTGGACGAGCTGACGCAGCAGGCTGACGCACGAAACGCCCAGCGCACCGCAGCCGAGCAGGCGCTCCGCGCGGCCGAGCAGGTGTGCACCGACCGGCGAAACGCGCTGCACGCCTTCGCGCTCGACCGCACGGCGGCCGAGACCGGGCTGGCCGGCATGGATGGCCGGCGCGACACCATCGCAGCGGACATCGCCGCTACCCACGAGCGGCTGACCGCCGAGCAGCAGGCGCAGGCCGAGATGGAGGCCGCGCTGCGCACCTGTCTGGACACGCTGGCCGGTGCGGAAAACAAGCGCAAGGGCGTGGCGCTCAAGGCGGACAGCCGCCGCAGCAAGCTCGAGCGTGCGCAGGATGCGCTGGCGCAGGCCACCGCCGCGCTGACAGACGCGCAAGGGCGCGTCACGCTGCTGTCCGATATGCAGCGGGAGCACGAAGGCTTTTCGCGGTCGGTCAAGTCGATCATGCAGCAGGTCGAGCGCGGCGCGATGCGCGGCGTGCGCGGGCCGGTGTCCGCCCTGCTGACGACGGACGACCGCTTCGTGACCGCGATCGACACGGCGCTGGGCGCGTCGGCTTCGTCGATCGTGGTGGACACGGCGGCGGACGGCAAGCGCTGCATCGCGTATCTGCGGCGCACGGACGGCGGCCGCGCCACCTTTTTGCCGATCGACACGATCCGCCCACATTCGTTGCGAGAAAGCGGCTTAGAGGCGCAAAAAGGCTGTTTCGGCACGGCTGACCGACTGGTCACTTTTGACCCGGACTACACCGACATCGTGCGCAGCCTGCTGGCGCGCACGGTGGTCAGCGAAAATATGGACACCGCGCTCGCGCTGGCGCAGGCATACGGGCACCGTTTCCGCATCGTCACACTGGATGGGCAGATCATCCAAGCGGGCGGCGCGATGACGGGCGGCTCGGCCTCCCGCGGGACGGGCGCACTGGCGCGGGCGGCGCGGCTGCGTGCCGCACAGGCGCAGGTGGACACGTTGCAGACACGCCGGGAGCAGGCCGCGCAGGCGCTCCAAGCGGCGAAGGAGGAATTCGCTGCGCTCGACTACGACCTGAAGGCCATCGAGGCCGAGCGGGCGCGGGCGGCGCAGCAGCAGGCCGGGCTGCGTGCCTCGGTCACGCAGCATGGGGCGCTGGTGGACAGCCTGCAACGGCAATATGACGCGCGGGTGCTCGAACGGGACGATCTGGCCGCGGCCGGACAGCAGTATCGGGACACGATCGCCCGCTGCGGCGCACAGCAGGCCGCCGTTCAGCAGGCGCTCGACGAGGCCGAACAGCAGATGGCCGCGCAGCGTGCGGCGCTGGACGCGCTGACCGCGCAGATCGCCGAACAGGCGGGGCAGATCGCAGCGGCGCAGGCCGCCGTGGCGGAAAACCGCTCGGCAGCGACGAGCGAAGCGCGTGCACTGGCCGAGCTCGAGCAGTTCAAGGCCGAGCTGGATGCGGGCGTATCGGGCGCAGCCGAGACAGAGGCGGGCTTCGAGGCCGCGATCGCGCGGCTGACCGCCGAGCTGGCGCAGACCGAGCAGGACGGGCAGGCGGCCACCGCCGCCGCCACCGCGCTGACCGCGCAGATCGACGCGCAGCTCAGCCAGCGGGAGCAGCTCGAGGGCGACCGCGTGCGCATCGACCGTGCGGCACAGAGCAAGAACGAGGAGATCCTGCACCTCGAGCGCGAGGCGGCGCGGCTGGACAACCGCGCGGCGCAGCTCAAAAGCGAGCAGACGCAGATCCTCGATAAGATGTGGGACAGCTACGAGCTGACCCCGACCCCCGCCGCGCAGGCCGCGCGTCCGCTGGACGATGTGCCCGCCGCGCGGGAGCAGGCGCAGCGCCTGCGTGCCCAGATGAAGGCGCTCGGCAACGTCGATCTGGACGCGGTGGAGACCTACCGGCAGACGCTCGAGCGCTATACCTTCATGGGCACGCAAAAGAACGATCTGGAGCAGGCGCAAAAGGAGCTCTACAAGGTGATCGATCAGCTCACCGTCCATATGAAGGAGATCTTCGCATCGGCGTTCGCCCAACTCAACACCTATTTCGGGCAGACCTTCCGCGAGATCTTCGGCGGCGGCCACGCCGCGCTCGAGCTGGCGGACACCTCGGACATTTTGAACTGCGGGATCGACATCAAGGTGTCGCCGCCGGGCAAGGCGGTCAAGACGCTGACGCTGCTCTCGGGCGGCGAAAAGGCGTTCGTCGCGATCGCGCTGTATTTCGCGATCCTAAAATTGCGGCCGACGCCGTTCTGCGTGCTCGACGAGATCGAGGCCGCGCTGGACGATGTGAACGTCGCGCGGTTCGCGCAGTACATCCGGCGGCTGACCGACGCGACCCAGTTCATCGTCATCACGCACCGCCGCGGCACGATGGAGCAGGCCGATATGCTCTACGGCGTGACCATGCAGGAGCAGGGCGTGTCCAAGATGCTCATGCTCAACTTGGCCGAGGCCGAAAAGCAGCTCGGCAGCGCGATCCGGTGAGGGAAGGATCGGAACGGTCGGTCATTATTGGGCATCGCAGACCGATATTTTGGTAAAACTACAGCCGAAGGGGCTGTTCGCCCCGTTTTTATGACGGGGACTATAAAACGATACAGGAGCTTTGATAACGATGGGTCTATTCGATAAGATCAAACAGGGGCTGCAAAAGACCAGCGACGCGGTCGGCCGTTCGCTGGACAACGTGTTCGCGGCGTTCGTCAAGATCGACGCCGACCTGCTCGAGGAGCTGGAGGAGGCGCTGATCCTGTCCGACGTGGGCGCGACGACCGCGGCCACGATCGTCGCCGAGGTGGAGAAGCGCGCCAAGCTGCGCAAGATCACCACCGCGCCCGCGCTGCGCGACCTGCTGCGCGAGGTGCTGGGAGACCAGATGCTGGCCGACCAGCCGCTCGACGTGTCGGGCAAGCCCGCCGTCGTGCTGGTGATCGGCGTCAACGGCGTGGGCAAGACCACCTCGATCGGCAAACTCGCCGCCCGCTATGTGAACGAGGGCAAAAAGGTCATGCTGAGCGCGGCGGACACCTTCCGCGCGGCGGCCGCCGACCAGCTCGAGATCTGGGCGAAGCGTGCGGGGGCGGACATCGTGCGCCATGGCGAGGGCGCCGATCCCGCGGCGGTCGTGTTCGACTCGATCTCGGCGGCCAAGGCGCGCGGGAGCGATGTCATCATCGTGGACACGGCGGGACGGCTGCACAACAAGGCCAACCTGATGAACGAGCTGGCCAAGATCGATCGCGTGATCGCCCGCGAGCTGCCGGACGCCTCGCGCGAGACGCTGCTCGTGCTGGACGCGACCACCGGCCAGAACGCGGTGCATCAGGCGGAGGAATTCAACAAGGCGGCCGCGCTCACCGGCATCGTGCTCACCAAGCTGGACGGCACGGCCAAGGGCGGCATCGTGGTCGCGATCTCGGCCGGGCTGGGCGTGCCGGTCAAGCTGGTCGGCGTGGGCGAGGGCATCGACGACCTGATCGATTTCGACCGCGATGCCTTCCTCGAGGCGCTGCTGCCCGCGCAAAAGGAGGAAGTCTGATGCAACGACCGGATGGACGAGCGCCGGGCGCACTGCGGCCGGTCAAGCTCACGACCGATTATACGAAGTATGCCGAGGGCGCGGTGCTGATCGAGATGGGCGGCACCAAGGTGATCTGCACGGCCTCGGTCGAGGACAAGGTGCCGCCCTTTTTGGAGGGCAAGGGGCTGGGCTGGGTGACGGCCGAGTACGCCATGCTGCCGCGGGCGACCAACACGCGCAAAAGGCGCGACATCAAGTCGCTCAAGCTCGATGGCCGCTCGAGCGAGATCCAGCGGCTGATCGGGCGCAGCCTGCGGGCGGTGGTCGATCGGGCGGCGCTCGGCGAGCGCCAGATCATCGTGGACTGCGATGTGATCCAGGCGGATGGCGGCACGCGCTGCGCGTCGATCACCGGCGGCTTCGTCGCGCTGTGGCTGGCGTGCAAAAAGCTGCTGGACGAGGGCACGATCGATCGGATGCCGCTGACCGCGCAGGTGGCGGCCGTGTCGGTCGGCATCTTCGAGGATGAAGCCGTGCTCGATCTCGACTATGCCGAGGATAGCCACGCGATCGTCGATTGCAACGTGGTCATGACCTCCAAGGGGGCGTTCGTCGAGGTGCAGGGCACGGGCGAAGGCCGTCCGTTCGCGGAGAGCGAGCTCAAAAAGCTGCTCGGACTGGGCAAGCGCGGCTGTGCACGGCTGTGCAAGGCGCAGAGCAAGGTGATGGGGGAGGCGCTGTGATGCAGTTCGTATTGGCCTCCCGCAACCAAAAGAAGCTGGCCGAGCTGGCGACCGTGCTGGGCGAGCTGGGCATCGAGATCGTGCCGCTGCCGGCGGACGCGCCCGAGCCCGTCGAGGACGGCGCGACCTTCGAGGAGAACGCGCAGATCAAGGCGCGGAGCGCCGCCGCGTTCACCGGCCTGCCCGCGATCGCGGACGACAGCGGCCTGTGCGTGGACGCGCTGGGCGGTGCGCCGGGCATCTATTCGGCGCGGTACTGCGCGGGCACGGATGCCGACCGCAACGCCCGGCTGCTGCGGGAGATGGCCGACGTGGACGACCGCGCCTGCCGATTCGTGTGTGCGGTCGCGTGCGTGCTGCCGGGCGGCGAGCTGTGCACCGTGCGCGGCGAATGTGCCGGCGAATTGCTGCGCGAATGTCGCGGCGCGGGCGGCTTCGGCTATGACCCGCTGTTCTACGTCCCGGACTATGGCTGCACCTTCGGCGAGCTGCCGCCCGCGGATAAAAATCGGATCTCGCACCGTGGCCGTGCGCTCCGCGCCCTGCGACAGGCGCTGCGCGACCACCTGACGAGCACGACACAGACAGGAGAGATGATATGACACTGACGACCAAACAACGCGCCCAGCTCCGTGCGCTGGCCAATCCCTTGGCGGATACGCTCATCATCGGCAAGGAGGGCGTGACCGACGCGGTCGAGCGGCAGCTCGAGCAGCTGCTCGACGCCCATGAGCTGGTCAAGGGCAAGGTGCTCGAGAGCGCCCTGCTGACCCCGCGCACCGTGTCCGAGGCGCTGTGCGAGGCCACGGGGGCAGCGCCGGTGCAGTGCATCGGCTCCAAATTCGTCCTGTATCGCCCCGCGCGGGACGAGGACAAGCGCAAGATCGTGCTCGTCAAATGAGGACGGGCGTACTGGGCGGGACGTTCAACCCGCCGCATCTGGGTCATCTGCACGCCGCGCAGCTGGCGCGGGACGAGCTGGCGCTCGATCGGGTGCTGTTCATCCCGACCAACATCCCGCCGCATAAATCGCTGCCCGTGGGCACGGCCACGACGGCCGACCGCTGCGAGATGGTGCGCCTGATGACGCAGGGCATCCCGTGGGCGCAGCTCGATACCATCGAGATCGAGCGCGGCGGCGCGAGCTATACGGTCGATACCCTGCGGGCGCTGCGGGCGCGGGGCATGGACGACCTGTATCTGATCGTGGGCACCGATATGCTGCTCTCGTTCGATCGGGGCTGGCGCGATCCGGCGGAGATCGCCCGGCTGTGCACGCTGGCCGTGTGCGCCCGCGCGGAGGAGGACTGGGGCGTGCTCGTGCGCAAGGCGGCCGCGCTGCGGTGGTCGCTGCACGCCCGGATCGAGCTGATCCGGGGCGCGAGCTTGCCGATCTCCTCGACCGCGCTGCGCCAGGGCGGCGACCTGCGCCACTATACCACGGCGGCGGTCGCCGATCACATCGAACGGCGGCACTTATATGGATATGGAGGATAACAGATCACATCGATCAAAGGAAGGCGGGTAAAGATCATGTTGTGTAATGATGAGATGAGGAAAGGGATCTTGTCCAGGCTCAAGGGCTATCGGTACCCCCATTCGCTCGGCGTGGAACGCGCGGCGCGGTGGCTGGCGGAGCGGTACGGCGGCGATGTGGACAAAGCGTGCGCGGCCGCGATACTGCACGACATCACCAAGCATCTTTCTCCGCAAGAGCAGTTGAATTTATGTGAAAAATACGGTATAATACCCTGTGCAGTCGAGAAAAAAGAGGCAAAAATGCTGCATGGCAAGACTGCCGCCGCGATCGCCCGCACAGAATACGGGATGCCGGAGGACGTGTGCGCCGCGATCGCGTGCCACACCACCGGCCGCGCCGGCATGACCGTGCTGGACAAGATCTTGTATCTGGCGGATTACATCGAGGAGACGCGCGATTTTTCCGGCGTGGACAAGGCGCGGGAGCTCGCGCAGCACAGCATGGATCGCGCGCTGCTCTATTGCTATGACCAGACGCTGACCGATCTGGTCGCGCGGGGCAAATCGATCCACAGCGATACCATCGCCGCCTACAACGACCTGATCTGGCAGGGGATCCATTGGCGAGACGAGTAAAGGAAGAACGGGAGGAAGAGTTCGTTTGAAACTTTTTGGAGGCAGCGGCGGCCATAAACGGTCGAGCCGCGCGAAAAAGGCAGCGCCCAAGCGGGCGGAGGCACCGGCCGACCAGCCGATACGGCCGCCTGCGGCTGCGCCGCAGGCGGCCAAGACCGCGCCCAAGCCGGCGGGCAAAAAGGGAGCGCGGGTCAAAGCGCCGCGCACCAAGCAGCAAAAACGCAAGGGCGTCATCGTCGCGGGAGCCGTGGTGCTGGCGGTGCTGGCGGCGCTCACCGCGGCGGCGGTCTTGCTGATCCGTCCGCCGCAGGGCAACGACCCGACGATCCGCGACAAGGAGAACGGCGACAAGGTCAGCGTGGAAAAGGTGCTCAATACCGGCACGCGCATCGACGACGTGTTCACCGTCGTGATCGGCGCGCTGGATGAGGATCAAACGCGCACCGACGCGCTCATGGTGGCGTCGATGGATGTCAACAAAAAGACGGTCAACGTCATGAACATCCCGCGCGACACCATGTGCAACAACTCGGCCAGCGGCGCGAGCCGCAAGATCAACGCAGCCTATGCGATGGGCAAGATCGACCAGACCAAAAAGGAGATCGAGCGCCTGATGGGCTTCCGGCCGGACTACTACGTGATCGTCAACTTCGACGGCATCGCGCAGATCGTCGATGCGATCGGCGGCGTGGACTATCAGGTGCCGTTCCGGATGCAGTATGACGACCCCGCGCAAGACCTGCACATCGATCTGTACGCCGGGATGCAGCATCTGAACGGCAAGCAGACGGTCGAGTTCCTGCGCTGGCGGCACAACAACGACTATTCCATGCAGTACGCCAACGGCGACGAGGGGCGCGTGGAGAACCAGCAGAAGTTCCTCAAGGAGCTGGCGCGGCAGGTGCTCCAGCCCAAGAACGTCACCAAGATCCCCGCGCTCGCGGATGCCGTGTTCCAGAACGTCAAGACCAATCTGGCCGCCGGCAACCTGCTTTGGATGGGGATGCAGGCGTTGCAGATCAAAAACGAGAACATCCGCTTCTTCACGCTGCCGGGCTACGGCGCGATGAGCTATGCGGGCAACGACCCCTATCAATATTCCTTCTTCTTCCCGTATCATGACGAGACGCTCAAGCTGGTCAACCAGTATTTCAACCCCTATAAGGAGCCGATCACCGCGCTGGACATGGTGAGCGGGCCGCAGGGCGGCAGCTCGGGCGGCTGGAGCGGCGGTGTCAGCTCGGGCGAGGATACCAGCGTCTGGGGCGACACCTCGGGCAGCGGCAGCTATGACGACGGGGATGACTGGTCGGACGGCGGCGGCAGCGAGCCCGTGGACGATGGCAGCTTGGGCGGCGAAGGCATCGGCGGTGAGGGCATCGGCG
>JAUNJI010000097.1 GCA_030533295.1 Eubacteriales bacterium
CGAGGGCTGGTTCGACCGGCTGGCCGAGCGCCCCGGTCTGGCGGCGGGCATCGCGGTGGCCGTGGTCGCGGTGATCGCGCTGATCGTCGTCGGCCTGCTCATCACCACCGGCAGCAGTCGCGGCGGCGACAGCGATAAGGTGCGCGTGCCCCTGCTGCTCGGCCGCACGATCGACGAGGTGCTGGCCGATCCCGAGGTGACCGAGCAGCTGACGATCCGCGAGGCGCTGGAACGCCGGGAGTCCGACCGCCCGGTGGGCGAGATCATCGAGCAGGATAAGGAATACGCGACCATGGTCGCGCCGGGCACGGTCATCACCGTCACCGTGTCGGCCGGCGGCGAGCACGTCAAGGACACCTACAAGGTGATCGAGTTCAAGGGTCGCTCGGTCGATTATGTGGCCACCATGCTGCGCGGCCATGAGATCACCTACACCACCGAGGAGGCGTACAGCGACGAGGTCGAGGCCGGCAAGGTGATCCGCACCGATCCCGGCGTGGGCGCCGAGCTGGAAAAGGGCGCGTCGATCAAGCTGTACGTGAGCAAGGGCAAGGAGATCCGCCATGCCGACGTGCCCGACCTGTACGGCCTGTCGCAGAGCGCGGCCGAGCAGGCGCTGCGCGAGCGCGGGCTGTCGCTCGGCTCGGTCGATGCGGTCGAAAGCACCGCCGAGCTCGGCACGGTCGTCTGGCAGTCGATCGACAAGGGCAACAGCGTGACCGAGGGCACGGCGGTCAACGTCCAGATCTCCAAGGGCAAGAGCGAGCCGGTCGCGCCCACCCAGCCGGACGAGCCGGTGGACGAGCCGCCCGCGCCGGTCAAGGGCATGGCGACCGTGCCGGTCGTGCTGCCCGATAACACCGACATGGCGCACGTGGTGATCGCGGTCGATGGCGTGGTCAAGTATGACCAGACCCACGAGACCAGCATGAGCAGCATCTCGGTGCCGCTCGAGAGCACGCCGGGCGAGCATGAGGTGACGATCACCGTCGATGGCAACAGCAGCAGCCAGACCTATACGTTCGATTGATAAAAGGGGCGATCGTATGACCGAAGGCATCATTTTGAAAGGCGTGGGCGGGTTCTATTATGTGGACACGCCCACCGGGCTGGTCGAGTGCAAGGCGCGGGGGCGCTTCCGCAAAACGGTCGGCAAGCCGATCGTGGGCGACCGCGTCTCGCTCGAGATCCAGGCCGAGGACGGCACGGGCTACCTGCTCGACATCGCGCCGCGCAAAAACAGCCTGATCCGTCCGGCGGTGGCCAACCTCGATCTGCTGGTCGTGGTGGCCTCGGCCGCGCAGCCCGTGACCGATCCCTTTTTGATCGACAAAGTGACCGCGATCGCGGTGCACAAGGGGATCGACGCGCTCGTGGTCATCAACAAGACCGACGCCGACGCGGGCGACGCGCTGGCCGCGATCTATGCGCAGAGCGGCTTCGAGACGCTGCGCGTGAGCGCCCAGACCGGCGCGGGGATCGACGCGCTGCGGGCGCGGATCCGGGGACTGGTGTCCGCGTTCGCGGGCAACTCGGGCGTGGGCAAGTCGAGCATCCTCAACCGGCTCGACCCGCAGTTCGGCGCGGCGGTCGGCGCGATTTCCGACCGCATCGGCCGCGGGCGGCACACCACCCGCCATGTCGAGCTGCACCCGATCGCCGGGGGCGGCTACATCGCGGACACGCCGGGCTTTTCCTCGTTCGAGACCGGGCAGATGGATCTGGTGCGGGCGGACGCGCTCGAGCACGCCTTCCCGGAGTTCGCGCCCTATCTGGGACAGTGCCGCTTCACCGGCTGCGCCCATGTCAAGGAGCTGGGCTGCGCGGTGCGGGCGGCGGTCGCGGCGGGGGCGATCGCGCCCAGCCGCCATGAGAGCTATGTCAAGCTGTATGAAAGTGTAAAGGATCTGAAGGAATGGGAGATTACCAAGGGCGGCACGCGCTGATCTTCGCGGCGGGGCCGGAGAGCGACTATGGCTACATCCGCGCCTTTTTGGACGCGCATCCCGGGGCGCTGATCGCCTGCGCGGATGGCGGGCTGCGCCACGTGCGGGCGCTCGGCCTGCATCCGGACTTCATGATCTCGGACTGCGATTCGCTGCCCGAGGTCGAGGGCGCGACGGTGATCCGGCTCAAGCCGGAAAAGGACGACACCGATACGCAGGGCTGTCTGCGCGAGGTGTTCCGCCGAGGCTGCACCGAGGCCACGCTGGTCTGCGCGACCGGCGGGCGGCTCGACCATGAGCTGGCCAACCTGTCGCTGGTCGAGGAGGCGCACGCGCGCGGCGGCCACCTGACCGTGCTCGACCGCCAGAACCGCATCGTTTTGCATGAAGGCGGGCGGAAGAAATTCATCATGCCGACGGGCTATCGCTATTTTTCGCTCGTGCCGCTCGACGCCCGCCTGACCGGCGTGACGATCGAGCACGCCAAATACCCCTTGCAGGACGCCACGGTGACGCGCAGCGGCATGGTGACGATCTCCAACGAGGCGGCGGCGGGCGCGACGGTCGTGGTGACGATCGGCAGCGGCCGTGCGCTGCTCATCCTATCGCGCGACGCATGAGCCGCTTTGTCGATCCTCCACATCCGGACCGCCCGACAGGGCGGTTTTTTTCTCTCTGCCGATATGCAATTTTGCCCGTCTGGACTTGCAAAACCAGCCCGGCCGGGATATAATAGCAGCATAGAGAAGAAAAGGGAGTGCTTCGCGTGGAATTAAAACCGATCTCGAAGATCGCGGCAGGGGTACAGGCATCGACGACGCTCGCGATCGACGCATTGTTCAAACAAATGAAGGCCGAGGGCAAGGATGTCGTCGGCTTCGGTGCGGGCGAGCCGGATTTCCCCACGCCCGAGCATATCAAGCAGGCGGGCATCGAGGCGATCGAGAACAACTATACCAAATACACCCCGGCGGCCGGCCTGATGGCGCTGCGCGAGGCCGCGGCCTATCGGCTGCACGCCGATCTCGGGCTGGAATACACGCCCCAGCAGATCGTGGTCGCGTCGGGCGCCAAGCACGCGGTCTATGTGGCGCTGATGACGCTGTGCGACCCGGGGGATGAGGTGGTCATCGCCGCGCCCTATTGGGTCAGCTATTCCGAAATGGTCAAGCAGGCCGGTGCGGTGCCGGTGATCGTCGCCGCCGAGGAGGAGCAGGACTTCAAGATCACCGCGGCGCAGCTCGATGCCGCGATGACCGAAAAGACCAAGGCGTTCATGCTCAACTCGCCCTGCAACCCGACGGGCATGGTCTATACCCGCGCCGAGCTGGAGGCGATCGCGGCGGTCTGCCGCCGCCACAACGTCTATGTGATCGCGGATGAGATCTATTGCAATTTGGTGTATGACGACATCGAGTTCGTGTCCTTCGCCTCGCTCAATGAGGACGCCAAGGCGCGGACGATCATCATCAACGGCGTGTCCAAGAGCTATGCCATGACCGGCTGGCGCATCGGTTACAGCGCGTCCAGTCCGGCGCTGGCCAAGGTGATGAGCAGCTACCTGAGCCACTCGACCTCCGCGCCCTCGACGATCTCGCAGTATGCGGCGATCGAGGCGCTGCGCGGCCCGCAGGAGGATATGCAGGTGATGAAGCAGGCGTTCGAAAAGCGCCGCGATCATCTGGTCGAGCGCATGAACCGCATCGAGGGCGTTTCCTGCATCAAGCCGCAGGGCGCGTTCTACGTGATGATGAACATGAAGGGTTTCATCGGCAAGACCATGTACGGCCAGACGATCGAGAGCGCCGAGGACATGGCGCAGCTCTTTTTGGAGAAGGGGCTGGTGGCGACCGTGCCGTGCACCGCGTTCGCCGCGCCGGGCTTCATCCGGTGGAGCTACGCGACCTCGCTGGCCGAGATCGACAAGGGGCTCGATCGGTTGGAGACGTTCATCCG
>JAUNJI010000024.1 GCA_030533295.1 Eubacteriales bacterium
CTGATCCGCCGGTGACGCCCGATCCGCCGGTCGAGCCGGATGACCCCATCGACCCCATCGAGCCGATCGAACCGCCCGCGCCGGACACGCCGGACGAGCCCGAACCGCCTGCCGCACCGGATGCGCCCGTCGAGCCGCCCGCGCCCGATGCGCCGGACGAGCCCGCCCGCGACGATGCGCCGCGCACCGGCGACCAAACGCCGCTGTGGCTGTACCGCTGTCTGGCGGTGCTCAGCCTGCTCGGTCTGGTGGCGCTCGCGCTGACCGGCAAACGCCGCACCGACGACTGATCCGCGATCCAACGCCCGGCCAAAACGAAGCGAACGCTTTGGGATGGCCGGGCGTTTTTACCGGATAGCGGCACGAAACAGGAAAGGACGAGGCGATCGGATGAAATGGCTCAGAAGGGGACTGGCTGCCGGGTGCGCGGTGCTGTTGGCAGTTTCGCTCTATCAGCTCGGCGCGTATCGCCACGCGGCGCAGCGCAGCCGCGCGTCCGTCGATGCGCTGATCGATCGGGCGGTGACGTATCCGGCGCCCCAGCCGTCGCGCGACCCGCCGCAGCAGGACGCCGCCCCGGCGCAGACCGCGCCGATCGCGGTCGATCACGCGGCGTTGCAGGCGGCGTGCCCGGACATCGTGGCGTGGCTGTACTGCCCGAACACGGCGATCGATCAGCCGGTCGCGCAGCACGCGGACAACGACTATTATCTGCACCATCTGACCGATGGGCGCGAAAACGCGGCGGGCACGCTGTTCCTCGACTGCCGCAACGCCGCCGACCTTACCGACTGGGTGCAGATCATCTATGGGCACAACATGAAGGACGGCAGCCGCTTCGCCATATTGCCCCGATACAGCGAGCAGGCGTTTTACGAGGCGCATCCCGTGTGGTATCTGCTGACACCGGCGTGCGATCTCCGGGTCGAGCTGGTCGCGGGCTTCGTGACCACGTCCGACGCGGCGCTGTATACGCTCCCGCACAGCCGCGCGAGCAAGGAAGCGCTGCTCGAAAGTGCGCTGGCGCAGTCCGATTTTCGCAGCGCGGTCACGCCGACCGACCAAGACCGGGTCGTGGTGTTCTCGACCTGCTCGTATGCGAGCGATACGGCGCGTTACGTGCTGGTCGGCGTGCTGCGCACGATCGAGTGAGCGTGGACGCAAAAAACGGAGGTGCAGTTTCGCACCTCCGTTTTTTGATGGGCTGGGGCAGGGGGCAGATGGCCGCCCTGCGGCAAAAAAGCGGTCTCCTGTCTGCTGACAGGAGACCGCTCGGTACTGGTACGCCCGATGCGATTCGAACGCACGGCCTTTGGAGTCGGAGTCCAACGCTCTATCCAGCTGAGCTACGGGCGCGGGTACAAAAAGTATTATACCAGCTTTTATGCGTTTTGTAAAGACTCCGTTTCCGGCTTTTTCTTTTTTCGCCGCTTGCGGTAGCGATCTTCCTCGGAGAAGATGCAGCCGCAGTATTTCTGCATATACAGCCCCAGTGCGCGGGCTTCGTCCTGTCCCTCGCGGAAACGGGGCGAAAAATCGCGGTACAGATGGCGCACGCCGTATTTTTCGGCCATCCGATCGGCGGTCTCGCGCAGCAGCGCCTGGTTTTGATAGGGGCTGACGAACAGCGTCGAGGTGAACTGGTCATAGCCGTGTTCGGCGGCGTAACGCGCCGTGCCCTCCAGCCGCAGCGCATAGCAGAACGAGCAGCGGTGGTCGAAATCGGGGTAGATCCCCTCGATGAACCGGCGCAGGCCGTATTCGTTTTCGATCTCCAGCTTGAGGTCGATGCTTTTGGCATACTCGACCAGTGTGTTCTTGCGCAGCTTGTACTCGGCGCAGGGGTGGATGTTCGGATTGTACCAGAACCCCACCGGCTCGATGCCCTCCTGCCGCAGCGTATCGATGCACACGATCGAGCAGGGGGCACAGCAAATGTGTAACAGTGTTTTCATCAAAGATCACGCTCCTGATCGGTTTATTGTATCACATTTTCCCGCCCTTGCAAAGCCTGTCCAAAAACGGTATACTATAAGGGGAGGGAACGACGTTCCATCCGGCGGCAGCAGGCGCCCCGCGCACGCGGACAGCATCTGCTGTGAAAACTGGGCGAACGCGCCGCCGCGCATCCTGTCAGAAAGGGACGGTGAACATGAAAGACATCGCCTATTACGATGGGCAGATCGGCCCGATCGACGCGGTGAAGGCGCCGATCACCGACCGTGGCCTGTATTTCGGCGACGGTGTATATGAGGCCGCGATGGTGCGCGACCAGCGCATCTTCGCGCTGGACGACCACCTCGACCGCTTTTTCAGCAGCCTGTCGCTGCTGCGCATCGAGCCGCCGATGGCGCGCGACGCGCTCGCGGCCGTGCTGTGCGACCTGGTCGCCCGGCTGGACACGACCGCGCCGCACATCCTGTATTGGCAATCCACCCGCGGGGCGGCGCACCGCCAGCACGCCTTTCCCGCGCACGCCAAGACCACGCTGATGGCGTTCGCCGAGCCGTGTCCGCTCGACCGGCGCGATCGCCCGTATAAGCTGCTCACGGTGGCGGACACCCGCTTTTTGCACTGCAACATCAAGACGCTCAACCTCATCCCCAACTGCATGGCCATGCAGCAGGCGGTCGAGGCGGGCTGCGACGAGGTGGTGTTCCACCGCGACGGCCGCGTGACCGAAGGCGCACATTCCAGCTTGGCGCTGCTCCGGGACGGCGTGTTCTGCACGCCGCCGGCGGATGAGCTGGTCTTGCCCAGCATCACGCGCAAGCATCTGCTCGCCCTGTGCGAGCAGCTCGGCGTGCCCACGCGCGTCGCCCCCTTCACGGTGGACGAGCTGCGCACGGCCGACGAGATCCTGCTCTTGGCCACGGGCACGCACTGTATCGCGGCCTGTTCGCTGGACGGTCAGCCGATCGGCGGCAAGGATCCCGCCTTGCTGGATCGCTTGCAGACCGCCTATCAGGCCATGTTCGACCAACTGACCACCCGATGAAGAAAGGAGCTACCATGCCATCTATCGTTATCGTCGGCGGCGGCCCTGCGGGGCTGTCCGCTGCCATCTATGCCGCCCGCGCCAACCTCGCCGTCACCGTGCTCTATCAGGACGGCGGCTCGCTCGGCAAGACCGACAAGATCGAAAACTATTTCGGCTTCGCCGAGCCGCTGTCGGGCGCAGAGCTGCTCGCACGCGGACAGGCGCAGGCGCAGCGCTTGGGCGCGACGCTGGTGCAGACCGAAGTGACCGGCATCGAATACGCCGCGCAGGGCTTCGTCGTCAAGACCACGGGCGCGCACTATCCGGCGGACGCGGTGATCTTGGCCACGGGCGCGCCGCGTGCCGTGCCGCCGATCGCGGGCGTGCGCGACTTCGAGGGGCGCGGCGTCAGCTATTGCGCGGTGTGCGACGCCTTCTTCTATCGCGGCAAGGCGGTCGCCGTGCTCGGGCAGGGCGAGTATGCGCTCGAGGAGGCGCGGGCGCTGCTGCCGGTCGCGGCTTCGGTCACGCTGCTGACCAACGGCAGCACGCCGCCCGCCACGCTGCCCGAAGGCTTGCTGGTCGAGCAGCGCCCGGTCGTCGCGATCGAGGGCGAGGGCAAGGTCGCGCAGGTGACGTTCGCGGCGGGCGCACCGTGCGCGGTCGATGGCGTGTTCATCGCTTACGGCACGGTGGGCAGCAGCGATTTCGCCCGCAAGCTGGGCGCTCAGCTCGATGGGACGCGCATCCAGACCGACAGCGGCATGGCGACGGCCGTGCCCGGCGTGTTCGCGGCGGGCGATTGCACGGGCGGGCTGTTGCAGGTCGCCAAAGCGGTCGCAGACGGCGCACAGGCCGCGATGAGCGCGGTCAAATTCCTGCGGAAGTGAAAAAAGGCTCCCTGTCCGGCGCGGCTGCGCCGGGCAGGGAGCCTTTGGTCATCACAGCATCGCGAGGATGTGCTCCTTCGGCACCGCGCCGACCGTCTGCTCGGCGATCTGGCCGTGCTTGATGACGACCAGCGTCGGGATGCTCATCACGCCGAACTGCTGCGCCAGCTCGCCCTGCTCGTCCACGTTGATCTTGCCGACCTTGATGTCCGGGCGCTCGGCCGCGATCTCCTCGACGACCGGGGCGATCATGCGGCACGGGCCGCACCACGTCGCCCAGAAGTCGAGCAGCACCGGACGGTCGGACTGCAATACCTCATGCTCGAAGTTTTCTTTGGTGATGGTCAATACTGCCATTTTTCGTTTCTCCTTTTTCGATTTTTTCGGCTGGTGCAGGTCTGGCGGGCGCGTCGCGCCGGCCGCTGACCAGCTCATAGTAGAACGCATACTGCTGCATCACACCGGCGAAGCCCTTGTACCGCCGCAGCGGGAAGCCGTTGGGGTAGTGTGCCTCGAGCATCTGCCGGATATGTGTATCCACCGGAAAGGCGTCGATATGGTGCAGGGCGAACAGACAGATGCACTCGGCCACCTTGACGCCCACGCCGGTCAGCTGCAACAGCGCCTCCCGCGCCGCGGCATACGGCAGCTGACGCACCGCGTCCAGATCGACCGCGCCCGACGCGACCTGCTGTGCCGCCGCGATCACATACCGCGCCCGATAGCCCAGCCGGACGGGCGCGAGATCCTGCGCCGTGCAGGCGGCGAGACGCGCGGCTGAGGGGAAGGCATAGTATACCTGTTCCCTCTTATTATAACAGATTTCGCCAAAAAGGGAACATAAATTTTCGACGCAGCCCGAGATTCGGCGGATATTGTTCTGCTGGGAGATGATGAAGCAGACGATCGTCTCCCACAGGTCTTGTCGCAGGATGCGCAGCCCGCTCCCGGCCGCGACCGCAGCCTGGAGATAGCGGTCGCGCTTGGCGACGGCACGCTGGTAGCGGCCATAGTCGGCATCCAGATCGAAATAGCGCCGCCAGACGGCCTCGAACTCGTCCTCCGCGCAGTCGAAGCACACGGTCTGCCCTTGCTGGCGGATCGTCAGATAGCGCCCGCCCGCGACCAGCGCATAGCCGCCGTCGGCCAGCGGGCGGAAGCGGAAGCACTGCCCGGATCGCGCGATCTGGTCGATGTCGAACTGGGGGATGTCGCGCGTGATCATCCGCCCATCGCCTCGTGCTCGCGCACCAGCTCGTCATAGAGCTGATGGAAGATCCAGCCGAGGTTGGTCTCGGTCACGACCGCCTTGTACGGCACGGACACGCCCTGCCGCTTCATCTCGCGCAGCAAGATCTCCAGCCGTTTGTCGGTCAAGCCGTCCAGCACGAGCATGGGCGCGTCCAGCGCGGGCGCTTCGGGCGCTTCGCGGGCGGCGAAGCCCTTGCGGCCGAGCAGATAGCCCACGGTCTGCCCCACCTGATCGGGCGGGACGTTCTTGATGCGCACGCCGAGGCACACCAAAATGGTCTTGAGGGGCGCGGCCTGTGCGCCGCCTGTGGGGTCGAAATATAATGCGGTCTCACGCGATGAAGGCATCGGGTGTTCCTCCTTTTTTGATCGGATATGTCCAGTATAGCACGAAATGGCCGCAGCGCCAAGACGGGCGCGGTGCGCGGTTGGATAAATGCTGGGCGCTTTTTGGTGCGAAAGGTATTTTTGCACGCCCAAAGGGCGCTCGATCGCGGGGAAAGGTGCATTTTTATTGACTCGATCGCACGATCGTGATATGCTTTAAGTCGTTAGATGCAGCCAGTCGAGAAGGCGACGATACGCACGTCCAGCGTGCGGCATTTGACGAAGCCCTCCGGGGATGGGATCGCTGGCGATCGCGCTATGGGACGCGGTCGCCAGATGTGCCTGCGTGTGCGCGGCGCGGGGCGGCGCACAGGGGCGGCGACAGGTATCGGGATGTCGCCGGATGTGCCTGCGCGCGTGGCGCGGCCGCCATCCGCCCGGACGACGAGTGAAGAGAGAAGAGAGAAGTGGGAGGGGCAGGACTGGGGAGGTGTCCGTCCATCCAGACCCAGAAGGAAGAAAGGAATGGAAAGTGTATGAAGCCTGTTATCGTGATCGGCCATCGGATGCCGGACACGGATTCGATCTGTTCGGCGATCTGCTATGCGCGCCTCAAGCAGAAGCTGACCGGTCGAGAGCACGTCCCGTGCCGCGCAGGGCAGGTCAACCCGGAAACGCAGTATGTGCTCGATCGCTTTGGTGTGGAGCCGCCGCGCTACCTGTCCTCGCTCCATCCGCGTCTGGCCGATGTGCAGTACCGCGCCGTCGAGGGCATCACGTCCGAGATGTCGCTGCGCCGCGCATGGCAGTACATGATCGACACCAACATCCACACCATCCCGGTCGTGGGCGGCGACCGGGAGCTCGAGGGGCTGTTCACCCTGAGCGACATCGTGCGGTTCTATATGGAAGGGCAGGACGCCAACTCGCTGGCCACCGCGCGCACCAGCTACCGCAATCTGGTGGACGTGCTGGGCGGTGAGCTGGTCGTGGGCGACATCGATGCGCGGTTCGAGAAGGGCAAGGTGGTCGTCGCGGCGGCCAACCCGGACGTGATGGAGGAGCACATCGAGGAGAACGACCTGATCATCTTGGGCAACCGCTATGAATCCCAGCTCTGCTCGATCGAGATGAAGGCCGGGTGCATCGTGATCGGTCTGGGCGCGCCCGTGTCGCGCACGATCAAAAAGCTGGCCGAGGAGAGCGGCTGCGCGATCATCGCCACGCCGATGGACACATACGCCTGCGCGAAGGCGATCGATCAGGCGGTGCCGGTCGAGCATATCATGAAGCGCGACGGGCTCGTGACCTTCCGGCCGGACGATCTGGTCGAGGATGTCAAGCGCTCGGTGGCCAAAAAGCGCATCCGCTACTATCCGATCTTGGACGATGAGGATAAATACGTCGGCATGGTGTCCCAGCGCAACCTGCTGGATGTGGAAAAGCAGGAGGTCATCTTGGTCGATCACAACGAGCGCGATCAGGCGGTCGAGGGCATCCTGTCCGCGCAAGTGACCGAGATCATCGACCACCACCGGATCGGCACGCTCGAGACCAACCGCCCGATCTACTTCCGCAACCAGCCGCTGGGCTGCACGGCGACGATCGTCACCCAGCTCTATCGGGAGCACGGCGTCGAGATCGACCCGCAGACCGCCGGCCTGCTGTGCTCGGCGATCTTGTCGGACACGCTGCTGTTCCGTTCGCCGACCTGCACGGCGATCGACCGCGCCGCCGCAGAGGAGCTGGCGCAGATCGCCGGCATCGACGCGAACGCGCACGCGATGGCGATGTTCCGCGCGGGCTCGCAGCTCGGCGGCCGCGATATGGAGGAGCTGATCCACATCGATCAGAAGTCCTATCAGTTCCACAAGAGACGGCTGGCGGTCGCGCAGGTGACGAGCGTCGATCAGCAGGAGCTGGACACGATCCGCCCCCAGATGCTGGACTATATCCGCGAGGTGCTGCCGGGGTCGGGGATGTCGATGCTGTTCGTCATGCTGACCAACATCATCGAGGAAACGACCGATCTGGTCTTTGCCGGTGAGGGCACGGCCGATCTGATGCGTCTGGCCTTCCAGAAGGACTGCGGCGATGGCGTGGTCGCGCTGCCCGGCGTGGTCAGCCGCAAAAAACAGCTCGTGCCCGCGTTGTTCGCGGCGCTCGAGCGCGAGGAGATCGAGGAGGGCTGAGCGCCCCGCCCGATCGGACACACGCGCCCATCCCGCCCCTGCCGCGCGGCAGGACTGGGGTGGGCGCACGCTGTGCGCCGAGACAGCGGGCAGCGGTCAGCATCCGCCGAACACAGAGGAGAGGTCACATGACGATCGCAGAGATCGCGCGGCGCGCCGGGGTATCCAAAGCGGCCGTATCGCGCTATCTGAACAACGGCTATATCAGCACAGAAAAACGGGAGGCCATCCGCCGCGTCATCGAGGAGACCGGCTATGTCCCCAGTCGGCAGGCGCAGATGCTGCGCACGGGCAAGAGCCGCATGATCGGCGTGATCGTGCCGCGCATCGATTCGGGGTCGGTCAGCCGCGTCGTGGCGGGGATCTCGAGCGAGCTGGAGGAGCAGCGCTATCGGCTGCTGCTGGCCGTGACGGACAACCGGGTGGAAAAGGAATTGGAATATCTGGAGGTCTTTCGGGGCAGCATGGTCGATGGGGTGATCCTGGTCGCCACGATCCTGACCGCCGCGCACCGGCGGGCGATCGAGGCGCTGGGCGTGCCGATCGTGCTGATCGGCCAGCGCATGGAGGGGCTGTCCTGCGTCTATCATGACGACCACGGCGCGGCATATGCCATGACCCAGCTGCTGTTGCAGGGCGGGCGCACGCAGATCGGCTATATCGGCGTGACCCCGCGCGACAAGGCGGCGGGCGCCGCCCGACGGGCGGGCTGGCAACAGGCGCTGCTCGATGCCGGGCTGGAGCCCGTCCCGGCGCATATGGAGCAGAGCGATTTTTCGGTCGATGGCGGTCATGCCGCCGCCGAGCGGCTGTTCGCCCGTGCGCCTGCGCTGCAAGCGGTCTTTTGTGCGACCGATACCATAGCGATCGGCGCCAAGCGCTACCTCGAGCAGCAGGGACGCCGCATCCCGGAGCAGGTGGCACTGGTCGGCATCGGCCACTCGACGCTGAGCGAGCTGGTTTCGCCCCGGCTGGCGACCGCCCACTATTACTACCAGAGCAGCGGCGTCGAGGCTGCCCGCACGCTGGTCGAGATCATCGAGCAGGATACCGACCGCAAAAAGCAGATCATGCTCGGTTTCGAGGTGTATTCCGGCCAAACGGTGTAAAAACAGAACATCCGGCGGCCGATCCGGCTGCCCTCGCCCCCTACCGGAAAACGGTATCGATCGACAGAGCCGCGCTGCGCGCAGCGCGGTATCCGCCCGATCTGCCGTTTTCCCTAAAGGTAGGGGGCATTTTTTGTGCATCGTTTTGAAAAAGACGCATGATCCCCGCTAGAATGTTCAAAAATCGTATCAAAGGTTTGGGGAGATCGCGCCTTTACGATCCACCCGAAAAACCGTATAATAAAGACGGTGAGTGAAAACGATTTCATAAAACAGAAAGGGTGGTATCATGGATCACAAAAAGGCTGCGGCAGCGGTGCTCGCGCATATCGGCGGCAGCGAGAACGTCATCTCGGCCGCGCATTGCGCGACCCGGCTGCGTCTGGTCATCGCGGACAACGGCAAGGTCGATAAGCCCGCCATCGAGGACATCGACGGCGTGCAGGGCGTGTTCGAGGCACAGGGACAGCTCCAGATCATCTTCGGCACGGGCACGGTCGATCGGGTGTATGATGCGTTCATCGCGCTGTCCGGCGCGGCGGCCGTCAGCAAGGACGAGGCCAAAGCGCAGGGCGCGCAAAAGGGCAACTGGTTCCAGCGGGCGATCAAAACGCTGGGCGACATCTTCGTGCCGATCATCCCGGCGATCGTGGCCTCCGGTTTTCTGATGGGGCTGATGGAGTCCATCAAATTCATGGTGAACAACGGCTTTTTGACGCTCGACAGCACCAGCTCGCTCTTCAAGTTCGCCGATCTGTTCTCCAACGTCGCGTATGTGTTCCTGCCGATCCTGATCGCGTTCTCGGCGGCCAAGGTGTTCGGCGGAAACCCCTTCCTCGGCGCGGTCATCGGCATGATCATGCTGCATCCCGACCTGCAAAACGCTTGGACGGTCGCGACCGAGGGCGTGCACGCCTATCAGGACGTGTTTTTCGGCCTGTATCAGGTGCCGCTGGTCGGCTATCAGGGGCACGTGATCCCGGTCATCATCGCGGTCTGGGTGATGTGCCAGATCGAAAAGCGGCTGCATCAGATCGTGCCGCCCATGTTCGATCTGTTCGTCACGCCGCTGGTCTCGGTGTTCGTCACCGGCTATCTGACCCTCGCGGCGATCGGCCCGGTGTTCACGACGGTCGAGAATTTCGTGATCGACGGCGTGCAGTGGCTGATCGCGATCCCGTTCGGCATCGGCTCGTTCCTGATGGGCGGTCTGTACGCGACGACGGTCGTCTCGGGCATCCATCATATGTACACCATCATCGATCTGGGGCAGCTCAGCGCATACGGCGTCACCCACTGGCTGCCGCTGGCCTCGGCTGCGAACGTGGCGCAGGGCGGCGCGGCGCTGGCCGTCGCGCTCAAGACCCGCGACAAAAAGCTCAAGAGCATGGCGCTCCCGGCCTCGCTCTCGGCGTTCATGGGCATCACCGAACCGGCGATCTTCGGCGTCAACCTGCGCTTTTTCCGTCCGTTCATCGCGGGCGCGATCGGCGGCGCGTGCGGCGCGCTGTATGCTTCGCTGGTCGGGCTGGGCGCGACCGGCACGGGCGTGACCGGCATCTTCGGCATCCTGCTGCACCTGCATCACCCGGTGCAGTATATCCTGACCGTCGCGATCGCGGCTGGCGTGGCGTTCGCGGTCTCGTGGGTGATCGGTATCCCGGAGGAGCGGCCGGCGGCCACGCCTGCGCCGCCGCCGGCCGCGCAGCCCGCGCCCCAGCCCGCGGCCAAGCCCGCATCCCAGCTCCATGTGGCGCATGAGACGGCGACGATCGTCGCGCCGCTGACCGGCACGGCCGTCCCGTTGGTCGAGACCGGCGACCCGGCGTTCTCCGCCGAGGCGCTCGGCAAGGGCATCGCGATCCGCCCGCTCGAGGGCAAGGTGGTCGCGCCCTGCGCGGCTGAGGTCACGGTGGTCATGGGGCACGCGGTCGGCCTGCTGTGCGACAACGGCGCAGAGCTGCTGATCCACGTCGGCATCGACACGGTCGAGCTGGAGGGCGCACACTATACCAGCCATGTCGTACCGGGACAGCGCGTGCAGACCGGCGACTTGCTGCTGGACTTCGACATGGCCGCGATCGAAAAGGCGGGCTATCGGACGATCACGCCGGTCGTCGTCACCAATTCGGACGATTTCGCCGCGATCGAGCACGCACGCGGCGCGGTCACGGCGGGGCAGAGCGCTCTGCTCGAACTGACCCGTTAAAAGGAGAGACTTTGCATCGTGAGCAACGCATTGCACAATGATCTGGCGCGGCTGGTCGGCCGCATCGAACGCGCCGGGCGCGAACAGGTGGCGGCCGACCCCTATCGGCAGCAGTTCCACCTGATGCCGCCGGTCGGCTGGCTCAACGACCCCAACGGCCTGTGCCGCTGCGGGGAGTGGTATCACGTGTTCTACCAGTATGCGCCCTTCGACCCGCTGGGCGGGGTCAAGCACTGGGGACATTACCGCAGCCGCGACCTGCTCCATTGGGAGCAGCTACCGCCCATGCTCTATCCCGACCAGCCGTGGGATCTGCACGGCGTGTACTCGGGCTCGGCGCTGGTCGAGGACGACACGCTCTATCTTTACTACACCGGCAACGTCAAGCACGAGGGCGATTTCGACTATATCACCGCTGGGCGCGGCCACAACACCGCGCTGGCGGTGTCGCGGGACGGCGTGCGACCGGACAGCAAGGAGCTGCTGATGGACAACGCCGCCTATCCGCCCGGCCTGACCTGCCACGTGCGCGATCCGAAGGTGTGGGCGCAGGACGGCGGGTATCTGATGGTGCAGGGCGCACGCACGCTGGACGACCGGGGCGAGCTGCTGCTGTTCCGGTCGGACGACAAGCGACATTGGCGGCACATCAACACGCTGACCACGCCCGAGCCGTTCGGCTATATGTGGGAGTGCCCCGACCTGTTCGAGCTGGCGGGGCAGTGGTTCCTGCTGTGCTCGCCGCAGGGCGTGCCCCGGCGGGGCGACCGCTTCCAGAACGTCTATGCCTGCGGGTATTTCCCGCTCTATGGCGATCCGTGCGGGGCGTATACGCTGGGCACGTTCACCGAGCTCGATCAGGGCTTCGATCTGTATGCGCCGCAGACCTTTTTGGACGGCGACCGCCGCCTGATGCTGGGCTGGATGGGTATGCCGGATGCGGGCTACACCGACCCGACCGTGCTATACGGCTGGCAGCACTGTTTGACCGTGCCGCGCGTGGTGCGCCGCCTCGGGGAGCGGCTGCTGAGCTGGCCGGTGCCCGAGCTGGACGCGCTGCACCTCGCGCCCGTCGCGCCCGCGCAGGCGTATTGCTTCGATCTGCTGGCGCAGACGGCGATGCAGGGCAGCCTGACGATCCGAGGCTGCGCCACGATCGCGTGGCAGCCGGGGTCGCTGACGCTGACGCTGGGCACGGGCGGCGCCGGGCGCACCGTGCGGCGTGCGCCGGTCGATACCGTGCGGTCGCTGCGCGTGCTGGCCGATGCGTCGTCGCTCGAGATCTTCCTCAACGAGGGCGAGCAGGTCTTGACCACGCGCTATTACCCCGATCCGGACGCACGCGGCGTGCAGATGACGGGCTGCGAGGCGACGATCTGGTCGATGGGGCGTCTGGCGGTCGAGCGATATAGCAGGCAGGAGGGAATGATATGAAACGAGTGATCGCGATCGGCGAAGCGCTCATCGATCTGGTGCCCCAGCAAACGGGGCGCAAGCTGGATGAAGTCAGCCATTTCGAGCGGGTGGTCGGCGGTGCGCCGGTCAATGTCGTCACGGCGGTCGCGCGGCTGGGCGGGGCGGCGGCCATGCTCTCGCAGGTGGGGCAGGATGCCTTCGGCACCCACATCATCAAGGTGCTGCGCGACGCGGGGGTGGACACCAGCGGCGTGTTCCGCACCGACCGCGCCAAAACGGGGCTGGCGTTCGTGTCGCTGGACGAGAACGGCGACCGGGATTTCTGTTTCTACCGCGACCCGTCCGCCGACCTGTTCCTGTCGGCCGAGCAGATCGATCCGGCCATGTTCGAGGACTGCGCGGTGCTGCATTTTTGCTCGGTCGATCTGGTCGATCGCCCGGTGCGCGGCGCACACCGCCGGGCGATCGCGCTGGCGCGGCAGGCGGGGGCGCTGGTGTCCTTCGATCCCAACGTGCGCCTGCCGCTGTGGGACAGTCCGGCGGCCTGTCAGGCGGCGATCCGGGCGTTCCTGCCGAGCGCCGATCTGGTCAAGCTGTCCGACGACGAACTGGCCTTCGTCACCGGCTGCACCGACGAGCGCATGGCCGCCGACCGGCTGTTCGCGGCGGGCTGCCGCCTGCTGCTGGTCACGCGGGGCGCACACGGCGCAGCGGCGTATACGCCGCACGCGGCGGCGCAGGTGCCGACCGTGTCCGTCCCGGTGGTCGATACGACCGGCGCGGGCGATTCGTTCATGGGCTCGTTCCTGTACCAGCTCACCCGCGACGGCGTGACCGCAGCGGCGCTGGCCGACCTGTCGGCCGAAGCACTGACCGCCTATCTGCGGTTTTCGGCGCGGTATGCTTCGCTGACCGTGCAGCACAAGGGCGCGGTCATGGCGACGCTGGACGAGGTCGAGCGGGCGCAGGCGCAGGACGGCGCAGAAGGGTAGCGGCCGATGCCGCGCACGCGCTGATAAAGAGGTGCGAAAGATGGAAGGCTATATGACGATCCCGGAGGCGGCGATCAAATGGCGCGCCAGCGCACAGGCCGTGCGCCAGTGCTGCGAGCAGCAGGGCATCGAGCGGGCGGTGTGCATCCGCGGACGCTGGTTCATCCCGGTGGATGCGCCCATGCCCCAGTTTTCGTTCGCGCTGCCGCAGCGGAGCGTGCTGCTGCCGCCGGACGAGGGCGGCGAACGGCCGCGCGAGGCGGGGCGACCTGGCCGCGCGGTCGAAACGAGGATCACGACGATCAAATAAGGAGGAACACATCATGTACGCATTTGAACACACAGTGAACGACCCGGTCGGCATCCATGCGCGTCCGGCAGGACAGCTCGCCAAAGAGGCGACCAAATTCCAGAGCAAGGTGATGCTGTGCAAGGGCGACAAAAGAGCCGAGCTGCGCCGCATGATGGCGGTCATGGGCTTGGGCGTCAAGCAGGGCGACACGATCCGCATCGAGGTCGAGGGCGCGGACGAGGACGCGGCGGGCGCGGCGATCCGCGCCTTCGTCGAGGCGAACCTGTAATCGCGAAAACGTAACCAAACCCGGCGAAAAACAGACAGGATGGACGGATAGTTATGATAACGATACAAGCATTGGGCGTGTCCGAGGGCTTGGTCAAGGCGAACGCCTTCGTGCTCCGGCAGCCTGCGCTGGACGTGAGCAAGCGTGCGGTCACGGATGTCGCCGCCGAGCAGGCGCGGGTGGACGATGCGATCGAACGCGCCAAGCAGCAGATCGAGCAGCTCATGGCGGCGGCCGGCGGTGAGCAGGCCGAGATCTTGGACGCGCACTTGATGATGCTGGACGACCCCGACTTTTCGGACGGCATGAAGGACATCATCGCGGCCGAAAGCGTGTGCGCAGAATACGCCTGCAAGGTCAACTGTGAGAATTTTCAGCAGATGTTCCGCGCGATGGACGACGAGTATATGCAGGCGCGTGCCGCCGACATCGGGGACATCTCCGACCGCGTGCAGCGCGTGTTGCAAAAGGTGGACGACGACCCGCTGGACGGCATCGATGCGCCGTGCATCGTGGTCGCGAGCGACCTGACCCCGTCGGACACCGCCAAGATCGGCAGCAAGCCGGTATGGGGCTTTATCACCCAGATCGGCGGGCGCACCAGCCATTCGGCGATCATGGCGCGGTCGATGGGGCTGCCCGCGGCAGCGGGCGCGGGCGAACGGGCACGGCTGATCGAAAACGGCGACGCGATCTTGCTCGACGGCTGCTCGGGCGCGATCGTGGTCAACCCGGACGCGGCCACCGAGGAAGCATTCGACCGCAAAAAGGCGCAGTTCGATGAGCAGCGCCGGATGCTCGAGCAGTACCGCGCCCAGCCGGGCGCGACGGCGGACGGCCACCGCGTCGTCATCGAGGGCAACATCGGCACGCCCGCCGACGCCATGCGCGTGGACGAGGTGGGCGGCGAGGGCATCGGGCTGTTTCGCTCGGAGTTTTTGTTCATGGATCGCGCCGACCTGCCCGGCGAGCAGGAGCAGTTCGAGGCGTACCGCCAGGTCGCGCAGACCATGACCGGCCGCCCGGTCATCATCCGCACGCTGGACATCGGCGGCGACAAGGAAGTGCCCGCGCTGGCGCTCGAAAAGGAGCAAAACCCGTTTTTGGGCTACCGCGCGATCCGCATTTGTCTCGACCGAGAGGAATTGTTCCTCACGCAATTGCGGGCGCTGCTGCGGGCGTCGGCGTTCGGCGACATCCGCATCATGTTCCCGATGATCTCGTCGCTCGAGGAAGTCCGCAGCGCCAAAGCGATGGTCGAAAAGGCCAAAGAGCAGCTGAAAAACGAGGGCGTGGCGTTCAACGAGGCGATCAAGCTGGGCATCATGATCGAGATCCCGGTCGCGGCGATCTGCGCCGACATCCTCGCGAAAGAGGTCGATTTCTTCTCAATCGGCACGAACGACCTGATCCAATATAGCTGTGCGGTCGATCGCATCAACGACAAGCTGGCGGCGCTCTACCGCCCGCTGCACCCGGGCGTGCTGCGGCTGATCAAAATGGCGGCGGACGCGGCGAGGGAGAATGGCATCGACTGCGGCGTGTGCGGCGAGATGGCCGGTTCGCGCGGCATGGCGAGCGTGCTGTGCGGGCTGGGGGTCACGCATCTGTCGATGTCGGCCTCGTCGATCCTCGCGGCCAAGAACGACCTCGCGCACCACAGCTATGAGGACTGCGTGCGCTTGGCGAGCAGCCTGCTCGGCGGCGTGTCGGCCACCGAGAACGAGTCCCAGCTCGTATAACTATCGAAACAACGGCAGATGGAAAAGCCCGACCCCGATTCGCCGGGGTCGGGCTTTCGTGTGCGGTGTTGTGGGTGTTGCCGGTCGCTCTGCTGCCGATACATAGACGAACCAAAGACCCGGCGAGAGGAAAGCTCCCGCCGGGTGGGTGTGTCGGTGTATCGGCTCGTTTTTTGCGCTGCTAATCGATCTTCATATCAAGTATTTTGTATAGGATAAATAAAACGATGATCGCTGCCGCTGCGATCGATACATGGATATGAAAAAGCGGATAGGGCATGGATGTATTCAAACATATACTGATCAGCGTTAGAACGAACAAAAGAAGAATGACAAGGATACCGTTTCTTCTGTTCGTATCGATAGAAAAGGTATTTTTTGAAAATACATGAACAACGCCAAATGCTGCGATGATGATCCATACCGCACAAAGCACGTTACCGGTCGTTACCGTAAAAAGAGGAAGCGGATCGCCGATCATTTTTTCAAACAAATTGGAAAGGAACCATATGATGAGCAATACATCAAGAGACAGCGATACATCTCGAAATAACGAAAGAATGTACTCCTTTTTGCTTGGTTTTGGGATCTCTGCGATCACAGCATCACAAAACAGCTTGTAGTCATCCCCGATGATATATTTTGCCGGTTTTCCTCGTTTTTCTCCCTCAACGATCATCTCGCAAAGATCTCTGCGCACTTTCTCCTGATAGTATGGACTGATATTTGCTGAACGAATATATACGATCATATCTGTCAATACAGATCGATCATCCGCATCGTGGATCTGGCTCTCTAATTGGTCGTTTTCCATCGATAAGCGTTTCGTCCTTTTGCTCATGTTACATCCCTCCTTGTGTATCCTGCATCAAGCGATCGACAGCGTTTTCCAGCTCGCAAAAGCTATGAAAAAATCGTTGCAACGTATCAGCTCCTTTCGGCGTCAATCCATAATATTTTCGCCTCGGTCCGACCCCTGATTCTTTGTAAGTTGCACGGATCGAATCATTTTTTTCAAGTCGCAACAGCAATGGATAAATCGTCCCTTCTGCGATCTTGCCGAAGCCATACTGCATGAGTTGCTCAGATATTTCATATCCGTACGTTTCTTTTTTGCTGATGATAGCCAAAACACAACCTTCAAGCGTGCCTTTCAACATTTGTGATGGTATCATCACACTACCTCCCCTATCTTGTAAAACATAGTAGCTAGCTATATTGTAATGCAAGAGAGCGGATCTGTCAAGTGGGTATTCGCTTGACTGTTTGGAACAGCAGACTGCTGTCTATCAAATTTTGGTGTGCTGCTGTACCGCGGCTGAAAAGCGGCAAGACCATGCGGAAAAGCCCGCTCCCGGCAGCGCGGGAGCGGGCTTTCGTCGTGCCACGATAGGGGGGTTCGCTTTTGCCCGCCCTTGTGCTATAATGAGGCCATAACGCGCAAGGATGGAGGGAGCGAACATGAACAAAACGATCACGGTCAAGGGCATCGGCCGGGCGACGGCCAAGCCCGATCAGGTCGTGCTGTCTATGGTGCTGGAAGCCCAGCATCAGGCATACGACCGCGCGATGGCGCTGGCGGCGCAGCGCATCCAGCAGCTCGAACAGACGCTTGCGGCCATCGGCTTTGCCAAAGACGCGGTCAAGACGACCGATCTGCAAGTACGCACCCAGTACGACCGCGTGCAGGCGCACGACGGCCTGTATCAGAACGTGTTTCGCGGCTATCGGGTGACGCAGGCGCTCAAGCTGGCCTTCGACTTCGACGCCGAACGGCTGTCGCAGGCGCTGGCCGCGATCGGCGGCTGCCTGTCGCATCCGCAGCTTTCGGTGGCGTTCACGGTCAAGGATAGCACGGCGATCGACGAGGCGCTGCTCCGCTCGGCGGCGGTCAACGCCAAGCGCAAGGCCGAGATCCTCTGTCAGGCCGCCGGTGTGACGCTGGGCGAGCTGCGCACGATCGACTATGACTGGGGCGAGCTGGACATCTATTCGCGCACCCGCTTCGACTGCGCCGAGGATGTGCTGCCGCTGGCGGCGAGCCGCTCGATCGACATCACGCCCGAGGACATCGACGCGCACGATACGGTGACGTTCGTGTGGGCGATCGGCTGAAGCCGCTGCTGCCCCGCGCGAAACAGCGCAGCGCCCCGCCGGACCGGCGGGGCGCTGCGCTGTGTGGTTGGCACGGATAAGAGGATTTGAACCTCCGACCTACCGCTTAGGAGGCGGTCGCTCTATCCAACTGAGCTATATCCGCGTATCGGGGCGCGTGTCGCGGGGACATACGCTCATATTATATTACTGCATCGGCGCACGATTGTCAACCGTCAGCCGTCGGCCGCGGCGCACATCTTTTCCGGCGGCGGGGGCGGCGCGACAAAGATATTGCAAGTGGCGGGGGAACGTGTTATGATACAGGTGTACGATGAAAATAGGAGGGTTTGAACGCTTTTTCCTGTTTTGCGGCAAAAGGAGGGCATATTTGTGAAACCGATGCACATCACCGAGACCGTGCTGCGCGATGCACAGCAATCGTTGATCGCGACCCGGATGCCGTTCAGTGATTTCGAGGCTGCGCTGGACGAAATGGACAAGGCCGGCTATCATTCGATCGAGTGCTGGGGCGGTGCGACCTTCGATAGCTGCCTGCGCTATCTGAACGAGGATCCGTGGGAGCGATTGCGTAAGATCCGATCCCATATGAAGCACACCAAGCTGCAAATGCTGCTGCGCGGGCAGAACCTGTTGGGCTATCACCACTATGCGGATGACACCGTGCGCCGTTTCGTGCGCAAGAGCATCGAAAACGGCATGGACATCCTGCGCATCTTCGACGCGCTCAACGATATGCGCAATATCGAAACAGCGGTGGATGAATGTCGCAAGGCGGGCGGCCATGCGCAGGGCTGCATCTGCTATACGCTCAGCCCGATCCACGATATGGAGATGTTCGTGTCGCTGGGCAAGCAGATCGAGTCGCTCGGCTGCGATTCGCTCTGCATCAAGGATATGGCGGGCATCATGTCGCCGCAGGAGTGCTTCGATCTGGTCAGTGCGCTGCGCGAGAGCATCCGCCTGCCGATCTATGTGCACACGCACGCCACCACCGGGTTGGGCTACATGACCTATCTGAAGGCGGCGGAGGCGGGCGCAGCCGGGATCGACTGCGCGACCTCGTGCCTATCGGGCGGCACCAGCCAGCCTGCGACCGAGGCGATGGTCTATGCGCTCACCCAGATGGGCTATGACTGCGGGGTGGACGCCCGGCAGCTCGGCCGCGTCAACAGCTTGTTCCTGCCGGTCAAGGAGCGCTTCGCGGAGAGCGGCCTGTTCGATCCGTATGTGCTCTCGACCAAGACCGAGGCGCTCGTCTACCAGATCCCGGGCGGGATGCTGTCCAATCTGGTGGCGCAGCTCAAGGCGCAGAACGCGATCGACCGGCTGGACGAGGTGCTGGCCGAAACGCCGCGCGTGCGCAAGGATCTGGGCTATCCGCCGCTGGTCACGCCGCTCTCGCAGATGGTCGGCGTGCAGGCGACGGTCAACGTGCTGCTCGGCGAGCGGTACAAGTCGATCGGCAAGGAGATCAAAAGCTACATCCGCGGCGAATACGGCAAAGCGCCCGGCGCGATCGATCCCGCGCTCGCCAAAGCGGTGTTGGGCGACGAGCAGCCCATGACCGGCCGCTTCGCAGACACGCTCGCGCCCGAATATGAGGCGGCAGCGGCGCATCTGGGCAGCCGCGCCCGGAGCGAGGAGGATGTGCTGTCCTATATCGCGTTCCCGCAGCAGGCCGAGCAATTCTTCGACCGCCGCGAAAAGACGTTCACCGCGCGTTATTCGTTCAAGGAGGTCGGCTGATATGGTACAGGATCCGCTCAGTCTGTTGGATGCGCTGATGGTCGCGCTGTCCGGGTTCGTGATCGTCTTTCTCATGCTGGCGCTGCTCTGGGGCGTCATCCTGATCGTGTCCCGCGTGATGGCGGGCGCAGCGCACCAGCCCGCGCCACAGGCGCAGCCCGCACCGGCCGCGCCCGCCGCCGCACCGATGCCGCCCGCGCCCGCGCCGCGGCCGCAGGTGGTGCTCGAGGGCATCGATGACACGCAGGCTGCCTGCGTGATGGCCATCGTCAGTCACGAAACGGGGATCGCGCTCGATCAACTCGTGTTCAAGTCCATCAAGGCGATCGAAGGGGGAAACCAACGATGAAATATCTGGTCACGCTCAATGGCAAACAGTATGAGGTAGAGGTCGAA
>JAUNJI010000025.1:0-18425 GCA_030533295.1 Eubacteriales bacterium
TTTCGCCCGTCTTGGTGACGGCGCGCGTGGTCTTTTGGGCGCTCTTGGCCTTCTTCTCGGCTGCGGCCTGCTTGGCGGCCTCGATCTCGGCCTTGGTGCGGCGGCGTGCGCGCGGCTTGCCCTTGAAGAACAGCACGCCGAAGCGCGGCACCGTGATGGCGATGGACTGCTCCTGCCCGTGCAGGGGCTTTTTGCTGTCCGTGCGCACCTTGCCGTTGGTGATACCGCTGCCGCCGAACTCGGCGCGGTCGGAGGTGAACACCTCCTCCCACGTGCCGACGAAGGGCACGCCGATGCGGTAATCCTGCTGCATCTCAGGCGAGAAGTTGACCACGGCGATCACATCGCTGCCGTCCGCGGCGATGCGGCGGAAGGCGATGATATTGTTGCGATTGTCCTCATGGCTGATCCACTCGAAGCCGCGCCAATCGGTATCCTGCTCCCAGAGCTGCGGCGTTTCCAGATAGAAGTGGTTGAGCGCCTTGACATAGTTTTGCATCTGCTTGTGCGCCGGATAATCGAGCAGCATCCAGTCCAGCCCGCGCTGGTACGCCCACTCGGAGAACTGCGCGAACTCGCCGCCCATGAACAGCATCTTTTTGCCCGGATGCGCGGCCATATAGCCATAGAGCGCACGCAGGCCGCCGAACTGGTTCTCATACGGGGGCGGCATCTTGCCGATCAGCGAGCACTTGCCGTGCACGACCTCGTCGTGCGAGAGCGGCAGGATATAGTTTTCCGAAAACGCATACATGAACGAGAAGGTGATCTTGTCGTGCATATCCTTGCGGAAGAAGGGATCGGCCGAGCAATAGCACAGCATATCGTTCATCCAGCCCATGTTCCACTTGAAGTTGAAGCCCAGGCCGCCGTCGTATCCCGGCTTGGTCACCATCGGCCACGCGGTCGATTCCTCGGCGATCATCATGACATCGGGGTGATCGGTCAGCACATACTCGTTGAGCAGCCGCAAAAAGTCGATCGCTTCCAGATTTTCGCGGCCGCCGTGGATGTTCGGCCGCCACTCGTTCTGGCGGTTATAGTCCAGATACAGCATTGAGGCGACCGCGTCCACGCGCAGGCCATCGATGTGGAATTTTTCGATCCAGAACATCGCGGACGAGAACAGCAGGTTGCGGGTGGACACCTTGCCATAGTCGAACACGCGCGTGCCCCACTCCTTGTGCTCCATCTTGAGGGGGTCGGCGTACTCATACAGGTAGGAGCCGTCGAACTCGACCAGGCCGCAGCCGTCCTTGGGGAAGTGGGCGGGCACCCAGTCCATGATGATGCCGATGCCGGCCTGATGCGCCTTATCGACCAGATACATCAGATCCTTGGGCGTGCCGTAGCGGCTGGTGGCGGCGAAGTAGCCCGTCACCTGATAGCCCCACGAACCGTCGAACGGGAACTCGGTCAGCGGCATGAACTCGATGTGGGTGTAGCCCATCTCCTTGACATAGGGCACCAGCTCGTCCGCGAGCTGGCGGTAGGAGTAGAAGTTGCCGTCCTCGTGCATCTTCCACGAGCCCAGATGGCACTCGTAGATGTTGACCGGGTTGGCATAGGGCAGATGCGCCTTGCGCCAATCCAGCCACGCGCTGTCGCCCCACGTATAGCCCTCCAAATCGTAGACCTTGGAGGCGTTGCCCGGGCGGGTCTCCGCATGGAAGCCGTAGGGGTCGGACTTGTCGAACACATCGCCCGACTTCGCCCACACGCTGTATTTGTAGGCGGCATACTCGGGGATCTGCGGCAGGAACACCTCCCAAATGCCTTGCTCGTCGCGCACCATGTCGTTGGCCTCGCGATCCCAGCCGTTGAACTCGCCCATGACCGAGACCCGCTCGGCCTCGGGCGCGTACACGCGGAACAGATAGCCCGCTTCGCCATCCCGCACGATGGGATGCGCGCCCATATAGTCATAGGCGCGGCATTCTCTGCCCGAATAGAATAGCTGGCTGCGCTTTTCCTCTGCCGCAGGTACAGATACGTTCTTCATGTGACATCTCTCCCTTTATTCCTTACCCTGTTGGGGTGTGCTATGCCTGTTCCCGATCCCGGCCTGCTGCCCATGCGCGGGCAGATGTCGTTCGTTTTTTAACTAGATATAGTATACATCACCGGCATAAGAAAGTCCAGCAATTATACACGATCATTTAACGCTTTTGATGAAAATTTTGTTTGGTTTATACATGGATCGACGTGATTCTTCGAGATAATATACATTTCTCTCATTTTTGTTCAAAAACATTGCGCCGGATCAGATCGAGCGCGGTGGATGCCGCCTGCATCCGCACGCGGTCGCGTCCGTTGACCGAACGCATCCGCCGGGTGAAATGCTGTCCGGCATACCAGACGCTGATATAGACCAGCCCGACCGGCTTGTCCGCCGTGCCGCCGCCCGGCCCCGCGATCCCCGTGATGCCCACGCCCACATCCGCGCCGAGCGCCCGGGCGACGCCCGCGGCCATCTGCTCGGCCACCTCGGGCGAGACCGCGCCGACCGTGTCCAGCGTGTGCTGCTGCACGCCCAGCACGCCGGTCTTGACCGCGTTGGCATACGAGCACACGCCGCCGAGGTAATAGTCCGAGCAGCCGGGCACGTCGGTGATGCGCTTGGACAGCAGGCCGCCGGTGCAGCTCTCGGCGACGGCAAGGGTCAGGCCGCGCTGGCGCAGGCCGTCGCCCACCACCTGCTCGAGCGAATCCACGTCCACGCCGTACACGTCCGCGCCCAGCAGCGCACAGATCTCGTCCACGACCGGCGCGAGCAGCGCCTCGCACGCCGCCGGTGTGTCGGCCTTGGCCGTCACCCGTGCATAGCACTCCGAGGTCTTGGCATAGGGCGCGATGGTCGGGTTGGTGCTGTTTTGCATCATGTCATGCAAGATCGCCTCCATGTTGCTCTCGCCCAGCCCGAACACGCGGACATTGCGCGAGACGATGCAGCCGCCCGCCAGCGCGCGCAGGTAGGGCATGGCGCACTGCTGCCACATCGGGTCGCACTCGCGCGGCGGTCCGGGCAGCATGAGCACGTGCTTGCCCGCCGCCTCGAAGGCGCAGCCGGGCGCGGTGCCCCATTCGTTGACGAACACCGTGCAGCCTGCGGGCAGCCACGCCTGCTTTTCGTTGTTCGGGGTCATCGGGCGATGGATCGACTGGAAAAAGCCCTTGATGCGGTCGAGCGAGGGCTGGTGCAGCGCCATGGTCTGGCCGAACACGGCCGCCAGCGTCTCCTTGGTCAGGTCGTCCAGCGTCGGCCCCAGCCCGCCGGTGGTGATGATGATGTCCGCGCGGTCGCGGGCGGTCTCGACCACGTGGCGCAGGCGATCCGGGTTGTCGCCCACCACGGTCTGATAATAAACGTCGATGCCCAGCTCGCTCAGCCCCCGCGAGATGAGCTGCGCATCCGTGTTCACGATGTCGCCGAGCAGGATCTCGGTGCCGACGGCGATCAGTTCTGCCTTCATGCTGATGTGCTCCTTTCCAAATGCCGCGCACGTGCGGCGGATCCGATCCCTGATCCGGGCGCGGCTTTGCCGTGACCGGATACCTCGACCCGCGCCGTGGCGGCGCGACCGCCCTTGGTCACAAGGGCGAGGGGGTCATCGCAAAAAGTTTCTCCGGAACTTTTTGCGTATCTAAGGGGGACAGCGTCCCCCTTAGACTCACGGCAGATGGACGATCTCTACGCCCGCGACCGCCTCATCCACCAGCGCCGCCACGTCCAGATGGCGCTCGGCCTCCAAGATCTTGGGCATCTTGGGCTTGGTGTTCGGGTGCTTGGGCGTGAACACCGTGCAGCAGTCCTCATACGGCAGGATCGAGGTCTCGAAGGTGTCGATCTTGCGGGCGATGGTGACGATCTCCTCCTTATCCATGCCGATGCACGGCCGGAACACGGGCAGCTCGCACACCGCGCCGGTCACGGCCATGGCGGGCATGGTCTGACTGGCGACCTGCCCGAGCGATTCGCCCGTGACCAATGCGCCGCAGCCGTATTCGACCGCGATCCGCTCGGCGATCCGCATCATGAACCGCCGCATGATGAGCGTGAACAGCTCCTCGTGGCAGTTGGCGCGGATCTGCTCCTGGATCTTGGTGAACGGCACGACCATGACGCTCATGCGGCCGCACCACGCGGTCAGCCTGCGCGCCAGCTCGAGCACCTTGTCCTTGGCACGCTCCGAGGTATAGGGATAGCTGAAAAAGTGGATGCCCACCAGCTCCAGACCGCGCTTGGCCATCATCCAACCGGCCACCGGGCTGTCGATGCCGCCGGACAGCAGCAGCCCGGCGCGGCCGTTCGAGCCGGTCGGCATACCGCCCGCGCCCGGCTCGGGGCCTGCGTGCACGAAGGCGTACTTTTCGCGCATCTCGACGTGCACGATCAGGTCGGGATGGTGCATATCCGGGCGCACCGTCGGAAAGCGGTCGGCGAGCTCGCCGCCGACGTACTGGCTGATCTCGGTCGAGGTCATCGGGAAGCGCTTGTCCCCGCGCTTGGTCTCGACCTTGAAGGTCCTCGCCTGCGCGAAGCGGTCGGCGAGGTAGGTCTGCGCGGTGTCGATCACACTGTCGAGCGTCTTTTCCGGGCAGACGGCCGCCCGCGAGATCGTCGCGAAGCCGAACACGTGCCGCGCACAGTCCATGACCGCGTCCGCGTCGGCCTCCTCGGGCACCTCGACGTATACGACCGACTGCCGCATCGAGATCGCACAGTCCGCGACGTGCTTCATGCGCCGCGACAGGTTTTTGAGCAGGCGATCTTCAAAGGTCTTGCGGTTGAGCCCCTTGAGCACGATCTCGCCGCATTTGAGCAGTAATACTTCTTTCATGATGTCTCCTTTTTATCTATCGATCCGCAGGCCGCGCGAACGGCTGCGGTCGTTCCACTTCGATCGGGCCGCGCACGGCCGATACGATCACGCGACGGCGCCCGTTGACTATCGCCGCAGCAGCGTCGCGCCCTTTTGCGCGGCGGCGACAAAGGCATCCACGTCCTCGCGGGTGTTTTCCGGCGCGAACGACACGCGCAGCGCGCTGTCCGTGCGCGTCTTGGGCAGACCGAGGGCGCGGAGCACCTCGCTCTGCTTGCCCTTGGAGCAGGCCGAGCCACTGGACACATACACCCCGTCGCTCTCGAGCACGCGCAGCATGACCTCGCTCTTGCAGCCGGGCAGCGACAGGTTGACCACGTGCGGGATGTCGCCCACGCCGTTGAACACCGCCAGCGGCAGTTCGGCCTGCACCCGCTCGCGCAGATAGGCCGCGAGCTGCTCCACGTGGGCGTAGTTTTCGTCGAACTGCGCCATGCGGGCGGCGCACGCCGCGGCGAACGCCGCGATGCCCGGCAGCGGCTCGGTGCCGGGGCGCAGACCGCGCTCCTGTCCCCCGCCTTGCATGAGCGGCGGCAGGCGCAGCCCCTTTTTGACGTACAACGCGCCCACGCCCTTGGGCGCACCGATCTTGTGCCCGGACACGCTCATCAGGTCGCAGCGCCACTTGCCGGGGGTCAGCTTGACCCGCGCCAGCCCCTGCACCGCGTCGATGTGGAACAGTGCATCCGGCGCCTTGGCCTTGAGGCGCGCGCCCAGCGCGGCCACCGGCTGCACCGTGCCGATCTCGTTGTTGACCAGCTGACAGAACAGCGCGACCGTGTCGGCCGTCAGTGCCTCATCCAGCGCCTCCGGCGTGATGTGGCCGGTCGCGTCCGGCGCGAGCGACACCACGTCGAAGCCCTCGGCGGCCAGCTGCTTGCAGGTGTTGCGCGTGGCCGCGTGCTCGATCGCGGTGGTGATGATCCGCCCCTTTTTGTGGCGGTTGAGGTGCGCGATGCCCCGCAGGCTGATGTTGGTGCTCTCGGTGCCGCCGGCGGTGAACACGGTCTCCTCCGGCAGGCAACCCAGCGCCGCCGCGACCGTTTTGCGGCTGTCCTCCAGCAAATGCGCCGCTTCGATGCCCATTTCGTGCAGGCTGGAGGGGTTGCCGAACGTCTCCAGCATGGCGTGCAGCGCAGCGTCCGCCGCGGCGGGCAGCACGCGGGTGGTCGCCGCATTGTCCAGATAATGCATTTCGTCTAGCTCCTTCTCATTCCGATACGCCCTTATTCTACAACGTCGCGGCGCGTTTTACAAGCCAAAACCCCGATCTCAGGATTGAAAAACCCGAAACGCTATGATATACTTTATCTGTATGACGCGCTGAAAGCGTGCCGCTGCAACAAGAAAGGAATGAGAGCCTATGCCAGGAAAGGTCATTCTCGGCGCACAATGGGGCGACGAGGGCAAGGGTAAATTTATCGATATTTTTGCCGGCAAAGCAGATCTGGTCGTTCGCAGCCAAGGAGGCAACAACGCAGGCCACACGGTCGTCGTCGGGAGCGACAAATACAAGCTCCAGCTCATCCCCTCGGGCATCCTGTACCCGGATTGCACCAACGTGATCGGTCCGGGCGTGGTCGTCGATCCCAAGGCCGTGCTGCGCGAGATCGACGGTCTGCACGAAAAGGGCGTTTCGACCGACAAGCTGTTCATCGATGCGCGCTGCCATTGCATCCTGCCGTGGCATCTGGCGCTCGACGCGCTCAGCGAGGCCGAAAAGGCCAAGGACGGCACGGCCATCGGCACGACCAAAAAGGGCATCGGCCCGACCTATATGGACAAGTCCGAGCGCAGCGGCGTGCGGATGCACGACTTCGTCGATGCCGACCGCTTCGAGCCGGTCATCCGCGCGGCCTGCGCGCACAAAAACCGCACGATCACCGGCGTGTACGGCGGCGAGCCGATCGACGCCGATGCCGTCGTGGCCGAATACCGCACCTATGCCGACCGCCTGCGCCCCTTCGTCTGCGACACCACGATCTTGACGTGGGACGCGGTCAAGGCGGGCAAGGAGGTGCTGTTCGAGGGCGCACAGGGCACGCTGCTCGATCTGGACATGGGCACCTATCCGTTCGTCACCTCGTCCCACCCGGTGGCCGGCGGCTGCTGCATCGGCTCGGGCGTGGGGCCTACCGCGGTCGATCAGGTGATCGGCATCTTCAAGTCCTACACCACCCGCGTGGGCGAAGGTCCCTTCCCCACCGAGCTGTTCGACGCGACCGGCGACGCGATCCGCAACGCCGGCGGCGAGTTCGGCACAGTCACCGGCCGCCCGCGCCGCACCGGCTGGTTCGATGCGGTGGTCGCCCGCTATACTGTGCGCGTCAACGGCCTGACCGACGTGGTCATCAACAAGATCGACCCGCTGCGCGGCCTGCCCAAGCTCAAGGTCTGCGTGGCGTACAAGCTCAAAAACGGCCAGACCGTCACCGAGTTCCCCGCCAACTTCATGGATCTGGTGGACTGCGAGCCGGTCTATCAGGAGTTCGACGGCTTCGACGAGGACATCACCGGCTGCCGCACCTTCGATGCGCTGCCGCAGAGCGTCCAGCAGTATATCCGGGCGCTCGAGCAGATCATCGGCTGCCCGATCACCATGCTGGGCGTCGGCCCCGCCCGCGATCAGGTGATGTATCTCTAACGCCCCCCAAATACCCCGCGGGAAAACGCAAAAAACCGCCGTTTCGGCGGTTTTTTTGCGCCCTTCCGGGTCGCCCTGTGCCAAAAAGACGGACGCTGCCGCGTCCGTCTTTTTTCGTGTGCGGTCAAAGCGTGCACCGGCGCGGTGCGCTCACGCGCGGCTCCACTGGGTGCCCTGACGGGTGTCCTTGATCGTGATGCCCATGGCGGCCAGCTCGTCGCGGATGCGGTCGGCCTCAGCGAAGTCCTTGGCCTTCTTGGCCGCGGCACGCTGGGCGATCAGCGCCTCGATCTTGTCCGCGTCCGGATCGGCGGCGGCGTCCTCGCGCTGTTGCACCAGATTGAGCACGCCGGTCAGCTCGGTGAACAGGCCGTGCGCGGCGGTCAGGAACGCCTTGGTCGCGTCCTGATGCGCGCCCATATAGGCGTTGATCTCGCGGGTCAGCTCGAACACGGCCGACAACGCATCGGCGGTGTTGAGGTCGTCGTCCATCGCGTCGATGAACTTCTGCTTGTACGCCGCGAGCGCGTCCAGCTTGGCGGTCTCCTCGGCGGTCGGCGCATCGCCCTCGGCCTTGCTGATGCGGAACTCCATGTTATTGCGCGCCTCATACAGGCGGGCGAGCGACGCCTTGTTCATCTCGAGCGACTCGGCCGAATAGTTGAGCGGGGTGCGGTAGTGGGCGGACAGCATGAACATCCGGATCGTCTCATAGCCGAACTGCTGTGCCGCGTCGCGCACCATGAAGAAATTGCCCTTGGACTTGGACATCTTCTCGTTATCGATGGTCAAAAAGCCGTTGTGCAGCCAGTAATGCGCGAACGAGCAGCCGTTGGCGCACTCGGACTGGGCGATCTCGTTCTCATGATGGGGGAAGATCAGGTCGAGGCCGCCGGAGTGGATGTCGATCGTCGGCCCCAGATACTTGTTGACCATCGCCGAGCACTCGATGTGCCAGCCCGGCCGACCCTTGCTGCCCCACGGCGTGTCCCACGCGGGCTCGCCCGGCTTGGCGGCCTTCCAGACGGCGAAATCCATCGGATCCTCCTTCATCTCGCCCACGCTGATGCGTGCGCCCGCTTGCAGCTCCTCCATCGGCTGGTGGCACAGCTTGCCGTAGTCGGGATCGGACTTGGTGCGGAAATACACGTCCCCATTGGGCGCGACATAGGCGTGGCCGTTGTCGAGCAGCTTTTGCACGATGTCGATGATCGCGTCCATGGTCTCGGTCGCGCGGGGATGCACGGTCGCCTTGCCGATGCCCAGCCCCTCTGCATCGACGTAGTACTCCTTGATATACCGATCGGCGATCACGCTGAAGTCCACGCCCTCATCGTTGGCCTTGCCTATCACCTTGTCGTCGATGTCGGTGAAGTTCTGCACGAAGCGCACCTTGTAGCCGCGATACTCGAAGTAGCGGCGCAGCAGGTCGAACACGATGAACGGACGCGCGTTGCCGACGTGGAAATAGTTGTACACGGTCGGGCCGCAGGAATACATTTTGACCTCGCCCGGCGTGATCGGCACGAATTCCTCCTTCTGGCGGGTCAGGGTGTTGAACAGTTTCATGGTCTTTTCTCCTTTTGCAGCTATCTGGCGGAGCGGACGGGCGAAAAAAGCGCCCCCCGGGGCGATCTTGCCCACGGGAGGCGCAGCATGGCGCGGTTCCACTCCTGTTTGTCACTTGGATGCGCGGTAACGGGCGCGTCCGCGGGGCATTTCGCCCCGATGCTCGGCGGGCGCACTTCACCGCGCCGTGCGCAAGGCTCTTGCAGCCAAGGGGAGCCTCTCTCTCGGGCGCACAGGACAGCAGCTACTCTTCCCGCGTCATCGCATGATCTGCGTTATTCGCTTGTTCGCGGCGCACCGCGCGGCGGCACGCCCGCCGCCTGTCGTGCGGCATACATCGTCATTATAGCACATCGGGCGGGAAAGTCAAGCTGCGATCAGGCGGTCGCGGCATAGTGCTCGACCAGCGTGCGCGCCATATCGAGCGGCGTCTCGCCGCTGTTCATCCGCAGGGACAGATAGGGCGTCGTGCCCGCATTGAGCAGCAGCCGCCCCCGGAAGTCGCGCTCGCCGCACAAGGCGGACAGCCGCGCGAAGTCGGTCTCGACGAAGGTCAGCTGCAAGCGGCCATCCCGCTCGCGGATCTCCGAGATGCCCTGCTCGCTCGCCTGACTGCGCAGCAGCGCGATGTCCAGCAGCGCGACCGTCTCCGTGGGCGGCTCGCCAAAGCGGTCGATCAGCTCGTCGAGCATATCGCTGCGCTGCTCGTCGGTGCGGATCAGCGCGATCCGGCGATAGAGGTCGATCCGCTGCCCGGCATCCGGCACATAGGTGGACGGCAGGTTGGCCGACAGCAGCAGCTCGGCCGCGCAATCGACGCGCGGCTTGGGGGTCTCGCCCTTTTCCTCCTGCACGGCCTCCTCGAGCAGTTTGAGATACAGGTCATACCCCACGCTCATCATGTGGCCGGACTGCTCGGGGCCGAGCACGTTGCCCGCGCCGCGGATCTCCAAGTCGCGCATGGCGATCTTGAAGCCCGAGCCGAACGCCGCGAACTCGCGGATCGCTGACAGGCGCTTTTGCGCGATCTCGGACAGCGCCTTGCCCCGCCGATAGCACAGATAGGCATAGGCATGGCGGGACGAGCGCCCGACGCGCCCGCGGATCTGGTGCAGCTGCGCCAGCCCCAGATGGTCGGCGTTTTCGATGACCAGCGTGTTGGCGTTGGGGATGTCGATGCCGGTCTCGATGATCGTCGTGCACACCAGCAGATCGACCTCGCCCTCGGCCATCGCGTTCATCACGGCGGCGATCTCGCGCTGGCTCATCTTGCCGTGGATCACGCTGATCCGCGCATCCGGCAGGCGCTTTTGCAGCTGCGCGGCGCACCGGGCGATCGATTCGACGCGGTTGTGCAGATAATACACCTGCCCGCCGCGCGCCAGCTCGCGCCGGATCGCGTCGAGCAGCACGCCGTCGTTCTGCTCGAGCACGAAGGTCTGCACCGGGTGGCGGTCGAGCGGCGGTTCCTCGATCGAGGACATATCCCGGATGCCGGACAGCGCCATATTGAGCGTGCGCGGGATCGGCGTGGCCGACAGCGTGAGCACGTCCACCGTTTTGGACAGCGCCTTGAGCGACTCCTTATGCGACACGCCGAAGCGCTGCTCCTCATCGACCACGAGCAGCCCCAGATCGTGGAAACGGATCTTTTTATTGAACAGCTTGTGCGTGCCCACCACGATGTCGATCGACCCGGCCTCCAGCTTTTGCAGCAGGCGGGTCTGCTCGCTGCCGGTCTTGTGGCGCGTGAGCAGGTCGATCGTGATCGGATAGCCCTGAAAGCGTTGCAGCGCGGTCAGATAATGCTGGCGGGCGAGCACGGTGGTCGGCGTGAGGATCACCGCCTGCTTGCCGGCCAGCACGCACTTCATCACCGCCCGCAGCGCGACCTCGGTCTTGCCGAAGCCCACATCGCCGCACAGCAGCCGATCCATCGGGCGGTCGGTCTCCATATCGGCCTTGATCTCGGCGATGCAGCGCAGCTGGTCGTCGGTCTCCTCATAGGGGAAGGCGTCCTCGAACTCGCGCTGCCACGCATCGTCCGCCGGAAAGGCGTAGCCCTTGACCTTGGCGCGTTCGGCATACAGCTTGAGCAGCCCTTCGGCCAGCTCCTTGGCCGCCGCCTTGGCGCGTGCCTTGGTGCGCGACCAGTCCGCGCCGCCCAGCTTGTTGAGGCGCACCTTTTCCGGCTCGCCCGCGCCGATGTACTTGGAGAGCAGGTCGAGCGCGGTCGCGGGGACATACAGAAAGTCCGTGCCCGCGAAGGCGATCTTGAGGAAATCGCGCTCCGCGCCATCGACGGTCATGCGCTCCATGCCCACGAAGCGGCCGATGCCGTGGTGCTCGTGCACGACCAGATCGCCGGGCGTCAGGTCGGTGAACGACTTGACCCGGTCGCGGTTCGACCGCTTGACCGTGCTCCGTTTGCGCCGCGCGAGCACCTGCCCCTCGGTCATCACGACCAGACCGAGATCGGGATACTCGAACCCGGCGGACAGCGTGCCCTCGAGCACGCACACCTGTCCGGCCTTGGGCAGACGATCGTCGATCCTCGCCGGTACGCCCGCCTCGACCAGCGCATCACACATATTGCGGCAGCGCAGCAGGCTGCCGCACACCACCGCCACCGCACGCCCCTGCTTGGTGTAGCTGCCGATGTCGGCCGCCGCCAAGTCCATATCGCCGCCGTAGGCGTTCATCTGGTTGGCGGTCACGTGCTCCAGATGCTGCGGCGCCAGCTCCGGGACGTTGCCCAGAAAGCTATCCAGCCGCACGATCGGCCGCGGCAGCGCGCACAGCCCGGCAAAGTCGAGGGCGTAGCCGCCCAGTCCGGGCGGCAGCTCGCCGCGCTCGAGCAGCGCGGTCACGTCCTCGCCGATGCGCTCCAAAAAGGCGCGGAGGGCATCGCGCAGGCGGGGCGTGTCCTCGATCAGCACGACCGCGTTCGCGGGCAGGTAGTCGAGCGCGGTCGCCCGCGTGGGATAGACCAGCGGCAGGTACTTATCCGCCGCTGGCAGCGCACCGCTCTCGCGCAGGCGCTCGGCATCGCGGGCGATGTGCGCGGCCAGCGCGGCGTGCTTCTTTTTGCGGGTGGATAGCGTGTCCTCGATCGCCCGCGCCAGCCCCTCCACGCCGCCCGGCGCCAGATGGGGCAGCGTTTCCATGCACGGCAGGCAGCGCAGCCGCTCGACGCTGTCCAAGCGGCGCTGGCTGCCCACGTCGAAGGTCGCGATCGAGTCCACCTCGTCGTCCCAGAACTCGACGCGGTAGGGATCGGCCGCCTGCGGCGGATACACGTCCAAAATGCCGCCGCGCACCGAAAATTGTCCCTTGCCCTCGACCTGCGCACAGCGCTCATAGCCCGCGCGAACGAGCTGCTGCGTCAGGTCGTCCAGCGCGATCTGCTGCCCGGTCGCGAGCGACACCACCGCCGCCGCGAGCGTGTCCGGCGGCAGCGTCCGCTGCACGGCCGCCTGCACCGAGGCCACCGCGAAGCGCGTGTGCGCCAGTTCGTCCAGCACGGCCAGCCGCCGCTGCTCATAGCCGCGGGAAACGCCCACCACATCGGCCATCACCAGCTCGCGGGCGGGCAGGACGGGCACGGTGCGCTCGGTGAAGCCTTGCAGATCGGCGGCCAGACGGGCGGCCGCGCCGTCGTCGTCGGTCAGCAGCAGCACCGGCCGACCGGTGTCCAGCCCGAGCGCGGCCGCCAGATGCGCCTTGTGCACCGGCGACAAGCCGACCACCAGCAGCGGCGACTGTCCCTCGTCCAGCGCCTTTTTCAACTGCGCGTATTCTTTTAGATAGGTTATACTATGTGTTATTTCTGTCATGCTCCACCTCGATACCGACACCAAAAGGGCAGATCGTCGATCTGCCCTTAGCGTATGCGTGTTCGTTCGTTTCGATGCCCGTCGCAGCTCAGTGCGCGTCGTGCTCGTGGTGGCAGGCCGCGCAATCCATGTCGCAGCCGAGGATCGCCGTGGGATCCTTGCCCATGCGGCGGTAATAATCCGCGATGGCCGAGCGCAGCGCCTCCTCTGCGAGGACGGAGCAGTGCATCTTGACCGGCGGCAGGCCGTCGAGCGCCTCCGCGACCGCCTTGTTGGTCAGCTTGAGCGCCTCCTCGAGCGTCTTGCCCTTGACCATCTCGGTGGCCATCGAGCTGGTGGCGATCGCCGCGCCGCAGCCGAAGGTCTTGAACTTGACATCCTCGATCACGCCGTCGTCCGTCACCTTGAGGTAGATCTTCATGATGTCGCCGCACTTGGCGTTGCCGACCTCACCGACGCCGTTCGCGTCCTCGATCTCGCCCACGTTGCGCGGATGGGTGAAGTGATCGAGCACCTTTTCGCTGTATTGCATAACTCATATCTCCTTAAAAAACTTCGGTCTATCACCGGGGCGGTCGAGCCGCCCCTGACACGCGCCGCAGCGCGGTGTCGTTCTCATTCCCATCCAAGTCCGGTTCTGCCGGGCTTGGATACCGCTGCCCGCGCCGTGGCGGCGCGACCTCGTCCGCCGTGCGGGCGAGAGGGGGGGGTATCGAGAAAAGTTTCCTTCGGGAACTTTTCTCGTATCTAGGGGGGACAACGTCCCCCCTAGAAGAGCTCACTTGTGCAGCTCGGAGGCCGCCGTCAGGTCGGGCTTGCCGTCCTTCCAGACCGGGCTCATCGCACGCAGCGTCGCGACGACATCGGTCACGGTCTCGATCAGGTAGTCCACGTCCTCCTCGGTGTTCTGCTCGCCGAGGGTCAGGCGCAGCGAGCCGTGCGCGATCTCGTGCGGCAGGCCGATCGCCATCAGCACGTGCGACGGATCGAGTGAGCCGGTCGAGCAGGCCGAGCCGGTCGAACCGCACACGCCCGCCATATCCAGCCGCAGGATCAGCCCCTCGCCCTCGATCGCCTCGAACACGAAGGACGCCGTGCCCGGCAGACGATCGACCGGGTCGCCCGTGTAGTGGGTGTAGGGGATCTGCATGATGCCCTCGACCAGCCGATCGGTCAGCTTTTTGACATAGGCCATCTTATCCTCTAAGCCCTCGACGGCCTCCTGCATGGCCGCCGCCAGACCGATGCAGCCTGCGGTGTTCTCCGTGCCCGAGCTCAGGCCGCGCTCCTGCCCGCCGCCGTAGACCAGCGGCTCGAGCACGATGCCCTTTTTGACATACAGCGCGCCCACGCCGCGCGGACCGCGGAACTTGTGCGCCGAGAGCGACAGCATATCGATGCCCATCTGCTGCACATCGATCGGCATATGGCCGACGGCCTGCACCGCGTCGGTGTGGAACTTGGCGCCCACCGCGTGGGCGAGGTCGGCGATCTTGCGGAGCGGCTCGATCGTGCCGATCTCGTTGTTCGCCGCCATGATGGAAACGAGCGCCGTGTCCTCGCTCAGCTCGCGCTCGAGCTGCTCGAGATCGACGTGTCCCTGCTCGTCCACGTCCAGATAGGTGACGCGGAAGCCCTCTTTTTCGAGCGCCTCGCAGGTGTAGAGCACGGCGTGGTGCTCGATCTTGGAGGTGATCAGGTGGCGGCGTCCCTTGGCCGTCGGCCCGTGCATGAAGCCGCGGATCGCCAGATTGTCCGCCTGCGAGCCGCCGCCCGTGAAGATGATCTCGCCCGGGGCGTAGTCATTGGCCTCGTTGACCGGCATGGCTGCGTTCAGGCACTTGCCGACCACCATGCGCGCCTCATTGATCGCCATCTTGGCCTCGCGTCCGATGCGATAGAGCGAAGACGGATTGCCATAGTGTTCGGTCAGCCACGGCTTCATCGCCGCGAAAGCCGTCTCGGACAGCGGCGTGGTGGCCGCATTGTCCGCGTAAACGAATCGTTTCATATGCTATCTGCCTTTCTGTTCCCAAAGCGTTGATCTGAGCATCGCGTCCCCGGAACATCGACGGGACACGATCATCCTGTTACTAATATACACTACAAAAGGGTATTTTAGCAAGTGAAAAAGCGACGAAAGCCGCGCGCCGATCACCACACTTTTGCATCATTTTGTGCGATCCGTGCAGTTTTAACCGCGTTTATGTGGGTCGATCTGCTTTTTTAGACGTTGGAGCACGTCGTCATAGCGGGCGGAACGGGCGCTCGGGTGGCTGCGGAGCAGCCGCTTGCGGCTGCTGGCCAGCGCCTGCGCACGCTCGTCGAAGCGCTGCTGGAGCTCGTCGAGCCGGGCGAGGATCCGCTCGCGGGCGTCGCCCACGCGCTCGCCCATCTCGTCCCGCGCCTGATCCATCTGCTCGCGCACGTCGCCCAGCCGTTCGCGGGCACCGTCTACGCGCTCTGCCCACTCGCCCCGCGCCTCATCCATGCGCTCTGCCCACTCGCCCCGCGCCTCATCCACGCGATAGGAGAGGTCGGTCAGCCGCATGAGCGCGGTCTCGGACAGCTCGCGCCGCAGCGCCATGCTCTGCTGGTGCAGCTTGTCCAGCTCCTCGAGCACACGCGCCAGATCGAGCGCCGTGCGCACCGATACGACCGTGTCCCACGCGAACACCACGCTCACGGCCAGATCGACCGCCGGCAGCACCGGCGGCGGCACGGCCGCGACCACCCATTCGACCGGCGGGTGGATGGCACGCGCCAGCACCAGCCCCAGAAAGCCCCAGCACAGCGAGGACTGCAAGCAGATCCGCCCCTGGAATTGGAATCGGTGGGTGGAATAATCCCAGTATTTGACGCGGAACAGCCGCTCCATCAGCACGCCGACCACATATTCAAAGGCGGTCGCCGCGATCATGCTCGCGAAGAACAGCGCCACCGGCCGGTCGTACAGCGGCAAGGAGACATGCAGCAAGATCGTCGCCCCGAAGCCGTAGATCGGCAGCATGGGGCCGCGCAAAAAGCCCCGATCGACCAACCGCCGCTGCTGCACCGAGACCACCGTGGACTCGAAGCACCAGCCCAGAAAGCAATACAGGTAAAACACCAGCAGCCATTCCCAGCCGGAATATGCGTATGACATCGCGCGCGCCTCTCTCCTTCCGCGGCGTATCCGCCGTCGCTGTTCTATATTTTACCGAATTTTTTGACTTTTGGCAAGAGCATCGGTATAATAAACCTATATAAGACCCATCGATGCGAAAACGCAGAAAGGCAGGCAACGCAGTATGCAAAACTTTTCCATCCACACCACGACCGAGGTCGTGTTCGGCCGCGCGATCGAGGCGGAGATCGGGCCCCGGCTGCGTGCGCTGGGCGCGCAGCGCGTGCTGGTGCATTTCGGCGGGGGCAGCGCCCGCGCCTCCGGGCTGCTCGACCGGGTCGAGGCCAGCCTGACCGACGCCGGGCTGACCTTCGTCGAGCTGGGCGGCGTGTCGCCCAACCCCAAGCTATCGCTCGTGCATGAGGGCATCGCCCTGTGCCAGCGCGAGGGCGTCGATTGGATCGTCGCGGTGGGCGGCGGCTCGGTGATCGACTCGGCCAAGGGCATCGGCATGGGCGTGGCCACCGGCTGCGACCCGTGGACGTTCACGACCGGCCAAGCGCTGCCGGAGGCCACCCTGCCGATCGCGACCGTGCTGACGCTGGCGGCCTCGGGCTCGGAGACCAGCAACTCCTGCGTGCTGACCAACGAGCAGACCCGCGAAAAGCGCGGCATCACCAGCCAGACCAACCGCCCGCGCATCAGCTTTTTGGATCCCGAAAACACGTTCACCGTGTCCAAGTTCCAGACCGGCTGCGGCATCGTAGACATCATGATGCACACGATCGAGCGCTATCTGACCCCGCAGGGCGGCGAGAGCGACCTGACCGACCGGCTGGCCGAGGGGCTGCTGATCGCCACCCGCGACGCCGGCCGCCGCGCGATCGCCGACCCCTGCGACTATGAGGCACGCGCCACGCTGATGTGGGCGGGCAGCGTCTCCCACAACGACTACACCGGCTGCGGCCGCACGCGCCTGTTCCCGGTGCACAAGCTCGAGCATGAGCTGTCCGCCTTCCGGGACGAGATCGCGCACGGCGCGGGTCTGTCCGTGCTGTTCCCCGCGTGGGCGCAGTATGAGGTCGAGCGCGATGTCCCGCGCTTCGCCCAGCTGGCGCACCGCGTGTTCGGCGTCGAGATGGACTTCGCCCAGCCGCTGCGCACCGCACGCGAGGGCATCTGCACGATGAAGCGCTTCTTCGAGGAGATCGGGATGCCGGTGCATCTGGGCGAGCTGGGCATCCGGCCGAGCGACTACCAAACGCTGGCCGCCAACACCCTCCGCGCCGCCAACGGCCCGGTCAAGAGCTATTCGCTGCTCGACGAGCAGGCGATCTGCGCGATCTACCGCCTCGCGGAGTGATCGGGCGCGAAAACCAAACGAAAAAGGGCGCAGCTGCGCCCTTTTTTCGTCGCTCGCGTGCGTGGCGCACGGTCTTTGCTCACTGTTTGCCCTGATGCAGCATCCGGATCGAGTTGAGCACGCACAGCATGGCCACGCCGGTGTCCGCGAACACCGCCAGCCACATCGACGCGAACTGGAACAGGCCGAGCGCCAGCACCAGCAGCTTGACCGCCAGCGCGAACGCGATGTTTTGCTTGGCGATCGCGTCGGCGCGCCGCGCCAGCTGCACGGCCGTCGGGATCGACGACAGCTCGGCGTGCAGGAACACCACGTCGGCGGCCTCGATCGCCGCATCGGCGCCGCTGCCCATAGCCGCGCCCACGTCCGCGCCCGCCAGCACGGGCGCATCGTTGATGCCGTCGCCCACGAACAGCACCGCGCCGCGCCGGGCGCGGATGTCCTCGAGGGCGGTCAGCTTATCCGCGGGCAGCAGCCGCGCCCGCACCTCGTCGATGCCGACCGCCTGCGCGACCGCGTCCGCGCTCTCCTGCCCGTCGCCGGTCAGCATGGCGGTGGTCAGCCCCTGCGCCTTCATGCGGGCGACCGCCTGCCGGGCGTCCGGCTTGACCGTATCCGCGATCTCGATGCAGCCCGCATAGCGGCCATCGACCGCGAGCAGCACCTCGGTGCTGCCCGGCGTGCCCTGATAACCGGTCAGTGCGACCCCGTGGCGGGCGAGCAGCTTGGTGTTGCCGCATAGCACGCGCTGGCCGCCGATGACGGCCTCGATGCCCTCACCCGCTTGCTCGCGGAGGCTGTCCGCCGTGGGCAGCGCGTCCGCGTCCACGCAGGCCGCGCGGATCGACTGGGCGATCGGGTGGGTGGACGCGCCCTCGCAGGTCGCCGCCAGAGCGAGCAGCGCCGTTTCATCCAGTCCGCCCGCCGGCGTGACCCGCTGCACGACGAAATCGCCGCGGGTGATCGTGCCGGTCTTATCCATCACGACGGTCTTGACCCCATTGAGCGCTTCGAGCGACGCGCC
>JAUNJI010000025.1:18435-19589 GCA_030533295.1 Eubacteriales bacterium
CGATGCCCGCGAAATAGGTCAGCGGCACGCTGAGCACCAGCGCACACGGGCACGAAATGACGAGGAAGCTGAGCGCGGTATAGACCCAATGCTGCCAATCGCCGGTGAACAGGCTGGGCAGCAGCGCGGTCAGCGCCGCGATCGCGACCACGACCGGGGTGTAGACCCGCGAAAAGCGGGTGATGAAGCGGTCGAGCTTGGGTTTGCGGGCGGCTGCGTTCTCCACGCTATCCAAAATGCGCTGCACCATGCTCTCCGCGAGCACGTGGGTGACGCGCAGCTTGAGCACGCCATCGGTGTTGACGCAGCCGGACACCGCGCGGTCGCCCACGGTGACGCGCACCGGCACGGGCTCGCCGGTCACGGCTGAGGTGTCCAGACGGCTCTCGCCCTCGACCACCTCGCCGTCGAGCGGCACACGGTCGCCCGGACGGACGAGCAGCAGATCGCCCACCGCCGCCTGCTCGGCCGGGACGGTGCGCACGCTGCCATCCGCCCCGAGCAGCTGGACGGTCTCCGGCCGCAGATCGACCGCGTCCATGATCTGCCGCCGCGACCGCTCGACCGCGCGATCCTCGAAATACTCGCCCACGCGGTAGAACAGCATGACGCCGACCGCCTCATCGAACGAGCCGATCGCCCACGCGCCGACCGTCGCGACCGCCATCAGGAAATTCTCGTCGAACACCCGCCCCTTGCGGATGTTGACCACCGCCGTGCGCAGCACGCGCCAACCCAGCAGCAGATAGGCCGCGAGCATGACGGCGACCTTGGGCGCGCCGTGCAGCAGCGCCTCGCCCACGAGGAACAGCCCTGCGCCGATCGCGATGTCGCGCAGCGGGTGGCTAGTGCTGTGCACCTGCTCCGCCTCGGGCGCGATCACCTGCGTTTCGCTCTCGATCGACTGGCAGATCGCCCGGATCTGCGGCAGCAGCGCGTCCGGGTCCGCGCCGGTCACGCGGAGCTGCTTGGTCTCATAGACCAGCACGCAGTCGTCCACGCCGTCGAGCTGCCCGATCTGGTGCGCCATCTCGGCCGCACAGTGCGCACAACCGAGGTTTTGGACGGTGTACACCCGCTGGATGTGCTTGCCGCGCCGCGCCGTCGCGGGCGCGATCACCTGCGTTTCGCTCTCGATCGACTGGCAGATCGCC
>JAUNJI010000026.1 GCA_030533295.1 Eubacteriales bacterium
CACCCCACTTCTTATCCAGTATACCATACTGTCTAACAAATGGGGTGCGGTTCAATGCCCACAGGGCGGCGATCCGGCCATTTTCGTTTGTCATCCGAGCAGCGTCAGCAGCTTGGCGAACTCGGCGCGGGCGATGCCGCTCTGCGGCCGGAGCGAGCCGTCGTCGTAGCCTTGGATCAGCCCCTGCTGCATACACAGCGCCACGGCGGCGCGGCGGTCGGGCGCGATCGCGTCCGCATCGGTCAGCGGGGACAGCGTTTGGGCGATGGCGGCGTCATCCGGCAGCGTCGCGCCCTGCTGCACCAGCAGGTCGGCCAGCAGCTGCATGACATCGGCGCGGCGCATCGGCGCATCAGGTCGGAAGTCCTGCTCCAGCCCGGCCAGCAGGCCGGCGGCCTGCACCGCGCTCACCTCACCGGCGTACCAAGCAGACGGGTCGAGCCCGTCCATCACCTGCGCGGGCGCGGGCAGCGCCTGCTGGCGGGCGATGGTGGCGCACACCTCGGCGGCGGTGATCGACGCCTGCGGGCGGAACAGGCCGCCTGCGCCCTGCATCAGCCCCCGGTCGGCGACCGTCTGGATGTACGTGGCCGCCCAGTGGGTCAGCGGCACATCGCGGAAGCACGCGAGCGTGGCGGGCTGCGGCTGGAAGGGCGTTTGCAGGGCGGCGTAGCACGCGCCCTCGCGGTCGAGCGCATCGCGCAGATCGGCGAAGGACAGCAGATAGCGCTCGGTATAGGCGCGCCGCGTCGCGCTTTCGTATTCGTTGTAGTACCACGTCACGCCCGTGGTGCTCATGCGCGGCGAGGTGTACAGGTAGATCGGGCGATCGGGCGGCAGCAGGCTGGCGACGGTGTCCAGATAGCCCTTGCGGAACAGGTCGTTCATCTCATAGAGCTCGCCCGTGCGCAGGTCGAAGGCCAGACTGCTGTTCCACACCGACGAGCCCGCGCCGCGCCCGCTGACGCAGCTCGCCCACACGACCAGCACCGAGCCCTCGATCGACGCGCCGTAGCCGCCCTCGAGCGCCTCATACTCGGCTGAGACCGACGGCCCCGCGAGGAAGAACGCCCGCACGGCCTCGTTGATCTGGCGCTGCACGGCGGCGTTCGGGATGCCGCTGAACTCGGGCAGATCGACGTTCCAGCCGTGCTCGCTGCCGTCGGCCTGATAGCCGAGGAATTTCTCATAGTGCACGGTGTGGGCGGTGATGCCGCCGCCCAGATCGAACGAGGTCGGCTGCTCGAACAGCGTGCGGCCGGTGGACAGGTCGATGTACTTGCGCGTGCCGTCCTGCGTCACGCGGACGACCGTTTCGCTCAGCAGCGTGGGATCCTCGGCGTTGGGCAGGCTGGCGAAATAGCCGCCGTTCTTGCGGAAAAAGACCAGACTGCCGTCGGCCATGCCGTGCCACGCCAGCCCATAGCGCAGCTCGTCGAAACCGCCCACGTAGCTGGGCGTGCGATAGGCGACGTTGCCGTTGGCATCGACGGCGGCGGCCGAGCCGTCCTCGCTGCGGGCGGCGTACAGGCCGTCGCCCATGTAGGACAGGTAGTAGTAGATCGGCGGGGTGAGCAGCTTGCCGTTGACATCCATCAGCCCCCAGCGATTGACCTGCCGCACCATCGCGATGTCCTCATGGAAGGGCTCGATCGTGCTGTACACGAATTCGGTCAGGTAGCTGCGCTGGGAGAGCGAGTACAGCGCCTGATTGATGCCGTTGTCCAGCACGATGGTGTCCTCGCCGAAGATCGTCATGTACGAGGGCGTGATGCCGGGCTCGAGGGCGTAGAGCGTCTGCCCGGTGGTGTCGATGGCGCGGTACGCGCCGTCGAGCGTGCGCACCAGCGCCCGCCCATGCAGAAAAGCGCCGGCGTCGCTGAATTCCTCGTCGAAGGCCGGACTGCCGTCCGGCCGGACATAGCTGTAGCGGCCGGAGGCCGGGCTCTGGCACAGCAGCAGCCCATCCTCGAAAAAGCCCACCGCACCGGCATACGAGCCGATCGGCGTGCCGTCGAGGGCGTAATATACGCTGTGGTCGGTGTAGCGATAGGCCAGCATATCGTCCGAAAAATCCACCGTCACGGGCGAGGCGGTGTGATCGACCACCAGCGCACCGGTGCGGTCGATGACCGCGGTCTGCCACTTGTCGTCCTCGACGGCGGCCAGCCCGCAGGGGGCGAACTCGCCCGCCTGTGCATAGACGAAGGGCAGCACGGTGCGCCCCTCCTCATCCAGATACCCCGCCCGCGTCACCCCGTCGATGTCGGTGCGCGTGACCGGGAAGATCGGGCTGGCCGCAGCCGCGCCCACTATCATCATCGCCCCGAGGAACAGGGCTGCGATCGTTTTTTTCAGCATATCGAACGTCCATCCTTGTGTCATGTCATAGATAAATTATACCGTTTTCCCCCATGCGCCACAAGGGCGGCGGGGCAAGTGTAACAATGCTGAAACGTGGCCGGACGATATTACAGCTTTGTTTCGATCGACGAAAGGGGTCGAAAAGTGCCCGTTTGGGCGCAAGATGGCCGAAAAACCGGCGTTTCGCCCGGTCGGATGCTCATCCGAGGTCGATCGACGCGCAGATCCCCTTGGCGATCGGGATCGTGTCGGCGAAGGGCACGTGGGCATACACGTTGGCGGTCGTCGCGATGTCGGCGTGCCCCAGCCACGCCTGGATCTGCTTGAGCGAAAAGCCCTGCTGCAACAGATGGGTGGCGACCGAGTGCCGCAGATCGTGGAAACGGATGCGCGGCAGCGCCGCCCGGCGGCACACGCGCTCGAACTCGCGCGAGATATAGTCCGGGCGCAGGGGCGCACCGTCTGCGCGGCAGCAGACATAGCCCGAGGGGTGGTACTGTGCGCCATAGCGCTTGCGGTCGTCGGCTTGGCGGCGGCGCAGGTCGCGCAGATAGCGCACCAGCGGATCGGACAGCGGCAGCGTGCGGTAACTCGAGCGGGTCTTGACGTTGTCGGCATAGATGATCCGCCCGCCCGACTGCACGGCCGTGTGGTTGATGACCATCGTGCGGGCGCGCAGGTCGATCGCGCACCAGCGCAGCCCGGCGCACTCGCTGCGGCGCAGGCCATAGGTCGCGGCGAGCACGAGGGCGGCCTCGGCGGGCGAGTGGAGCGCCGCCGCGAGGAACACGTTGAGCTGCGTGCGGTCGAACACCTGCCCGCGATAGGGGCTGCGCCGGGGAAGCAGCACATTGTCCGACGGGTTGAGCGGGATGATCTGCAAGGCGACCGCGTGCCGGAGGCATTTGTGCATGATCGAGTGGAACTTGGCGATCGAGGTGGGCGACAGCCCCTGCGCGAATTTGAGATCGACGAACGCCTGAAAATCCATCGGCCGCGCGTTGGCCAGCGTCGTGCCGCGGGCGCTGAAAAAGGGGCGGATGTGTTTTTCAAAGGCATAGCGGTAGCCGTCCATCGTGTTTTCGCGCACCTGTGTTTTCATCTGCACCAGCCACCGATCCATAAAATCGACGAAGGGCGTTTCGGCCTCCGCCGAATAGCGCAGGCGCAGCAGCTCCTCCGGGCGCAGCATGAAGTGGATGTAACCGTCTTGCTCATAGATACGTGGCATATCCATGGCCGACCCTCCTTTGTATCGTGATACCCCCCATTGTAGCATAAAATGGCGCGCGCCGATGCGGCGGCTGCGGCCATGCGCCCCGCGCCCCGCCCCAAACCGGGCGATCGCCGAAAAAGTGCATAGATCTTGCACGATCGATCTGTGCATTGCTGCCGGAGCGCTTGGACACAAGCACGAATATGTACAAAAGCCCTTGCATTCACTGATAAATATCGTATAATTTATATAGATGGCAGATGCCAAAAATCAGGATGAGGTGATACCCATGGATCATATGTCGGAATATAAGCGTTGGTCGCAAGCCCCCGCGCTGACGGACGAGGAGCGCGCCGAGCTGCGTGCGATCGAGGGCGATAACGAGGAGATCGAGAGCCGCTTTTTCGCGCCGCTGTCCTTCGGCACGGCCGGCCTGCGCGGCGTGCTCGGGATGGGACTGTATCGCATGAACCGGTTCACGGTCGGGCAGGCGGCGCAGGGGCTGGCCAACTTGATCGTGTCCAACGGCAAGGAGGCGATGGAGCGCGGCGTCGCGATCGCGTATGACAGCCGCCATTTTTCGGCCGAGTTCGCCGCCCAGTCGGCCTGCATCTTGGCCGCCAACGGCATCAAGGCGCTGCTGTTCGATGAACTGCGCCCCACGCCCGAGCTGTCCTTCGCGATCCGCCACTATGGCTGCATCGCGGGCATCAACATCACCGCGTCCCACAACCCCAAGGAGTATAACGGCTACAAGGTCTATTGGGAGGACGGCGCCCAGCTGCCCCCCGCCGAGGCTGACGTGGTCGCCAAGGAGATGGCGGCGACCGATCTGTTCACCGGCGTGCGCACCGGCGATATGGACGGCTTCGTGCAGAGCGGCATGATCCGCATCTTGGGCGCGGAGACCGACGAGGCCTATCTCACGGAGGTGCTCAAGGTCGCGGTCGATCCCGACCGCGTCAAGCAGGTCGCGGACGATTTCAAGCTGGTCTACACCCCCTTCCACGGCGCGGGCTACCGCCTCGTGCCCGAGATCCTGCGCCGCTTGGGCTATAAGCACATCCTCTGCGAGCCCGAGCAGATGAAGGTCGATGGCGATTTCCCGACGGTCGTCAACCCCAACCCGGAATATAAGGAAGGCTTCGCGCTGGCGATCGAGCTGGCCAAGCAGAACGATGTCGATCTCATCATCGGCACCGACCCGGACGCCGACCGCACGGGCATCGTGCTCAAGGACAAGACGGGCGAGTACGTCACCCTGTCGGGCAATCAGGTGGGCGTGCTGCTGACCGACTACATCATCACCGCCAAAAAGCAGACCGGCACCATGCCGCCGCACCCGGCGGTGCTCAAGAGCTTGGTCACGACCGAGATGGCGCGCGCCGTCGCGGAGCAGAACGGCGTGGACTGCTTCGACACCTTCACCGGCTTCAAGTTCCTCGCCGAGAAGATCAAGCAGTTCGAGGCGACCGGCTCGCACCAGTATATCTTCGCCTTCGAGGAGAGCTACGGCTACCTGTGCGGCGACTATGCCCGCGATAAGGACGCGGTCACGGCCTCCATGCTGATCGCCGAGATGGCCGCCTACTACCGCACGCAGGGCAAGACGCTCTACGACGCGATGGAGGAGATGTACGACAAGTACGGCTACTACTGCGAGCAGACGATCTCGATCACCATGCCCGGCGTGTCCGGCCTGACCCGCATGAAGGAGCTGATGGCCGAGCTGCGCGAAAAGCCGCTGACCATGGTCGGCGACTACAAGATCGACTATACCCGCGATCACCAGTCCGGCACGCGCACCTGCATGGCCGATGGCACGGTCGAGCAGATCGAGCTCAAGGGGCAGAACGTCATGTATTACGAGCTGGAGGGCGGCACGACCTTCATCATCCGTCCGTCCGGCACCGAGCCCAAGGTCAAGGTCTATATCATGGCCAAGGGCAGCGACAAGGCCGAGGCTGCCGCCAAGGTCGAGGCGCTGGCCGCTGCTGCCAAGCAGATCGTTCAGTAACGAGCGCTGCCCGGGATCCGTCCGCGCAGCCGCAGATGACCGAAACACCCGCTTTGGCGGGTGTTTCGGCTGTTTTCCGGGGGAAAGGCGGACGCGGGGACAAAACAGTTGCTTTTCGGTGCGGAAGCGGCTATAATCGGCTATGGATAGACCCACCAAAACAGAAAGAGGGAGGCGCGATATGCGCATCATCATAGTAGGCTGCGGCAAGGTCGGCGCGGGCTTGGCCGGACAGCTCTCGGCAGAGGGGCACGAGCTGACGCTGATCGACGTGTCCGCGCAGCGGCTGGACGAGCTGAGCGCCAAGCTGGACGTGGCGACCGTGACCGGCAACGGCACCCGCTACCAAACGCTCAAGGAGGCCGGCATCCGGGAGAGCGACCTGCTGATCGCGGTCACGACCGACGACGAGATCAATCTGCTCGCCTGTTTGATCGCCCGCCAGGCATCTAACCAGTGCCACACGATCGCCCGCGTGCGCGATCCCGAATATATGGCCGACCGGGGCTTCATCCGGGACGAATTGGGCATCTCGATGCTCATCAACCCCGAGCTGTCCACCGCGCACGTGGTGTCCCGGCTGATCCGGTTCCCCTCGGCGATCGGCGTGAGCACGTTCACCCGCGGCCGCACCGAGCTGCTGACGATCCGCATCCCGCCGGACTCCCGGCTGGACGGGATGGCCGTGTGCGAGGTCGATCCCCTGCTGCACACCGAGGCGCTGCTGTGCATGGTGCGCCGGGGCGAGCAGACCTACATCCCCAAGGGCGATTTCATCCTGCGCGCGGGCGACGACATCACCGTGATCGTCCCGCCGAACGAGCAGACCCGCTTTTTCCAGCAGGTCGGCATGAAGAACGACCGCATCGCCTCGGCCATGCTGGTCGGCGGCGGCAAGATCGCCTATTTTCTGGGCAAGATCCTGCTGTCCTCGGGCATCTCGGTCAAGATCATCGAGTCCCAGCGCGACCGCTGCGAGCTGCTCAGCGAGCTGCTGCCCGCCGCGACCATCATCCACGGCGACGGCACCGACCGCGACCTGCTCGACGAGGAGGGGCTGGCCACCTGCGAGGCGTTCGCCGCGCTGACCAATATGGACGAGGAGAACATCCTGCTCTCGCTGCACGCCGGGCGACACTCCAAGGCGCGGCTGTTCACCAAGGTCAACCGCTCCAACTTCGAGGAGGTCATCGAGAGCCTGCCCATCGGCACGGTCGTCCGCCCCCGGCAGACCACCGCCGAGCTGATCGGCCAGTACACCCGCGCGATGCAAAATTCGATGGGCTCGAACGTCGAAACGCTGCACCGGCTCAACGACGATGCCGAGGCGCTCGAGTTCCGCGTGGCCGCCCATCACCTGACCGGCGTGCCCTTGCAGGATATGCCCATCCGGCCGGACGTGCTGCTGTGCTGCATCAACCGCCGGGGCAGGCGCATCATCCCGCGCGGGCGGGACGAGCTGCACGTGGGCGACACGGTGATCGTCGTCTCGACCCACAAGGGCATGAACGACCTGCAAGACATCATCCGGCCGGAGGAGGAGTGGCAGTCATGAACCTCGCGATCGTCCGCTATCTGATCGGCTGGATGCTGGGGGTGGAGTCGGTCTTTTTGCTGCTGCCCGTGGTGACCGCCCTGCTCTATCGGGAGCCGGTCGTGCTGGCGTATCTGGGCGTGTCGGCGGCGTGCATGGCGGTCGCCTGCCTATCCTGCCGCAAAAAGCCGGCCAACACCCGCTTTTATGCGCGGGAGGGCTTCGTGGCGGTCGCGCTGTGCTGGATCGTGCTGGCGGGCACGGGCGCGCTCCCGCTGTGGCTGAGCGGCGAGATCGCCTCGCCCGTGGACGCGCTGTTCGAGGCGGTCTCGGGCTTCACGACGACGGGCGCGACCATCCTGAGCGATGTCGAGGCGCTGTCGCACGCTTCGCTGCTCTGGCGCAGCGTCACCCACTGGATCGGCGGCATGGGCGTGCTGGTGTTCATGCTGATCATCCTGCCGCTGGCCGGCGGCCAGACCATCTACCTGATGCGGGCGGAGAGCCCGGGGCCGTCGGTGTCCAAGATGTCGCCCCATATCCGCGATACCGCGCTGATCCTGTATGCGATCTACTTCGGCCTGACCGTGCTGCACCTGCTGCTGCTCGTCGTGGGCGGGATGTCGGTGTTCGACGCGGCCTGTACCGCGATGGCGACCGCGGGCACGGGCGGCTTCGGCCTGTGGAACGACTCGTTCGCGCATTATCACAGCTATTATTTGCAGGGCGTGACCACGCTGTTCATGATCCTGTGCGGTGTCAATTTCAGCGCCTATTATCTGCTGCTGACGCGGCGCTGGCGCGAGGCGCTGCGCATCGAGGAGGTGCGGCTGTATCTGGGGCTGATCACGGGCGCGGCGCTGCTCATCGCGTGCGATGTCCGCGGGATGTTCGGCAATTTTTGGCAGAGCCTGCACCACGCGAGCTTTCAGGTCGCGTCCATCATCACGACCACCGGCTTTTCCACGGTGGACTTCGACCAATGGCCGGCGCTGAGCAAATGCGTGCTCGTGCTGCTGATGTTCGTCGGCGCGTGCGCCGGTTCGACCGGCGGCGGCACCAAGTGCGCGCGGATCCTGCTGATCGTCAAGAGCATCCGCAACGAGATGCAGTATCTGATCCACCCGCGCGCCGTGCGCGTGCACAAGATGGACGGCCGCCGCGTGTCGCATGAGGTCATGCGCTCGGTCAACGTGTTCTTCGTGGCCTATCTGCTGCTGTTCATCCTGTCGGTGCTGCTGCTGTCGATCACCAACGAGGCGCTGGTCACCAACTTCACCGCCGTCGCGGCCACGCTCAACAACATCGGCCCCGGGCTGGAGCTGGTCGGGCCGACGGCGAACTTCGGCTTTTTCAGCCCGCTGAGCAAGTGCGTGCTCATGTTCGATATGCTGGCCGGGCGGCTGGAGGTCTTTCCCATGCTGCTGCTGTTCGCCCCCGCCACGTGGCGGCGCGACCGATGATGCCCGCAAAACCGCGTCAAAACGACGACAGGAGGACGCATCCGCGTCCTCCTGCTCTGTCGGGTGGGGTCGGTTGGGGTCATTGGCGGCAGCGCTCCTGCAGGTAGCCGATCACGTCGCCGCGGGTGATGATGCCGCAGAACATCCCGCGCCCATCGGTCACGGGAACGAAGTTCTGCACCGTCACCAGCTCGACCATATCCTCCATGCGGGCGTCGATGCTGACCGAGCGGTGGCGCACGCGGCGCTCGACCTGCCCGGCCGTCAGGCGGTCGAGCTGCGCCGGGCTGTGGCGCAGCACCAGCCGGAGGAAGTCCCCCTCGGTGATCGTGCCGACATAGCGCCCCTTGTGGTCGATCACGGGGATCGCGGTGAAGCCGCTGCGCATCATGTCGCGCAGTGCCTGCTGCACCGGGCAGTCGTCATACAAAAAGGCGACCTCCGCCTTGGGCTTGAGGAAAAAAGAGATGTTCACGTCCTGCCCTCCTTCCGTCGTCTTTCCTTGGCTCTATTGTACGATGGAACACGGGCAGGGTCAACCGTTTTGCAGCGATCATAACAGTTTATTAACAATTGACCGGGCGAAACTTGTGCAGATCGCTGCTGCACAGACCGCGCGGACAAAAAATACGGTTTTTCCTGCTTGACTTCCGTTCTTTTAGCTGCTAAACTGGGAAAATAAGAAGGATCGACCGATCCTGCCGCACGTTTGGTGCGGAATTTATTGCAAAGAAGGGTTTTTTATGAAAAAGAGATGGCTCGCCGCGCTGATGGCCGGTGCGATGGCACTTTCCATGACGGCCTGCGGCAATTCTGGCAGCGACACGCCTGCGCCGGACGCGCAGAGCGACACGGGCGACGACGCCGCCGCGACCGCCGGCAGCTACAACGTCGGCATCGTGCAGCTGGTGCAGCACCCGGCGCTCGACCGCGCGACGCAGGGCTTCCAGGATAAGCTGACCGAGCTGGTCGAGCAGGCGGGCGGCACGGTCAAGTTCGACTCCCAGAATGCTTCGGGCGAGTCGGCCAACTGCGCGACGATCGTCAACGGCTTCGTCTCCGCGAACGTCGATCTGATCATGGCCAACGCCACCCCCGCCCTGCAGGCCGCGCAGGCCGCGACCGAGGACATCCCGATCCTGGGCACCTCGGTGACCGACTACGGCACCGCGCTCGGCATCGAGGGCTGGACGAGCGAATCGACCAGCGGCACCAACATCTCGGGCACGACCGACCTCGCACCGCTCGACGGACAGGCGCAGATGCTCAACGAGCTGTTCCCGGATGCCAACAACGTCGGCCTGCTGTTCTGCTCGGCCGAGCCCAACTCCCGCTATCAGGTAGAGACGATCAAGCCCTTCCTCGAGGACATGGGCTACACCTGCACCGAGTATTCGTTCACCGACTCGAACGATGTCGCGGCGGTCGCGCAGAACGCGGCTTCGGCTTGCGACGTGCTCTATATCCCGACCGATAACACCGCCGCGTCCTGCACCGAGGCGATCGCCAACGTCGTGCTGCCGGCTAAGGTGCCGGTCATCGCGGGCGAGCAGGGCATCTGCGAGGGCTGCGGTGTCGCGTCGCTGTCGATCGACTACTACGATCTGGGCACGGCCACCGGCGAGATGGCGTTCGAGATCCTGGTCAACGGCGCGGATGCGGGCGCGATGCCGGTACAGCCTGCGCCGGTGTTCACCAAGATGTACAACGCCGCCAACTGCGAGGCGCTCGGTCTGACCATGCCCGCCGATTACGTGGCGATCGAGGGCTGAGCCGACATCCCCACCAGACGCATGACGACAAAAAGCGGAAAAGCCTTGGCTTTTCCGCTTTTTTTTGCTATACTATAAGAAATGTGCTTTTGCACTTTATCAGATGAGGTATCGGGGGCATCAAAATGCAATTTTTTTCCAATCTGCTGTCTGCGCTGCCCGGCGCGGCGGCGCAGGGCTTGATCTGGGGCCTGATGGCGATCGGTGTGTTCATCACCTTCCGCGTGCTCAATCTGGCCGACCTGACCGTGGACGGCACGATGGCGACCGGCGGCGCGGTGTGCATCGTGCTGATGACCAGCGGCGTCAACGTCTGGCTGGCGCTCTTGTGCGCCTTTTTGGCGGGGCTGCTGGCCGGACTGGTCACGGGCGTGCTGCACACCTTCATGGGCATCCCGGCGATCCTCGCCGGTATCCTGACCCAGCTGGCGCTGTTTTCCATCAACCTGCGCATCATGGACAAACGCGCCAACATGGCGATCAATCCGAACAACTATAATCTGCTGGTGTCGCTGCGCGATGTCAAAAAGCTGACGATCGGCAACCCGATCTTCGTGGCGGCCGTGTTCACCGTGATCGTGGTCGCCGTGCTCTACTGGTTCTTCGGCACAGCGCTCGGCAGCGCGATCCGCGCCACCGGCGCCAACCCCAACATGAGCCGGGCGCAGGGCATCAACGTCGATCGCAACAAGGTGCTCGGCCTGATGCTGTCCAACGGTCTGGTCGCGCTGGCCAGCGCGCTCTATTGCCAGTATCAGGGCTTCGCCGATGTCAACGCCGGTCGCGGCGCGATCGTCATCGGTCTGGCGGCGGTCATCATCGGCGAGGTCGTCTTTGGCCGCATCTTCCGCAACTTCGCGCTGCGCCTGCTGGGCGTGTCGCTCGGCGCGGTGATCTATTATGTGGTCATCCAAGTCGTGCTGACCGCCGGTCTGGACACCAACGACCTCAAGCTCATCACGGCGGCCGTGGTGGCGATCTTCCTCGCCATCCCCCACTGGAAGGGCAAGTATCTCAAGGGCGCGGCCAAGACGGTCGCGAAAACGGGCGACGCAGCAAAGGAGGCGAAGGGCGATGCTTGAGCTCAAGGGCATCTATAAGACGTTCAACGCGGGCACGGTCAACGAAAAGCGCGCGATCGACGGACTGGATCTGACGCTCGAAAACGGCGATTTCGTCACGGTGATCGGCGGCAACGGCGCGGGCAAATCGACCACGCTCAACCTGATCGCGGGCGTGTACCCGGTGGACACGGGCACGATCCGCCTCAACGGCTTCAACCTGACCGGCCTGCCCGAGCACAAGCGCGCGCGCTTCCTCGGCCGGGTGTTCCAGGATCCCATGATGGGCACGGCGGCCACGATGGGCATCGAGGAGAACCTCGCGCTGGCCTATCGGCGCGGCAAAAAGCGCGGCCTGCGCCACGGCATCACCAACGAGGAGCGGACGCTCTATCACGACAAGCTGGCCACGCTCGGTCTGGGGCTGGAGGATCGCATGACCAGCAAGGTCGGTCTGCTGTCCGGCGGCCAGCGGCAGGCGCTCACCCTGCTGATGGCGACGCTGCAAAAGCCCGATCTGCTGCTGCTCGACGAGCACACCGCCGCCCTCGACCCCAAAACGGCGGACAAGGTGCTCCGGCTGACCGAGGAGATCGTCGCGCGCGACCATCTGACCACGCTGATGGTCACGCACAACATGAAAAACGCGATCGAGTACGGCAACCGCCTCATCATGATGGATGCCGGCCGGGTGGTCGTGGACATCCGCGGCGAGGAAAAGAAAAACCTGTCGGTGCGCGACCTGCTGGAAAAATTCAATATCGAGAACGACCGGATGCTGCTCAGCGAGTGAGCGCCGGGCGCGGAAAAAGCAAAGGGAGGCACGCTCGTGCCTCCCTTTTTCGCGCCTATCCCAGCACGCCCAAGTGCTCCAGCAGGATCTTGCTGCCCAGTGCGATCAGCACCACGCCGCCGAACAGCTCGGCGCGCGCCTTGTAGCGAACGCCGAACACGTGCCCGACCTTGATGCCGATCGCCGACAGCACGAACGTCGTCACGCCGATCAGCGACACCGCCGGTACGATCGACACCTGCAAGAACGCGAACGTCACGCCGACGGCCAGCGCGTCGATGCTGGTCGCGACCGCGAGCGGCAGCATGGTCGCCGGGGCGAACGAATCGCTCAGGTCGTCGGTCTCGCCCGCGCGCGACTCGCGGATCATGTTGCCGCCGATCAGCGCCAGCAGCACGAAGGCGATCCAGTGATCGACGCTGGTGATCAGCCCCTGAAAGCGCACGCCGAGCGCGAAGCCGAGCAGCGGCATCAGCATCTGAAAGCCGCCGAAATACAGCCCGGCGAGCAGCGCGTGCCGCAGCCGCAGCGTGCGCACGCTCAGCCCCTTGCAGATCGACACCGCGCAGGCGTCCATCGACAGCCCCACGCCGATCAACAGCAGTTCTACCAGTCCCATCTCGTCCTCCTCCTTTCTCGTTTGGGCACATGGCACGAAAAAAGAGACCCATCTGCCGCGTGAACAGATAAGTCTCGTCATTTGGTGCAGAGCCAGAGAGGACGACCCCCTCAGCGTGTTGACCCTGCCACGCGGCGGGAACGCGCCGCGCTGACTACTCCCTTATTTATGCTATATGATAGCATATGCGGGGCGGCCGTGTCAATATGCAGGGATGAGCGCGGGATATACGCAGTTTTTACACGAACATAACGCGCCTGCGGTGGCAAAACGGGGCGCGTTTTTGCTATCATAGGAGCAAACGATGGAGATATGCTGCGGGCGGATACCGGTGCGACCCGCGGCTGGCGCATCGTCGCAGCCCGAGACGTGTCCTGTCTGCGGCAGCCCGCAGGCAGGACACCTTTTTTGTCCGCAGGCGGGCGCGGCGCGGCGATGATCGGCCGCCGCCGGGCGGCAGAAGGCAGAGGTGGAAGGATTTGCAGGTCGATACAGGGAGAGGACGGCTGGGGCGCGTCCTGCTGCTGGTGATATTGGTGCTGTTGCCCGTGCTGGGCGGGGCATGGGCGCATCGCGCCTCGTCTGATGGCACGCCCACGGCGGCCAGCCAACTGACGTTCGTGCCGGCCGAGGTGACGGCCGTGCTCGCGGAGTCGCTCGAGGCCGACACCGACCGGGGCGAGGGGCGGCGGGTCGGCACGCAGCAGCTCGAGGTGCGCCTGACGGCCGGTGCACACGAGGGCGAGGTGCTGCCGCTGGTAAACTACCTGAGCGTGCTGAGCAACGTGGACGTGCAGGCGGGCGACCGGGTGATCGTGCGCCTGATCGACCGGGCGGACGGCAGTTACTACGTTTCGATGTTCAACTATGACCGGATGCCGGTGATCGGCGGGGTGGCCGCGCTGTTTTGCCTGCTGCTCGTGCTGCTGGGCGGCAAAAAGGGCGTGATGGCGCTGCTCGGGCTGGTGTATACGCTGGGCTGCATCTGGTTTTGGCTGATCCCGGGCGCGATCGGCGGCCAGCCGGTGATCGCGCTGACGGTCGCGCTGGTGGTCGTCACGACGGTGGCCAGCCTGCTGCTGCTCAACGGCTGGAGCAAAAAGACGCTGTGCGCGGTGCTCGGCTGCGTGGGCGGCGTGGCCAGCGCGGGCGCGTTGGCGGCGCTGGCCGGACACCTGACCCCGCTGAGCGGGTTCAACATGACCGAGGCCGAGGATCTGCTGCTCCACGGGGCGGAAAAGGGGCTGCACGTGGGCGGGCTGTTGGTGTGCGGCGTGCTGATCGCCGCGCTGGGCGCGGTGATGGACGTGGCGATGTCGATCGCCTCGTCCGCGTGGGAGCTGCGGCAGGTCGATCCCACGATCGGCCGCCGGGCGCTGTTCACCGCGGCCATGAACATCGGCCGGGACGCGATGGGCACGATGGCCAACACCCTGCTGCTGGCCTTCACCGGCTCGTCGCTCAACCTGCTGCTGCTCGTGCAGGTCTATGACATCCCGCTCCTGCAACTGCTCAACACCGACTTCCTGTGCATCGAATTTTTGCAGGGGCTGGCCGGTTCGGTGGGCATCCTGCTGACAGTTCCCTTGGCGGCTTTGGTTTCCGCGCGCCTGATGGCCGATCGCGCCAGCCGCTGAGGTTTTGAGATAGATCGCGCAAAACACAGACCAGAATGACGAAATGGAGGGGTTTTTTTGACCTTGCGCATGAAAACAGCGGGCAGTCGCGTGCTGTCGCTGCTGATGGTGCTGGCTATGCTGCTGGCCATGCTGCCCGGCTGGGCGCTGGCCGCGGGCGAGCGCGTCACCTATACCCGGGTGACCGAGCTCGATGAGCTGGTGGACGGTCAGTATGCGATGGTCGCGCGCCACGGCTATGCCATGACCGCGCTGGACGGCACGTGGGTGCAGACGGCGGCGGTGACGGCGGATGACCTGTCCGCTGCGGGCGTTTGGACGCTGAGCAAGGACGTGGACGCCGTCACCCGCGCCACGACCGCCACGCTGACCGACGCCAACGGCGTGACGATCGCGCCCAAGGGCGGCAACAACAACGGCATCAAGGGCGATGCGTACAGCTGGGGCGTGACCTGCACCGATGGCTGGTTCACGTTCACCGGCCGCGGCGAGGACACGGTGACGCTGGCCTCGAACGTGACTTCGGGCAATAAATTCCGCGCCTATAAGAACGCCACGATCGAAAAGCGGCCGGACAGCTATCCGTCGGCGTTCGCGCTCTATCGGATCGAGCAGACCGACGGCGAGACGATCGCGCCGACGATCACGGTGGCCGCGCCGCAGGCGACGCCGCAGGGCGGCACGGTGGCGAGCGGGACGGCCATCGCGCTGCACAGCACCACGGCGGACGCTGCCGTGTACTACACGCTGGACGGCACGACGCCGACCACCGACAGCCCGCGCTACGATGCCGCGCAGCCGCCGGTCATCACGGGCGAGGCGGGCGATACGGTCGTGCTGACGGCGGTCGCCATGTGCGACGGCACGCAGAGCGCCGTGCAGCGCATCACCTACACCGTGCAGGCCGAGCAGGCGGCGCCTGCGCCGGTCGCGCTGCCCTTCGCGGCGGGCGATCAGGTCGTGATCTATGCACCGGCCTACGGCAAGGCGCTGTCGAGCACGATGGCGGGCTACTATCAGGCGGGCGTGGATGTCACCGCCTCCGCAGACAGCCAGCTGACCGGCTACGGCGCGACCGAGCTGTGGACGGTCGCGGTCAACGAGGACGGCAGCGTGAGCTTCGCGCAGGACGGCCAGAAGCTGGGGATGGAGGACTCGTACAGCAGTATGCCGCTGGGCAGCGCCCATGATCGGTGGGAGCTGACCGCGCTGGAAAACGGCCTGTACCTCGTCCGCAACACCGTGCGCGGCAACTACATCGAGTGGTATGCCGGCAAGGGCAACTGGTCGAGCTATAACGACGAGAACGCGGCCAACGACGACCAGTATCAGCTGGCCTTCCATGTGCATACGGGCACGCTGGACGGGGGCGAGACGATCGCGCCCGACCCGGTGGACACGCTGCCGGTCAAGGACGGCGACGAGGTCGCACTGTACAGCGCCAAAAACAAGATGGCGGTGGATACCACGCTGTCCGGCGCGGTCGCGGAGATCGAGGACGGCCAGCTGCTGTCCAAGGGCGACGTGACCTTCGTCGTCGAGCAGCAGGCGGGCGCGGTGCGCTTCCGCACCAAGAGCGGCGGCCTGTACCTGACCTCGGCGGCGACGGGCAACAAGGTCACGCTCGAGACCACGCCCAGCGAATACAGCCTGTGGGTGCTCGAGGCGGCGGACGGCGGCTGGAACATCAAGAACGCCAACGCCCAGTACAACGATAACGCGCAGTACCTCGAGTATTACAACGGCTTCAAGACCTTCTCTTATAAGGATAGCTACGCGCAGGACTATGTGTTCCGGTTCTGCCCGGTGGGCGAGATGCCGGTCGATGTCTCCGACCTCGTCGTGGCGGCTGCCCCGGCGGCGGGCGCTTCGGTCATGCCGGGCGACCAGATCGCGCTATCGACCATCGAGGGCGCATCGATCTACTACACCACCGACGGCACCGCGCCCACGGTGGAAAACGGCACGCGATACACCGCGCCCATCGAGGTGACGGACGTGCCCTTCACGGTCAAGGCGCTGGCCTATCTGCCGGCCGATGACGCGGCGGGCACACCGGCCAAGACCGGCAACGTCGTCACCTTTTCTTATCAGGCGGGCATGACGGTGGACGGGCTGCGCCCCTATTTCGGCCAGCTCCACGCCCACACCAACATCTCGGACGGCGCGGGCTCGATCACCGATGCCTTCCGCCATGCCGCGGCGGTCGAGGGGCTGGACTTCCTCGCCGTCACCGACCACTCCAACTCGTTCGACAATGATACCGCCAGCAGCATCGGTCTGGACAAGGACTGCACGGCCAGCAGCGAGTGGGTCATGGCGCATCAGGCGGCGGACGCCGCCACCACCGACGACTTCGTGGGCATCTACGGCTTCGAGATGACGTGGTCGGACGGCTTCGGCCACATGAACACCTTCAACACGCCGGGCTTCGAGTCCCGCTCCAACGCCGCCTTCGGCAACCGCAGCGGCAAGACCGACGGCTACGAGCTCTATTACGATAAGCTGGTGAGCGTGCCCGACTCGCTCTCGCAGTTCAACCACCCCGGCACCACCTTCGGCGATTTTCAGGACTTCGATTTCTACACCCCGGCACGCGACCAGCGCATCACGCTGATCGAGGTGGGCAACGGCGAGGGCGCGATCGGCTCCTCCGGCTACTTCCCGAGCTACGAGTACTACACCCGCGCGCTGGACAAGGGCTGGCACGTCGCGCCGACCAACAACCAGGATAACCACAAGGGCAACTGGGGCGATTCCAACACCGCCCGCAGCGTCGTGCTGGCGGACAGCCTGAGCCGCGAGGCGATCTACGACGCGATCGCCAACTATCGGGTCTATGCCACCGAGGACAACGACCTGTCGATCGTTTATAGCCTCAACGACCACGTGATGGGCTCGATCTTGGGCGAGCAGCCTGCGGTGTCCATCCGCGCGACCATCGCCGACCCGACCGACAAGGCCGATGCCAAGGTCGAGGTCATCGTCGATGGCGGCAAGGTCGCGGCCAGCCAGACGCTGGACGGCTGCAACGGCACGGTCGCGTTCGACTTCGACTCGAACGACTATGCCTACTACTATCTGCGCATCACGCAGGCCGACCAGCACATCGCTGTCACCGCGCCGGTCTGGACGGGCGAGAGCGTGTCGGCCGGTATCGCGGGCGTGCGCGTCGATTCCGATCTGGTCGTCAAGGATGAGCCGGTCACGGTGACCGCCTCGGTCTACAACAACACGACCGCGACCATGCAGGTCACGGGCTTGACCTTCACCGAGGGCGACACCGTGTGCAAGACGCTGACCGCGGACGAGCTCGCCGAGGCCGGTCTGGCCGCGATGGCCTCGGGCGCGTCGGTCGCGTATGCGCTGCCCTTCACCCCGGCCAAGGCGGGCAACACCAGCATCAAGGCCGAGCTGACCGCCACCATCGGCGGCACCGACTATACCTTCACCGAGACGCTGGCGCTCACTGTCACCGATCCCTCGCTCGTCACCCGTATCTTGGTGGACGGCACGCACTACAACGACTATGTGACCGGCTACTATGCCAACAACATGGGCAATTTCTCGGCGCTCGCCGCGACCAAGAACGCACAGGTGACGATCAAGCAGCCGGGCGAGACGATCGCACCGGCCGACCTCGAGGGCGTATCGCTGCTGGTGGTCTCGGCGCCCCTCAAAAAGACCCAGAACGGCGTCAGCCCGACGGCGGACAACGCCACCTTCAGCGCGGACTTCATCCAGATGGTCGCGGACTACGCCCAAAACGGCGGCACGGTGATCCTGTGCGGCATCGCGGACTATCAGGACGCGGCCGATGGCGCACCGTTCGCCTCGACCGAGCAGATCAACCCGATCCTCGAGGCCATGGGCGCGACCCTGCGCCTGCTGGACGATGAGGTGCTCGAGGACGACACCAACTACAACGGCGGTGCGACCCAGACCTATCGCGTCTACACCGACTTCTTCAACACCGACGATCCGACGGTCGCTGGCCTGTTCGCGGGCATGGGCGACAAGCGGTACAGCGCGTTCTCGGGCGCGTCGGTCGATCTGGGCGAAAACGGCACGTGGCTGGTCAAGGGCTCGCCCAACTGCTACTCCATCAACTCCCGCGACCGCAAGGACAAGGGGCGGTGGAGCAGCGAGCAGCCGATCGGTGTGCCGACGAGCGGCAGCTATGTCGAGGCGGATGCCGTCGTCAAAAAGGGCGATGTCGTCCTGCTGGCGACCGAGGCGGTCGGCGCTGGCCGCGTGTTCGTCGGCGGCACGGTGTTCCTGTCCAACTTTGAGATCTCGTCCGATGGCACGTCCAACGACTACGGCGATGCGTCCTACGCCAACAAGGTGATCGTGGCCAATCTGCTCGACAGTTTGGTCGCAGAGCCCACGGTCAGCGACATCGCCACCGTCCGCGCCGCCTATCAGAGCGAGGCCGACAAGGGCAAGGTGTTCACCGTCGAGGGCAAGGTGACGGCGACCAACATCGCGCCCAATGCCTTCTATGACACGCTGTACATCCAAGACGCGACCGGCGGTCTGGACATTTACCCGGTCGCGACCGTGACCGACGCGGCCGACGCGAACGCCTACCCGCTGGGGCAGACCGTGCGCGTGACCGGTGCGCTCGACGATTATCAGGGCGACATCGAGCTGCGTGCCATCAAGATCGAGCGGATCGATGCCTCGACCGCGGATAAGGTCGCGCCGACCAAGCTGACGCTGACCGAGGCGGCGGACTATGCCAAAAACGGCGGTCTGCTGGCCAGCGTCACCGGCAAGGTCAAGGCATACACGCTGACCAGCGGCCAGCTCGACACCGTGACGCTGACCGACGGCGCAGGCAACGACTATCGCCTGCTGTTCAACAACTACATCGGCTATTCGGATGCGTCCTCGGCCAAGCTCGAGGGGCTGGTCAAGCAGGGCGCGACGCTGACCGCGGTCGGCGTGGTCTACACCGATCCCGATGGTGCGTGCCTGCG
>JAUNJI010000027.1 GCA_030533295.1 Eubacteriales bacterium
CGACCTTGACCGGGTCTTTTTCGTTTTTGACCAGCCCCAGCCGGTTGGACAGGCGGATGCAATGCGTGTCGGCCACGATGGCGGGCTGGCCGAAGATGTCGCCCAAGATCAGGTTGGCGGTCTTGCGGCCGACGCCGGGCAGCCGCAGCAGCTCGTCCATCGTGCCCGGCACCTTGCCGTCGTAGTCGTGCAGCAGCATGATCGCGCACGCCTTGAGGTCGCGCGCCTTGGTGCGGAACAGGCCGCAGGACTTGATCGCTTCGGCGATCGCCTCCTCGGGCGCGGCGGCGTAGCTCTCGAGCGTGGGGAACTGCCGGAACAGCGTTTCGGTCACGATATTGACGCGGGCATCGGTGCACTGGGCGGACAGGCGCGTGGCGAACAGCAGTTCATAGTCGTGCGTATAGTGCAGCGCGCACGTCGCATCGGGATAGACCGACTTGAGCAGTGCGGTCACGGCGGCGGCGCGTTCTTTTTTGGTCATGGGGGTCGCTCCTTTCGCGGGGGACAGTTTCACCGTCATTATAACAATATCCGCGCGAAAAGACAAGAGAAGGGCGCCGATCGAACATAATCACCATAAAGAACGGACGAGATCGGACAAGATCCCACTGTTTGACGGTAGAAACCCGTGCCGAAATGTGTTTTAATTATAGAATACGAGGGTCTGACGGGGTCAGATCCCCAGTCGATACGATCGAATGGATCAGGTGTGATGGAGGATACGATATGGTTCGCGAGGCAATGGAATTTGTGAAGGCATACGATCCCGAGCTGGGACGGTTCATGCAGGCGGAGTATGATCGGCAGGCGCGTAATATCGAGCTGATCGCGTCGGAGAACATCGTCAGCGAGGCCGTCATGGCCGCGATGGGCTCGGTGCTCACCAATAAGTATGCAGAAGGCTATCCGGGCAAGCGCTATTACGGCGGCTGCGAATGTGTCGATGAGGTCGAGCGCCTTGCGATCCGCCGCGTGTGCGAGGTGTTCGGCGCCAAGTATGCCAACGTGCAGCCCCACTCGGGCGCACAGGCCAATATGGCGGTCTATCAGGCGCTGTGCCAGCCGGGCGACACCGTGCTGGGCATGAGCTTGGACAACGGCGGCCACCTGACGCACGGCTCGGCGGTCAACCAGTCCGGCCTGCTGTACCGCATCGTGCCCTACGGCGTCGATGCCGATGGCTATATCGACTATGACGCGCTGCGTGCGCTGGCCAAGAAGGAGCAGCCCAAGATGATCATCGCGGGCGCGTCGGCCTATCCGCGCGCGATCGATTTCGCCAAGTTCGCCGAGATCGCGCACGAGGTCGGCGCGTATCTGTTCGTCGATATGGCGCATATCGCGGGCCTGGTCGCGGCCGGGCTGCACATGAGCCCGCTGCCGTATGCCGATGTCGTCACCACCACCACGCACAAGACGCTGCGCGGTCCGCGCGGCGGCGTGATCCTGTCCAATAACGAGGAGCTGGGCAAGAAGTTCGACAAGGCGATCTTCCCCGGCACGCAGGGCGGCCCGCTCGAGCACGTGATCGCCGCCAAGGCGGTCTGCTTCGGCGAGGCGTTGCAGCCCGAGTTCAAGGCCTACCAGCAGCAGGTCGTCACCAACGCCAAAACGCTGGCCGATGCGCTGCTCCGGCAGGGCTTCGATCTGGTCTCGGGCGGCACGGACAACCACCTGATGCTGATCGACCTGCGCAAGACCGGCGTGTCCGGCAAGGAATTGCAGCGCCGTCTGGACGAGGTGTACATCACCGCCAACAAGAACACCATCCCCAACGATCCGGCCAGCCCGTTCGTCACCTCGGGGCAGCGCGTCGGCACGCCCGCCGTCACCTCGCGCGGCTTCGGTGAGCCCGAGATGCTGCACATCGCCGAGTTCATCTGGCAGGCCGCGACCGACTTCGACAACAAGGCAGCGTCGATCCGCCGCAACGTGACCGACATCTGCGCCCGCTTCCCGATCTATCGCTGAAGCATCCCCAAGACCGCGCCCAAAGGCGCGGTCTTTCCGCTTTTTTGGCGCACGGGCGCGCTCACGCGGCGCGATCGGATGATCGTGTCGTATTTTTTTGCCACGCCTGTAAAATTTTTGTTGGATCTGAACAAAGCTCTTGCCATTTTCCATAATTATGATATACTGATAGAGGAAAGCTTTTAGAATTTTCAACAAAAGGGGATATGTGACCATGGCAATGGAACTCAAGCTGACCGGACTCAAGGGCTTCGTAAGAGATGAGGAACTGACCTGCATGGCGCCGCTGGTGCAGGTGGCGCAGCAGACGCTGCACGACCGCACGGGCGCGGGCAGCGATTTCCTCGGTTGGGTCGATCTGCCGGAAGATCACGACAAGGACGAGTTCGCTCGCATCAAAGCGGCGGCCAAAAAGATCCAACAGAGCTGCGATGTGCTGGTCGTGATCGGCATCGGCGGTTCGTATCTGGGCGCGCGGGCAGCGATCGAGTTCGTCAACGGCCAGATGTATAACGGCGTGCGCCCCGCGGGCATCCCGGAGGTGTACTTCGTGGGCAACAATATCTCCTCGTCCTATCTCAACGACGTGATCCAGATCATCGGCGACCGCGACTTTTGCGTCAACGTCATCTCCAAATCGGGCACGACGACCGAGCCGGCGATCGCGTTCCGGCTGTTCAAAAAGATGGTCGAGGACAAGTACGGCAAGGAGGGCGCCAAGGAGCGCATCTTCGCCACGACCGACAAGGCGCGCGGCGCGCTCAAAACGCTGGCCGACGATGAGGGCTACGAGACCTTCGTCGTGCCGGACGACGTGGGCGGCCGGTTCTCGGTGCTGACGGCGGTCGGCCTGCTGCCGATGGCGGCGGCGGGCGTGGACATCGATGCGGCGATGGCCGGCGCGGCGGCCGCGCACGCGGCGTTCGCCACCGGCACCGACCATGCCTGCGCGCAGTATGCGGCGCTGCGCCACATCCTGCACCAGAAGGGCAAGCGGATGGAGATCCTGGTCAACTATGAGCCGGCGCTCGTCATGCTCGGCGAGTGGTTCAAGCAGCTGTTCGACGAGTCCGAGGGCAAGGATCACAAGGGCATCTTCGCCACCGCGGCCAACTTCTCGACCGATCTGCACTCGATCGGCCAGTTCATCCAGGACGGCGCGCGCGATATGTTCGAGACGGTCGTCTGGGTGCGCGAGCCGCGCTCGGAGAGCTATATCGAGCAGGTCGAGGAGGACATCGACGGCCTGAATTATCTGGCGGGCAAGAGCGTGCAGTTCGTCAACTCCAAGGCGTATCAGGGCACGCTGATGGCGCACATGGACGGCGGCACGCCCAACATCATCGTCGAGATCGACAAGGCGGACGCATGGCACTTCGGCTATCTGGTGTATTTCTTCGAGAAGGCCTGCGGCATCTCGGGCTATCTGCTGGGCGTCGATCCGTTCGATCAGCCGGGCGTCGAGGCATATAAGAAGAATATGTTCGCGCTGCTCGGCAAGCCGGGCTTCGAGGAGCGCCGCAAGGAGCTCGAGGCGCGTCTCGGCTAAGTATACCTGTTCCAGCTCGTCAGTCGATCCGGCTGACGAGCTGTTTTTCGTGCCCGCGTGGCGCTCACGCCGGTGCGCGGGGCGCAGGGCGGCGCCATGCGGGCGAGAAAACCACACGCAAAGGACGGGAAAACGATGAAAAAGATCTATCTGGCGGGGTTCGACGTGTTCGCGCCGGACGCCCGGCAGCGCGGCGCGAACATGAAGCTGCTGTGCGCCGAGCGCGGGCTGATCGGCCTGTATCCGTTCGACAACGAGGCCGACGACGCCCCGACCATCTTCGCGGCCAACTGCGCCCTGATCGATCAGGCGGACGCGGTGATCGCGCACCTCGACCCCTTTCGCGGGGCAGAGCCGGACAGCGGCACCTGCTTCGAGGTCGGCTATGCCTTCGCCAAGGGCAAGCCGGTCTACGGCTACGTGAGCGATGCGCGGCCGCTGCGCGACAAGCTGGGCGACACAGACGACGCCGGTTTCGCGGTCGAAAACTTCGGGCTGCCGCTCAATTTGATGCTGTCGTGCGCGGCGACGGTCGTCGAGGGCGGCTTCGCGCAGGCGCTCGCGGCGTTTTTGGCGGCGCAGGCATAAAATGCCGCCCGGGCGGGCAGGCTAACGCCCGGTGGTGATCGTATGAAAAAACCGATACCGGCGGTCTTTGTGTGCGGCGCGGCGGGCTACGCCGCGCTCGAGCTGCTGTGGCGCGGGCATACCCACTGGACGATGGCGCTCACCGGGGGCGCGGTGCTGGTGGGGCTCGACCGGCTGCACGGCCGCGTCCGGGACGAAAAGCCGTTCACGCGCTGCCTGTGCGGGGCGGCGTGCATCACGGCGGCGGAATATGTGGTCGGCTGCACGGTCAACCGGGGCTATCACATGGCGGTGTGGGATTATTCCCACCTGCGCGGCAATCTCCACGGGCAGATCTGCCCGCAGTACGCCGCGCTGTGGCTGGCGCTCGCGGCGCCCCTCATGCTGCCGAAATAATGCTTGCAATGCCCACGGAGGCAGGGTATAATGGCGTTGGTAATATACCGGAAAAGGGGAGCACCATGCTGATCGCGATGATAGCCGACAACAGCCATATCCGTGTCAAGGGTTTCGAGGGAGACGAGCAGACCATGCTCGCTGCTATCGCGACCGAACCGCGGCAGACAGCGGATCATTATATCTGCCTGCTGGGTCAGCTCTTTGCCATCCGTGGTGTGCAAAAGGATCAGATCACCGGGTGCGTGCTCGGTTCGGTCGTGCCGCAGCTGACGCAGGCGCTGTGCGATGCGCTGACCTTCGTGACGGGGCAGCGCGTGCTCAACGTGTCTAGCGGGATCCGGACAGGGCTCAACATCCGCTCGGCGCAGCCGCAGCAGGTCGGCGCCGACCGCGTCGCGGCGGCCGTGGCGGCCAAAGCGCGGGACAGATTGCCCTGCGTGGTGGTGGACTGCGGCGCAGCGACCACCTTCACCGTGCTCGACCGGAGCGGCATACTGTGCGCTTCGGCGATCGCGGCGGGCGTGCAGATGTCGCTCGAGGCGCTGCACGCCTCGTCGGCGCAGCTGCCCACCGTCGCGCTCGAGGCGGCCGGCCGGTGCGATGTGCTGGCGCGCAGCACCGAGGATGCGATGCGCGTGGGCGTGACGATCGGCGCAGCGGCGATGATCGACGGGATGCTCGCGCGGTATGCCGAGGCGCTGGGCGCCACGCCACAGGTGTGGCTGACGGGCGGCAGCGCGTCGTTCGTCGCGCCCCATCTCCGCGCCCGTTGGCACGGCGCGGACGACCTCGCGTTCGAGGGCTTGCGTCTGATCTGGGAGAAGAACCATCCCGAGCGGTAGTTTGCCGAAAATAGCCCTGTACCCGACGAAAGCGCGGGACGGGAGCAGGAGGACGATGCAAAATGCAAACGAAAAAAACCGATGTCAAGCTGCTGGCGCAGATGTCGCTGCTGGTCGCGCTCGAGCTGGTGCTGGCGTTCACGCCGCTGGGCTACATCCCGCTCGGCTTCATGAACGCGACCACCATGCACATCCCGGTGATCCTGGGCGCGTGCCTGCTGGGACCCAAGATGGGCGGCGTGCTGGGCGGCGTGTTCGGCCTGACCAGCGTGATCCGGGCGACGCTCACCCCCAACCTCACCTCGTTCGTGTTCACCCCGTTTTATAGCTTCAGCCCGGATTTTTCCGGCAACTGGACCAGCCTGATCGTGGCCTTCGTGCCGCGTATCCTGATCGGCGTGCTGGCGGGGCTGGTGTTCCGCTTCCTCATGAACGTGACGCACGGCTGTCAGTCGCTGGCGCTGCCGGTGGCGGGCTTCGTCGGCTCGATGGTCAACACCATCGGCGTGATGGGGCTGATCTACCTGCTGTTCGGCGAGCAGTATGCAGCGGCGGGCGGCAAGAGCTTCGAGATGCTGCTGGGCGTCATCATGGGCGTGGTCGGGATCAACGGCGTGCCCGAGGCGCTGATCGCCGCCGTGCTGACGCTGGCGATCGGCAAGGTGCTGCTCGCGGTGTTCGGCCGCCATCATGCCAAGAACACGCAGCAGCGCGCTGCCTGACCGCGGGACACGGCGATCCGAGATACATGGGCAAAACATCCACGAAAAAAGCTGCGGAACGCAGCTTTTTTTGACGAATGGAGGAAAAACAGATGGAGCAGATCGACATCATGGCGGTGGGCGGCTTTCAGATCGGGCAGGCGCACGACCCGGCGGCGGGCACGGGCGTGACCGTGCTGCTTTTCGACGACTGTGCGCCCACGGGCGTGGACATCCGGGGCGGCGGCCCGGCCAGCCGGGAGACCCCGCTGCTCGCGCCGGTGGCGGATGCCGCCGGGCTGCACGCGCTGGTGCTGTCCGGCGGATCGGCCTTCGGGCTGGACGCGGCGGGCGGCGTGATGCGCTTTTTGGAGGAGCGCGGCATCGGCTTCGATACCGGCGTGACGCGCGTGCCGCTGGTGGCGCAGTCGTGCATCTTCGATCTGGCGATCGGGGACGGGCGCATCCGCCCGGATGGCGCGATGGCCTATCGCGCGTGCGCGGCCGCCTCGCGCACGGCCTTCGCGCAGGGCTGCGTGGGCGGCGGCATGGGCGCGACGGTCGGCAAGTTTTGCGGCGCGTCCTGCGCGATGAAGAGCGGCATCGGCGCGTTCGCGGTGCAGGCGGGCGCGATCCGCGTGGGCGCGGTCGTCGTGGTCAATGCGCTGGGCGACATCTTCGATGTGGACACCGGCCGACAGCTCGCCGGGCTGCGCACGGCGGATGGGCGCGGCCTGCGCTCGACCGAGGCGCAGATGTTCGCGCAGATCGAGCGTCCGCGCGACCCGTTTTCGGCCAACAGGCCGACCGCGACCAACACCACGATCGGCGCGATCGTGACCAACGCGGCCTTCACCAAGGCCGAGCTGACCCGCGTCGCCTCGATGGCGCACAACGGTCTGGCGCGGGCGATCCGCCCGGTGCACACGACGGCCGACGGTGATTCGGTCTATGCGTCGTCGGTCGGGCACGAACGCGCCGATCTCAACGCGGTCGGCACGCTCGCGTCCTATGTGATGGCGCGGGCGATCGGCTGCGGCGTGCGTGCCGCGCAGGATGGCTTCGGCCTGCCCTGTGCCCGCACGCTGGGCACGGCCTGAGCGACAAAAAACGGAAAAAACGGCAGTCCTGCCCAGTTTTTGCGCGGGGACTGCCGTTTTCGCGTCCTTGCACACCTTTCCAGCGCCAAGAGTTGACCGCGCAGCCAGCCAGACCGAGGGGATGACAGAGATCGACAGCGTTTCGCGCCGCCTGCGCGTGGCATAGTAAGAGCGGAGGTGAAAAAACGTGCATCAAAACAAGGCAAAAATGCGATGGCTGTCGCTGCTCCTCGTGCTGGCCATGCTGGTCTCGGCGCAGGCGGCGACCGTGTCCTCGGTCATCCCGATCGGGCACGCGGTCGGCATCCAGATGCGGGCGGAGGGCGTGCTGGTCGTGCGGCTGGACGAGGTGCAGACGGCAGACGGCGCACGCTGTCCGGCCAAAGAGGCTGGTGTGGCCGAGGGCGATCTGATCGTGCGCGTCGGGGGCGCGGCGGTCGCGTCCAATGACGCGCTGCAACGGCAGGTCGCGCAGGCGGGCGGCCGATCGATCGCGCTCGAGCTGCTGCGCGATGGCGCGCGCCGCACGGTGACGGTCACGCCCTGCGCCGATCGGGACGGCGTGCACCGGCTGGGCGTGCTCGCGCGGGACAGCATGGCGGGCATCGGCACGCTGACCTATGTCGATCCGGCGACCGGCGCATATGGGTCGCTCGGCCACGGCATCTGCGACAGTGAGACCGGCGTGCTGCTGCCGCTGCGCGAGGGCGAGCTGCGGTATGCGGTGGTCGGCTCGGTGCAGCGGGGCGCGGTCGGTGAACCGGGCGCGTTGCAGGGCGACCACGCCGCCGATCGGCCGGTCGGCATCGTGCGGGAGAACACCGAGAGCGGCATCTTCGGCACGCTGACCGACGACACGCTCTATGCGGGGCTGGAGGCTGTGCCGGTGGCGGACACGGCGGAGATCCACACGGGCGAGGCCGCGATCTTGGCCAACGTGGCGGGCGATGCGGTACGCCGTTATTCTGTGCAGGTCGTCAAGATCTATCCCCCGGAGGACACCTATGGCCGCGGGATGATGCTGCGCGTGACCGATCAGGCGCTGCTCGACCAGACCGGCGGCATCGTGCAGGGCATGAGCGGCAGCCCGGTGCTGCAAGATGGCAAGATCATCGGCGCCGTTACCCATGTGCTGGTCAACGACCCCACCTGCGGTTATGCGATCACCATCGAGCGGATGCTGGAGGAAATGACGAACGGATAGCGACGGTGTCGGCGGGGGCCGATCCGCGCCGGGCAGTGTCGGATCGTGACGAGCGAAAAGCACCGGCTTTCGCGATCGTGGACTTGAAATAATTGGAAGTATATGGTAAATTGTAGACGAGCAAGAAAAACCCCAAATTTATGCGGAAAGCTGGTAGACGACATGGAACAAAAGATCCGAGTATTGCTCGCTGACGACGACAGTGGCTTTTGCGCGCGCATGGCCGCCGCGCTCGAACAGGCCGAGGACATGGAATTGGTCGGCATCGCGGAGGATGGCAGCAAGGCGCTGGCCGCAGTGGGCGAATTGCGCCCCGATCTGCTCGTCATCGAGCTGGTGATGCCGGTGATGGACGGCGTGACCGTGCTCAGCCGCCTGCGCGAGCAGGGCAAGCTGCCCAAGACCATCGCGGTGTTTTCCGCATTCGCCAGCCCGCAGGCGGGCGCAGAGTGTACGGCGCTGGGCGTCGATATGTTCCTGCGCAAGCCGATGGAGCCCGAGGCTGTGTGCGAGCGGATCCGGCTGTGGCGCACCGGCCAGCAGCAGGCCGAGCGACGGAGCGAGGCCGTCGCGCTCGAGGTGCGCGTGACCGAGGTGATCCATCAGGTGGGCGTACCGGCGCACATCAAGGGCTATCAGTATCTGCGCGAGGCGATCATGATGACGGTGGACGACATGGAGGCCGTCAGCGCGATCACCAAGGTGCTCTATCCCTCGATCGCCAAAAAGTTCAAGACCACCTCCTCGCGCGTCGAGCGTGCGATCCGCCACGCGATCGAGGTCGCGTGGGATCGCGGCGACATCGAAACGCTGCAAAGCTATTTCGGCTACACGGTATCGGGCGTCAAGGGCAAGCCGACCAATTCGGAGTTCATCTCGATGATCGCCGATCGGCTGCGGCTGCAAATGCGCTTTGGCAGCTGAGCCGCCAGCCCCCCGAACGACACACCGCCCCCGTCCTGCCGGGCATCGCCTGACAGGATGGGGGCGTTTTTGGGACAGAGCGGGCGAGTCGCGCAAAGATAAACAGTTTGGGGCTGGAAATTTCGTGCAAAATGTTGTATAATAAGGTAGTATGACCGGAGGGTACAGCACCTCACCGGAAAAATGCAGGATGTGACAAAAATCATGGAACGATGAGGTCGATTCGGATGAAGATCATGGTGATAGATGGCAACAGCATACTCAACCGCGCGTTTTACGGCGTGCGGCAGCTCTCCAACCACGAAGGGCTGCCCACCAACGCGGTCTACGGCTTTTTGGCCACGCTGTTCAAGCTGCAAGAGGACGAAAAGCCCGACCGCACGGTGGTCTGCTTCGATGTCAAGCAAAAGACCTTCCGCCACCTCAAATTCGACACCTACAAGGCGACGCGCAAGGGGATGCCGGACGAATTGGCCGCGCAGCTCCCCTTGACCAAGCAGGTGCTCGACGCGCTGGGCGTGATCCGCTGCGAGCTGCCCGGCTACGAGGCGGACGACCTGATCGGCACGATCAGCCGCCGCGCCGACGCGCACGGCGACCAGTGCGTGATCGTCACCGGCGACCGGGACAGCTTGCAGCTGGTCGGCGGCGGCACGACCGTGCGGCTGGTCTCGACCCGCCGCGGCCAGACCAACTACGAGACTTACGATACCGCGGTGTTCCGCGAAAAATACGGCTTCGACCCCATTTATCTGATCGACCTCAAGGCGCTCATGGGCGACGCCTCGGACAACATCCCCGGCGTGCCGGGCGTGGGCGAAAAGACCGCCATGCAGCTGCTGCACGACCACGGCTCGCTCGCGGGCGTGTACACCCATCTGGACGACCCGCGGATCAAAAAAGGCGTGCGCGCCAAGCTGGAGGCGGGCGAGCAGTCGGCCAAGGACAGCTATTGGCTGGCCACCATCGACCGCGATGCGCCGCTCGAGCTGCCGGTCGAGGAGCTGCCCGCGCCGGAGCGGGACGAGGCCGCGCTCTACGCGCTGCTGACGCGGCTGGAGTTCAAAAACCTCATCAAGCGGCTGGGGCTGCGCGGCGATGTGGCCGCCGCCCGGCGGCCGGCGGCGCAGGTGCACCGCGTCAGCGAAGCCGCCCGCGCCTTCGCGCTGCTGGACGAGCTGACCGAGGCCGGGGCGGTGTGTGCGCTCGTGCCCGAAACGCTGGGCGCGCTCTGCTTGCTCGCGGGCGAGACCGCCCACGTGCTGTTCGCGGGCGACTATGACGCTAGCGATTGGGACAGCCTGCTGCGCCGCCTGTTCGACGGCTCGATCGAGCTGGTGCTGCACGATGCCAAGCCCACGGTGGCGGCCTTGCTGGCACGCGGCCTCCCGGCCGAGGGGCTGGTGTTCGACACCGCGCTGGCCGCCTATCTGCTCGACCCGACCCAGTCGGGCTACGACCTGCCGCGTGTGGCGCTGGCCTATGACGACACCGCGCTGCCCGACCTCGATCTGAACGACCCGGCGACGCTGTCGCCGCTGGGCGGACAGGAGGAGGCCGCACAGGCTTGTGCGCAGCACGTCAGCGCGGTCGGCGCGATCTGGCAGCGGACAGCGGCCAAGCTCGAGGAACTGGGGATGCACGAATTGTTCTATCAGATCGAGCTGCCGCTCGTGCGCGTGCTCGCCGAGATGGAAACGCTGGGCTGTGCGGTCGCGCCGGACGCGCTGCGCCGCTTCGGCGATATGCTGGATGTGCGCATCCGTGCGCTGACCGAGCAGATCTGTCAGGACGCGGGCGGGGAGTTCAACCTCAACAGCCCCAAGCAGCTGGGCGAGGTGCTGTTCGAGCGGCTCGCGCTGCCCGCGCCGCGCAAGACCAAGACCGGCTACTCGACCAACGTCGATGTGCTCGAGCGGCTGGTCGATGCCCATCCGATCGTGCCGCGCATCCTGGAATACCGCAAGCTGAGCAAGCTCAAGAGCACCTATGTCGATGGGCTGCTCAAGGTCATCAGCCCGCGGGACGGGCGCATCCACACCCATTTCCAGCAGACCGTCACCGCGACCGGCCGCCTGTCTTCGACCGACCCCAACCTGCAAAACATCCCGGTGCGCACCGAGCTGGGGCGCGAGCTGCGCCGGATGTTCGTCGCGCCGGACGACGACCACGTGCTGATCGACGCGGATTATTCGCAGATCGAGCTGCGCGTGCTCGCGCATATCTCGCAGGACGCGCACATGATCGAGGCGTTCCGCGCCGGACAGGACATCCACGCGGCGACGGCCGCCAAGGTCTATCATGTGCCGCTGGACGAGGTCACGCCGCAGATGCGCGCCTCGTGCAAGGCGGTCAACTTCGGCATCGTGTACGGCATCTCGGATTTCTCGCTCGCGCAGGACATCGGCGTGACCCGCAAGGAGGCGGGCGCGTTCATCCGCACCTATCTGGAGACCTATCCGGGCGTGGCCGACTATATGGAGTCGATCAAGGAACGCGCCAAGGCGGATGGCTTCGTGACCACGCTGTTCGGCCGCCGACGCGCCCTGCCCGAGCTGGCGAGCAGCAACCACAACGTCCGCGCGTTCGGCGAGCGGGTGGCGATGAACACGCCGATCCAAGGCACGGCGGCCGACATCATCAAGATCGCCATGGTGCGCGTGCGCGACCGCCTGCTGCGCGAGGGGCTGGAGAGCCGCCTGATCTTGCAGGTGCACGACGAGCTGATCCTCGAAGCGCCCCGATCGGAAGAACAGACCGCGCTGCGTCTGCTGCGCGAGGAGATGGAGGCGGCCTTCCCGATGGACGCGCCGCTGGTGGCCGAGGCCAAGGCGGGACAGAGCTGGTACGACACGAAATGAACCCGACGCACCGGGCACGGTGCGCCGGATGGATCGAGGCCGCGGGACAGATGCGCGGTCTTGGTGACGCGGACGGCGATGCCGCCATCCGCTATCGAAGGAGGCGCCGAACGGCGCGTGGCGCATGACGCCAAGGAGGACGACCGATGGACACTATCATTTTTATCTGCACGGGCAACACCTGCCGCTCGCCGATGGCGGCGGGGCTGTTCCGCACGCACGATGGGGAGGCGCGGACAGGACTGACCGCGTACTCCGCCGGACTGTTCACGCAGGATGGCCTGCCCGCCTCGCGCAACGCGATCGCGGCGGCCGCCGAGCTGGGCACCGACCTGTCTGCGCACCGGTCGCGGATGCTCACGCCCAAGATGGCGCGGGACGCACGGTATCTGGTTTGCATGACCGGCGCGCACTATGAGCATCTGTGCGAGCTGTGCCCCGAATGTACCGACAAGATCTTCACCCTGACCCAGCAGGACATCGCCGACCCCTTCGGCGGCGATCTGGCGGTGTACCGCGCGGCGGCGGCGCAGATCGATGCGGGCGTGCAGGCGATCATCGAGCGGCTGGCGCGATGATGGTCGTCCCGATGGCAGAGCGGCACCTCGACGCGCTGGCGGCGGTCGAGCGGGCGTGCTTCCACGCGCCGTGGAGCGCGGCCATGCTGCGCGAGGAGCTGGGACGGGGCATTTTCCTCGTCGCCGAGCGAGCGGGCGCGGCGGTCGGCTATGTCGGCTGCCAGACCGTGCTCGATGAGGGCTATATCACCAATGTCGCGGTGTCGCCCGCCTGCCGTCGGCAGGGCATCGCCCGGGCGCTGCTCGCCGCGCTGCGGCAGCAGGCCGCGCAGGCCGGTCTGGCCTTCGTCACGCTCGAGGTGCGGGCGTCCAACGCGCCCGCGATCGCGCTGTATACCGATGCGGGCTTCGTCCCGGTCGGCACGCGCAAGCGTTTTTACACCGCGCCCACCGAGGACGCGGTGCTCATGACATGGTATCGCGCAGACGGCGACGCGCCGGGCGCGGCACTGTGATCGATCCTTTTAGAACAGGTGGTCCATGAATGATGAAGATCCTAGCGATCGAGTCCTCCTGCGATGAAACGGCGGCAGCCGTCGTCGAGGACGGACGGAAGATCTTATCCAGCGTGGTGGACACGCAGATCGAAACACACGCGCTGTATGGCGGCGTCGTGCCCGAGATCGCCTCGCGGCGGCACATGGAGGCCGTCGTGCGCGTGACCGAGCAGGCGCTGGCCGACGCGCAGCTGGACGCGCACGAGGTGGACGCGGTCGCGGCGACCTGTGCGCCCGGCCTGATCGGTGCGCTGCTGGTGGGCGCGAACTTCGGCAAGTCGCTCGCGTTCGCGCTCGGCAAGCCGTTCATCCCGGTGCACCATATCCGCGGCCATCTCGCGGCGGCCTATCTGGCCTATCCCGCGCTGGAGCCCCCGTTTTTGGCGCTGATCGCGTCGGGCGGGCACAGCGAGATCGTGCAGGTGCGCGACTATACGACGTTCGAGATCCTGGGCGGCACGCGGGACGATGCCGCGGGCGAGGCGTTCGACAAGGTCGCGCGGGTGCTGGGCGTGGGCTATCCGGGCGGCCCCAAGATCGACGCGCTCGCGCAGCAGGGCGACCCGACGCGCTATACGCTGCCCGATCCGCACATCAAGGACGCGCCGCTCGATTTTTCCTTCTCCGGGCTCAAGACCGCGGTGATCAATCTGGCGCACAACGCGGCGCAAAAGGGCGAGACGATCGACCGCGAGGGGCTGGCGGCCTCGTTCTGCGCGGCGGTGGTGCGCACGCTCGTGCCCCGGCTCGAGCTGGCCGTGGGCGAGACCCACGCGCAGCGCGTGGTGTGCGCGGGCGGCGTGGCGGCCAATTCCTTCCTGCGCGCGGCCTTGCAGGACATGGCCGAGCGCACCGGCACGCAGCTGTATCTGCCGCCGCTGGCGCTGTGCGGCGACAATGCCGCCATGATCGGCAGCCAGGCGTATCACGAGGCGTGCGCCGGGCACGTGGGCACGACGCAGCAAAACGCCTTCGCCACCGCACCGATCGGCGCGGATATTCGTCAAAAGAGATCGCGATAAGGGCTTTTCAAGGGCCGACGATCGGTGTAAAATAGAAGTGGTTTTTGCAGAGCGAAGGCCACTTCTATTTGGTTTTTTGGGGCACAGCGGCGCACGCTGCTGTGGAGAAGGCTGTGGAAGCCGCAACCGACCCGTCCCATGCGGCGGGGCGCGGCGCGAGGGGCGCTGCGTGGGGACATAAAGGAGCGTGAACGACACAAATGGGATCGACGATCGCACAAAAGATCCTGAAAGCACATTTGGTGGATGGCGAGATGGTACCGGGGCAGGAGATCGGTATCCGGATCGACCAGACGCTGACGCAGGACGCCACCGGCACCATGGCATATCTGCAATTCGAGGCGCTGGGCGTCGATCAGGTCAAGACCGAGCGCTCGGTCGCCTATATCGACCATAACACCTTGCAATCCGGCTTCGAGAACGCCGACGACCACAAGTACATCGGCTCGGTGGCCAAAAAGCACGGCATCTACTATTCCAAGGCGGGCAACGGCATCTGCCATCAGGTGCATCTGGAGCGCTTCGGCGCGCCGGGCAAGACGCTGATCGGCTCGGACAGCCACACCCCGACCGGCGGCGGCATCGGTATGCTGGCGTTCGGCGCGGGCGGCCTCGACGTGGCGGTCGCGATGGGCGGCGGCGCATACTACATCCCCATGCCCAAGATGGTGCGCGTGACGCTGACAGGAAAATTGTCGCCGTGGGTGTCGGCCAAGGACGTGATCCTCGAGGTGCTGCGCCAGATGACCGTCAAGGGCGGCGTGGGCAAGATCGTCGAGTACGCGGGACCGGGCGTGGCGACGCTGTCCGTGCCCGAGCGGGCGACCATCACCAACATGGGCGCCGAGCTGGGCGCGACGACCTCGGTGTTCCCGTCCGACGGCGAGACCAAGCGCTTTTTGGAGGCGCAGGGGCGCGGCGATGTGTGGGTCGAGCTGGCCTCCGACCCGGACGCGGTGTATGACGAGGAGTATACGGTCGATCTGTCCGCGCTCGAGCCGCTGGCCGCCATGCCGCATATGCCGGACAACGTCAAAAAGGTCAGCGAGATCGGCGCGATCAAGATCGATCAGTGCTGCATCGGCTCGTGCACCAACTCATCCTACTACGATATGATGAAGGTCGCGTCGATCCTCAAGGGCAAGACCGTCCATCCCGGCGTATCGCTGACCATCAGCCCGGGCTCCAAGCAGGTGTTCCATATGCTGGCGCAGAACGGGGCGCTGGGCGACATCATCGCGTCGGGCGCGCGCATCTTGGAGTGCGCCTGCGGCCCCTGCATCGGCATGGGGCAGTCGCCCGAGTCGGCGGGCGTGTCGCTGCGCACCTTCAACCGCAACTTCGAGGGGCGCTCGGGCACGCAGGACGCGCAGATCTATCTGGTCTCGCCCGAGGTCGCGGCGGCGAGCGCACTGGCCGGCGTGCTGACCGATCCGCGCACGCTGGGCGAGATGCCGGCGATCGAGATGCCGGCGCAGTTCGTCATCAACGACAATATGATCGTCCCCCCGGCGGCCGACCCGGCCGAGGTCGAGGTCGTGCGCGGCCCGAACATCAAGCCCTTCCCGCTGGGCGAGGCGCTGGGCGCGTCCTATACGGGCAAGGTGGTGCTCAAGACCGAGGACAACATCACCACCGACCACATCCTGCCGGCGGGCGCCAAGCTGCTGCCCTATCGCTCGAACGTGCCGTATTACGCGAACTACTGCTTCATCAACGTCGATCCCGAGTTCCCCGCCCGCTGCAAGGCGCAGGGCGGCGGCATCATCGTCGGCGGCGTCAACTATGGGCAGGGCTCGTCGCGCGAGCACGCGGCGCTCGTGCCGCTGTATCTGGGCGTCAAGGCCGTGCTGTGCAAGTCGTTCGCCCGCATCCATAAGGCCAATCTGGTCAACTCGGGCATCCTGCCGCTGACCTTCGCCGACCCGGCCGACTACTACTCGATCGGCCTGCTCGACGAGATCGCCATGACAAACGTGCGGGAGGAGATCGAAAGCTGCGAGCAGGTCACGGTCGTGTGCGGCGGCAAGACCTTCAAGGCCGATTGCGAGGTGTCCGAGCGTCAGCGCGGTGCGCTGCTCGCGGGCGGCACGCTCAACTACGCCCGGCAAAACGCGCAGTGAGCGGGACGGGCGCAGGCGACCGGCCTGCCCCCTCGCTTGACAGAGCGCCCAACATCTATTAAAATAAAATCGATTCAGGAGGATGGATCCATGTCTATCGATCAGACGATCTTGGACAAATTTGAGGCAGTCGTGGAGAGCCAGCGCAAGCGCATCGCGGAGATGAAGGCGCAGGACGGTTTCATCGACTACGCCGGGTTGGATAAGCTCATCATCGGCGTGTGTGGCGGCGACGGCATCGGCCCGATGATCACGGGCATGGCGCAGCACGCGCTCGAGGTCCTGCTGGCCGACAAGGTCAAGGCAGGCAAGGTGGAGTTCCGCACGATCGACGGCTTGACCATCGAGCGCCGTGCCGAGCTGGGCTGTGCGATCCCACCCGACGTGATGGAGCAGCTCAAGCAGTGCCACGTGATCCTCAAGGGGCCGACCACGACCCCGCGCAAGGGCGATCCGTGGCCGAACGTCGAGTCCGCCAACGTGGCGATGCGCAAGGCGCTCGACCTGTTCGCCAACGTGCGCCCGGTCAAGGTGCCCGAGCTGGGCATCGACTGGACGTTCTACCGCGAAAATACCGAGGGCGGTTATGCGGTCGGCTCACAGGGGATGCAGATCGACGACGATCTGTTCCTCGATTTCACGGTCGCGACCTCGCAGGGCTGCGAGCGTATCGCGCGTCTGGCGTTCGATTATGCCCGCAAGACGGGCAAAAACCGCGTTTCCTGCGTGACCAAGGCCAACATCATCAAGACCACGGACGGCAAATTCCTCGACACCTGCCAAAAGGTGGCGGCGGAATACCCCGAGGTCGTGTTCGATGATTGGTATATCGACATCATGACCGCCAAGCTGCTCGACGACAAGCGCCGCCGGGATTTCAAGGTGTTCGTGCTGCCCAATCTGTATGGTGACATCATCACCGACGAGGCGGCTGAGATCCAGGGCGGCGTGGGCACCGCCGGGTCGGCCAATATCGGCAAGCGCTATGCGATGTTCGAGGCCATCCACGGCTCTGCGCCGCGCATGGTGCAGGAGGGTCGTGCACAGTACGCGGATCCGTCCTCGGTGCTGCGCGCAGCAGTCATGCTGCTCGAGCACATCGGCGAGATCGAGCTGGCGAACAAGCTCGACCGCGCACTGGATATTTGTATGTTTGAAGAGAGAAAGGTCATCGTGAACGGCCGTTCGACCGGTGCGACCGCACAGGCGTTCACCGACTACGTGCTGGAGACGATCGCCGGGCTGTGACACCGCGCCGCGGCGCCGCGATGACCGCAAGGAAAAGAAGGAGCGTGTTCGTGGAACGAAAGCAAGAGGTCTCCAAAGCGGTGATCCAGCGGTTGCCCCGCTATTACCGCAATATATGCGAGTTGCAGGCGGAAGGCGTGCAGCGCATCTCCTCGCGGACGCTGGCGGAGCGGATGGGGCTGACGGCCTCGCAGATCCGGCAGGATCTCAATTGCTTTGGTGGATTTGGCCAACAGGGCTATGGGTATAATGTGGATAAATTACGGGAAGAGCTGGGCGCGATCCTCGGCCTGCGTGCAGGACGCACCGCGATCCTGCTGGGCGCGGGCAACTTGGGACGCGCGTTGCTCAAGAATTTCGATTTCGCTGCGGCGGGCTTCACGCTGCTGTGCGCGTTCGATGCCGACCCCTCGCTGGTGGGCAAGCGCTTCGGCGGGCATGAGGTGCGCCATGCGACCGAGCTGTATGACTTCATGGAGCAGAACGAGCCCGACGTGGCCGTGCTGACCATCCCGCGTGGGGATGCCCCCTCGATCGCGCGCGGGTTGGTCGATCGCGGGATCCACGGTCTGTGGAACTTCACAGGCGAGGATCTGCACCTCGAAGGGCTGGGCGTGCCGGTGGAGAACGTCCATCTGTCCGATAGCCTGATGACCTTGTGTCATCTGATCATGTGAAACAGAAAAGGAGCAGCCGTGCAGGCTGCTCCTTTTTTGCGCTTTGGCGCGGCTCAGATCCGCTCGATGTAGTACGGCGTGGTCTGATAGACGTAGTAGTTGACCCAGTTGGTGTAGAACAGGTGGGCGTGCGCCTTCCATGTGACGAGGATCGCGTCGTCCGGGTCGTCGTTGCGGAAATAGTGGCGGGGCACGTCGGGCGCGAGCCCGCGGTCACGGTCGCGCTCGTATTCGGCCTTGAGCGTACCGGCGTCGTATTCCCCGTGGCCGAGCACGAAGATCTGGCGGCCGTTCATGGCCTCGACGATGTATACGCCGGCCTCGTCCGAGGTCGCCAGCAGGGTCAGACGGTCGTCGGCGCGGATGTCGTCCGCCCGCACCTCGGTGTGGCGGGAGTGCGGGGCATAGAACAGGTCGTCGAACCCGCGCAGCAGGGGCTCCTTGGGCAGGAGCACGCGGTGCGGGAACACGCCGGAGATCTTGCGCGGCAAAGGATATTTGGGGATGCCGTAATGATAGTACAGCCCAGCCTGTGCGCCCCAGCAGATGTGCAGCGTCGAGTGGACATGGGTCTTGGTCCATTCCATGATCGTGCGCAGCTCGTCCCAATACTCCACGTCCTCGAAGGGCATGGTCTCGATCGGCGCGCCGGTGATGATGAAGCCGTCGTATTTGCGGTCGCAGATCTCATCGAACGTCTTATAGAAGGTAAGGAGGTGATCCTCCGGGGTGTTCTTGGAGCGATAGCTCTTGGTCTGGATCAGATCGACCTCGATCTGGATCGGCGTGTTGGACAGGCAGCGCAGGATCTGCGTTTCGGTCACGATCTTGAGCGGCATCAGGTTGAGCAGCGCGATGTGCAGCGGACGGATGTCCTGCGTGGCGGCGCGGTGTTCGGTCATGACGAAAATATTCTCGCTCTCGAGCACAGCACGTGCCGGCAAGCTGTCGGCTATCTTGATCGGCAAGTCGGCTCCCTCCTTTGAATAAAAATAGCGCTTTCGATACATTATTATAGCAGAAAGAGGAGGATTTCACAAGGGTCACAAAAAAACGAGGAAAAAACCGAAAAAGGTGTTGACAAAAGGGGGGAGAGGTAGTATACTAACAAA
>JAUNJI010000028.1 GCA_030533295.1 Eubacteriales bacterium
GCCTTTTCCATCATGTCCGGGGAGTGATCCAGACAGGTGATCTCGGCTTTGGGAAGCCCCTCATAAACCGGCATCGTCAGCACCCCGGTCCCCACCGGAACTTCCAGCAGCTTGCCGCTGAAATCCCGGGGAATGCCGGACAGAGCCAGATCCAGATAGCGGCCAGTTTCCTCCCGCCCCATTGACCAAACCGCCTGGCACACCGCCTTTCCTGACAGTGTGGAGCAGGTGATCATGCCGTCATAAAAGTCGCTCCTTCCCAAGCCCCGATAAGCCTTACGAATATCCGTTGCTCTGCGCATACTTGCACCTCCAATATCTGACAAAGTACAGATGTCATATCCTTTTACCATATCCAAACCATGACTCCCGCCACGACCGATCCGCCGATGGCGAATACCGGCAGAAACAGCTGCGTTTCACAGCCCTTTGACCTTCTCCAAGCGCACGGTTTTGGCTGCCAGCTCGGTATCCTCGCTTTCATCGTAGGCATCATAGGGAGCGGCGGGATCGTGGGGCTTTTGCCTGCGCAGTGCGTTGCAGACCCGATCGGTATGGGCAAAGGCGAAGTCGAGATCGTCTGTCCAGCCGGTATGTCCCGTGATGATGAGGGGACGTAGCCCGCGTTCCCGCAGACGCCGTTCCAATTCGTTCAGCGACCGCACCGCTGTTTTGTTGTCCTCCGCTAACACATTGAGAAAACTGTATCCCCCATCCGCACCCAGCCAAAGGGTGTCGCCTGTGAACAGATATTGCTCATCGATCAGATAGACCAAATGCCCCCAGCTATGGCCGGGGACGAGGATGCACTCGATCCTAATGTCGCCAACGGTCACGATCTGGCCGTCTGTCAGCAGCGTTTTCTGGTTTTTGATCGTCACCTGCGGGAGCTTATACGCGCCAAAGTACACCCTCCGGCGCTTTTCAGCGGTCAGGTAGCGGTTTTCGACCTCGCCGATGTAGAGCATGGCGTCCCGGAACAGTCCGTCGCTGTCCGCCTCCACCGCGCCGACATGATCGGTGTCCTGATGGGTGATGAAGATGTGGCGGATCTGCGCGGGATCGACGCCCAAGGGGCTTCCTTTGTCGAACTCGTCTACATTCTTCAGAATTTCTCTGTATTTTTTCTTTGCGCGCCGTATCACGCCGTCCGCATCGGTTTCGTCAAGAACGGTATGGATCGCCGCTTGAAACGATCTGCGAAAGGCTGCCCACATAGCCCGCTGCATCAGTCCGTACCGCATGATAGTCCTCCCTCATGAAGTGGTTTTACGTCCTTTTCCCGTTTCCTGCATACGCAGTGCAGCCGGAAGCCCCTGCGGATCTCAAAGCGCTCCAGCACCAGCCCGCTCTGCTGACATAGCGCAGCGATCTCCGCCCGATCGTAGCAGTGGACATCCCCCTTGCGGAACACAGACCGGATGACCGGCAGCTCGATATGGTTGATGAACCACATCACAAGCCTGCTGCCGGAGGTCATGTCCCGCAGGATCAGCCGCCCGTTTGGGCGCAAGACCCGGTAAACGCTGCGGAAAAATCGGTCGGGATCGGGATAGTGGTGAAAGCTCATGGAGCATAGCACCGCGTCGAAAGAGCCGTCTCCAAAGGGCAGGTTTTCACAGTCGCCCCGGACAAAGCGCAGATTTTCCCCAGACCGCCTGTTGGCGACCGCTATCATCTTTTCCGAAAGGTCGATGCCGGTGTAGTTTTTGTCAGGACATTTTTCCCGGATCATCGAAAGCATCGCCCCCGTGCCGCAGCCGCAGTCCAGCACATCCCGGCATGGTTCTTTGATAAGCTCCGCCAGCAGGTCGGGGTAGTCCTTTCGGCACAGATTGTACACGCTGGGGTCGTTGTCGTCGAATTTCTCCGCCACGGCGTCAAATTCGCGCAGGGTCAGGCGTTTGTATTGCTGTTCCGTCATCGGCTTCACTCTCTCCAATAGTTAGTTGATGATAACTGAAGAATAGCACCTTTTTGCACACGTTTCAATCCCTGTCCGGGGGAAACATGAAAAAATTTTCTCAGATAGCAGTTCCCGCCTTCGGACGCGCACGGCGCCGGAGGCGGGAACTGGTTTTTATGGGTACGCGCGGGCTGCGCTCACGCCAGCTGCCACTGCTCACTTTGGCTTTGCAGCGCCGCCATGCGGCAGAACAGCCCCTTTTGCGCCATCAGCTCCGCCGGTGTGCCCTGCTCGGCGACGCGCCCGTCTTGCAGCACGACGATCTTGTCCGCCGCCGCCACGGTGCGCATCCGGTGGGCGATCACCAGCACGGTCTTGCCCGCCAGCAGGCGGGAGAGCGCCTGCTGCACCTGTGTCTCGTTCTCCACGTCGAGGCTGGCGGTCGCCTCGTCGAGCAGCACGATCGGCGCGTCCTTCAGGAGCGCCCGGGCGATAGAGATGCGCTGCCGCTCGCCGCCCGATAGCCTTGCGCCGTTCTCCCCGATGGGCGTGTGATAGCCGTTCGGCAGCTTGGCGACGAAGTCTGCGCAGTTGGCCGCGCACGCGGCGGCGATCACCTCGTCGTCGGTCGCGCCGCGCCGGCCGAGGCGGATGTTCTCCATCACCGTGTCGTCAAAGAGCACCACGTCCTGAAACACCATGGCGTAGTCGCGCAGCAGCGTTTCCGGATCGACGGTGGTGATGTCCACGCCGCCGACCCGGATCGCGCCCTGCTGCACATCCCACAGCCGCGCCGCCAGCTTGGCGCAGGTGCTCTTGCCCGAGCCGGACGGGCCGACCAGCGCCGTGACCTCGCCCTCCTTCGCGGTGAAGCTGACATTTTTCAGCACCGCCTTATCGTCATAGGCGAAGCTGACGTGATCGAATACGATGTCATGCCCCTGCGGCGAGAAGGTATCGCTGCCCTCCGCGATCGGCGTGTCGTACAGCGCGTTCATACGGTCGGCGCAGACCTGCGACACGAACATCTCGGTGATCAGCGCGAGCGCTTGGTCGAACGGCGCGTAGATCCGCGTGATGACCAGCAGGAACAGGAACAGCAGCATAAAATCGAGCTGTCCCGCAAGGATCAGGTGCGCGCCCGTCAGGATCGTCGTTGCGATCCCCAGCCGCATGACGACCGAGGCCGCGTTGATGAACAGGCCGATCGCCAGCTCGCCTGCGATCGTCACCCGCTCATGCTCGTCGATCTTTGCGTTCAGCCCCGCGAGATAGCGCTCCTCCTGATTGGCGGCGCGGATCTCGCGGACGTTCTCCAATGCCTCCTGTATCCCATCGGACACGCGGATCGCCGCCGCTTTGGTGCGCTCGGCGCTTTTAGCGGCCAGCTTTCGGCTGCCGAACAGCAGCAGGAACGCCACCGGCACGCCCCACAGGGCGGCCAGCGCCATCCGCCAGTCGTAGGCGAGCAGACAAAGGGCGATGATCGCCGTGGAGATGTACGCGCCGTACAGATAGCCCAGCACGTGCGACCAGACGTGCTCCATGCGGTTGACATCGCCCATGACCGTCTCGGTCAGGTCGGCCAGATCGCGCTTGCCGAAGTAGCCCAGCGGCAGCTTGCGCAGCCGCTCGGCAAGGCTCAGGCGGGTGCTGCGCACCTCGTTGTAGACCAGCCCATAGGTGGATTTGTACTGCTGCAAATGGGTCAGAAAGGACAAAATGAGGAACAAAACCACCCCGCCCAGCAGCAGCGCCGCGCCGGGCAGTGGGCTGCCCTCGGTCAGCGTGCCCATCAGCCCGGCCATCAGCAGATAGAGGATGCTTGCTCCGCCCATGACGATCAGGTTGACGAGCACTGTCCAAAACGTGCCCTTTTTGACATTTTTGACGCCCTGATCGGTCAGCGCGTATTTTCTCTGAAAATTTTCGCCGAACATTTATACCGCCTGCCTTTCTCCGAGCTTCCACTGCACCGCTTGGTTGTAGTCTGCCCACATCCGGGCGTACAGACCGCCGCGCGCGGTCAGCTCCGTGTGTGTGCCGCGCTCCACGAGCTGTCCCTCGTGCAGCACGAGGATCTGATCCGCCCCCACGACCGTGGACAGACGGTGGGCGATCATGATGACCGTGCGCCCTGCGGTCAGCTTGGCCAGCGCCCGCTGGATCAGCACCTCGTTCTCCGGGTCGGCGAAGGCGGTGGCCTCGTCCAGCACGACGATCGGCGCGTCCTTCAAGATCGCGCGCGCCAGCGCGATCCGCTGCTGCTCGCCGCCGGATAGATAGGTGCCTGCCGTGCCGATGACCGTGTCGATGCCGTCGGGCAGCTTGTCGAGGATGTCATCGCACTGCGCCGCCGATAAGGCCGCCAGCACCTGCTCCCGCGTGGCGGATGGGCGTGCCATGCGGACGTTTTCCAGTATGCTCGTCTTGAACAGGCGGTCGTTCTGGAACACGAACGCGACCTGCTCCATCAGCACGTGGGGATCGATCTGCCGCACATCCACACCGCCGACCGCGACCGTGCCGGAAGTCACATCCCAAAAACGGGGGATCAGGCTGGCCGCCGTGGTCTTGCCGCCGCCGGAGGGGCCGACGAGCGCCACGGTCTGCCCCGGTTCGGCAGTAAAGGACACGTGGGACAGCGCGGGGACGGTCGCGCCCTCATACGTGAAGCTCACATCCCGGAACTCCATGCGGCTGTCCTGCGGGGTCTTGGGGTCTTGGACGGTCTCCAGCGCGGGCGCGTCCATCACATGGCTGATACGGTCGAGGGCGATATTGGCCAGCATGGTGTTGCCCGAGGCGAACATCAGCTTGGCGAGCGCGGTCGAGATGATCGCACTGAACACGCCGTAGAAGGCGAAGTCGGTGATAAGACCCGCCAGATCCCCGGAGACGACCGCTCTCGGCGCCAAGAACAGCACCACGGGCACGAGAAAGACGAACGCCCCCTCGGTGAAGGTCAGATTGACCGACTGCGGCTTTTCACACACCTCGGACTGGTACTTTTCCGCGTTGTCGCTGTATGCGTCGATGGCCTCCTTGAACGCGCGGAAGGAATAGACCGTCTGCTGGAAGATCTTGACGACCGGGATGCCGCGCACGTACTCCGTGCCCGCCTTGGTCATGCGATCCTGCGCTGCCTGATACGCCGCCAGGTGTCCGGCGTTCTTGCCACCCATCATGGAGAACATGGCGAGGATGGAGATGACCGCCGCCAGCAGGCAGGCACAGCCCATGCGCCAGTCAAAGACGAGCATCAGGACGAGCATGGACAGGAACAGCACCGCCGCGCCGACGACATCGGCGAGATGGTGCGCGAGCAGACTTTCGGTGTCCGCCGCCGAGGCGTCCAGCCGCCCGCGGATCAGCCCCGAGGCGTTGGCGTCGAAGTACCCGAGGGGCGCTTTCATCACCCGCGCGACGCCCTGCTTGCGGATGTTGGACGCCACACGGAAGGCCGACAGGTGGGTACACATCAGCCCCGCGAAGTAGAGCACGATGCCGCCCACCGCGAACGCAAAGGCGACCCAGCCGTAGCGGCTGATGGTTTCGGCGCGCGTCCAGTCGGGCGCGACGGCCACCAGCTCACGCACGACGAGCCAGACGCACAGGTAGGGTGTCATGCTCAGCAGCATGGATAGGCCGGACAGCACCAGCCCCAGATAGGTGAGCGGTTTCCTGTCGCCTGCGTAGCCCAGCAGGATCTGCGTGCTGCTTTTCTTCTTTTCTTTCATCGAATGACCTCCTGTCTGCCTATCGGTCAGCAATGACTGACCGTATGGCGATAATATGTGATCTATGCGAAAAGTTCACCCTTGCGGGATGAACATAACGCCTGTTATCGCTCCTTCGGTTAGTTATTGCTAACCGAAAGGGAAAATACACGGGGCATCACTGCCCCATGATCTTGAGCCAGCCTGCGGTGTAAAAACTCCGCAGCTCCCGCAGGTATTCCAGCGCCTGTTGCAACGGCATTTCGTGGATCACCAGCTCGAAATAGGCGTTGAACATACCGGTGATCAGGATATGCTCGAGCCGCTCGTCGATGGCCGGGACGGGCTGACCGAGCTGCGCCAGCACCGCTTGATAGTCGTGCGTGGCCTGTAACTCGAGCGCCACCATCTCATCGACCATGTGAGAAAACCGCGTGCCGTCCGAGCGAAGCAGGATGAGCTTAAAGACCTCGAGGTTCGCATACGCATAGTGCAGCATCTCCTCCAGACATCGGCCGGAAATATCGCTCATATGCTTGGGCTGCTCGGCGGGCGGCAGCGCGGCGAAGTCCTGATGCGCTTTTCGGTAGCAGTCCATCAAATGCGCGTACTGTTCGCCCACGAGGGCGTCGAACAGCGCCTCTTTGCTCTTGTAATAGCCGTAAAACGCGCCGGTCGTCATGCCGACCGACCGCACGATACTGCGAAGCGAGGCGGCGCGAAAGCCCTCTTTCGCAAACTCGGTCTTAGCCGCCGCAAGGATCTGCGCCCGTGTCCTCGTGTTCAGCTCCTTGTTCAAGGTCGCGCCTCTCCTTTTCGTCAGATGATCGTGTTATATAACACTGATATATATTATACGCCCGAACAGCTCTTTGTCAAGCGCTTTCCGCGAAAGCAGTGTGCGATCCGTGCCGCCCGCTCCGCAGGCGTGTCCCTTTGCAGGAGAACATCTAACGAAGTCGTGCCGACCTGGCGATCGCCATGGCCGCCTATCTGCTGGGGTTCGGCAGCTATACAGGCTTTGCCCGGCGGTGACCGGAAACGCGAAAACTGCCCTCCCATTCCGCCAAACGGCGGAGCGGAAGGGCAGTTTCTGTTGGAACGAACGATGCTGCGGACTTAGGCGACCGTGTAGAAGCGGATGTCCGGCTCCTTCGCCCAAGTGGGCTGCAGGCCAGTGACGACATCGTTCTTGAACAGATCGGTCTCCAGATACGCCTTCGCGTGCTCCATGCTGTCAAAACCGTGGATGACTTGTACATCTTCATCACGGATGAGCAGCTCCTTGGTGAGCGCGCCCTGAATGGTATCCAGGAACGGCTGACGATAATCGGTATAGACCTTGGCCGCGGCGGGACGGTTTTCGGGGTCGATGGTCATGGTGATCTCAAGATAGGCTTTGACTTGCATTGGGATGTTCCTCCTTCGTTTTGATCGTAAACACAGTATACACGATCGTCTTTCGATATGGAAGATATAAGCAAATTCATGAGTCACTATTAAATTTCATAGTTACTGTGTTTTCTCGTACCGTTGTGCTATGATAAAAGCATGACAGGAGGGATCGCTACGATGTATCAGAAAAAAATAGCTGCCGATATTCGTTGTCCGCTGGAATATGGGCTGGAGCTGTTCGGCGGAAAATGGAGATCGCGCGTCATTTGTGTGCTGGCGGAAAAAGAAGTGCTCCGTTACAGCGGGATCCGCAAGGAAATGTCCAATATCACGGACGCTGTGCTGGCGAGCACCCTGAAGGAGCTCATCAACGACGGCCTGATCGACCGAAAGCAATACGATGAGATACCGCCACGGGTCGAATATACGCTGACCGACAAGGGGCGATCGGTCGTGCCGATCCTGCAAAGCATTTGCAAATGGTCTGGGATCTTCTACAAAGGCAGCAGCGAGAACACGATGACCCAATGCGAGCGGTGCGACTACAACAACGATCGAGCAGGGGACGCTTGCTCGCAGTGAGCGGAAAAACAGCAGCCGGCTGCGCGACTCGCTCCCCTTCCCTGCCGCGCGCGCGAAAAAAGACCGACATCCGTCTATGGATGTCGGTCTTTGCTCTATTCGGTGTACGCTGTTTCGCGGGGCGCAGTACGGACTTAGTACATACCGCCCATGTCGGGCGCAGCCGGTGCAGCCGCAGCGGGCTCCTTCTTGTTGGCGACCAGGCTCTCGGTGGTCAGCACCATCGAGGCGACCGAAGCCGCGTTCTGGAGCGCAGAGCGGTTGACCTTGGTCGGATCGACGATGCCGTTGGCGATCATATCGCCGTAGGTCTCGGTCGCAGCGTCGTAGCCGTAGCCGACCTGACCGCAGTTCTTGATCTTATCGACGACGATCGCGCCCTCGATGCCTGCGTTGAAGGCGATCTGCGCCATCGGCGCCTCCAGACCGCGCGCGACGATCATCATGCCGGTCTTTTCGTCGCCCTCTGCCGTCTCGGCCAGCGCCTCGACCGCCGCGATCGCGTTGACATACGCCACGCCGCCGCCGGCCACGATGCCTTCCTCGACAGCCGCACGGGTCGCGTTGAGCGCGTCCTCGATGCGCAGCTTCTTCTCCTTCATCTCGGTCTCGGTGGCCGCGCCGACCTTGATGACCGCGACGCCGCCCGCCAGCTTGGCCAGACGCTCCTGCAGCTTCTCACGATCGAAGTCCGAGGTGGTGCGCTCGATCGCGCCACGGATCTCGGTCACGCGATCGGCGATCGCCTTCTTGTCGCCCGCGCCATCGACGATGGTGGTGGTCTCCTTGGTCACCTTGATCTGGTGCGCCGAGCCCAGCATATCCATGGTCGCGTCCTTGAGCTCGATGCCCAGCTCCTCGGAGATCACCGTGCCGCCGGTCAGGATCGCGATGTCACGCAGCATCTCCTTGCGGCGGTCGCCGAAGCCCGGCGCCTTGACCGCGACGCAGGTGAACGTGCCGCGCAAACGGTTGACGATCAGCGTGGACAGCGCCTCGCCCTCGACATCCTCGGCGATGATCAGCAGCTTCTTGCCCGCCTTGACGATCTGCTCGAGCACCGGCAGCAGCTCCTGGATGTTGGACAGCTTCTTATCGGTGATGAGCACGAGCGCATCGTCCAGATCGGCCTCCATCTTCTCGGTATCGGTCACCATATAGGGGGTGATATAGCCGCGGTCGAACTGCATACCTTCGACGACCTCGGAATAGGTCTCAGCGGTCTTGGACTCCTCGACCGTGATCACGCCGTCGGTCGAGACCTTCTCCATCGCCTCTGCGATGAGCTGGCCGATCTGGTCGTCGCCGGACGAGACCGCGCCGACACGCGCCACATCGTTCGTGCCATCGACCTTCTTGGAGTTCTGTACGATCGCCTCGACGGCCGTCTCGACCGCCTTGGCGATGCCGCGGCGCATGACCATCGGGTTCGCGCCAGCCGCGACGTTCTTCAGGCCCTCGCGCACGAACGCCTGCGCCAGCACGGTCGCGGTGGTGGTGCCGTCGCCCGCCACGTCGTTGGTCTTGGTGGCGACTTCCTTGACGAGCTGCGCGCCCATGTTCTCGAACGCATCCTCCAGCTCGATCTCCTTGGCGATGGTCACGCCGTCGTTGGTGATCAGCGGTGCGCCGAAGCTCTTGTCCAGCACGACGTTGCGACCCTTGGGGCCGATCGTGACCTTAACGGTATCGGCGAGCTGATCGATGCCGCGCTGCAGTGCCTTGCGGGCATCCTCACCGTAAATAAGCTGCTTAGCCATGATGATTTACCTCCTCAAATTACTCTACGACTGCAAGGATGTCGCTCTGACGAACGATGATATAGGTCTCGCCATCCAGCTTGACCTCGGTGCCCGAGTACTTGCCGGTGATGACCTTCTGGCCCTTCTGGACCTCCATCTTGATCTCCTTGCCATCGACCACGCCGCCGGGGCCGACCTCGATGATCTCTGCTACCTGCGGCTTCTCCTGCGCCGACGCGGTCAGGATGATGCCGCTGGCGGTGGTCTCCTCAGCCTCGACCATCTTGATCACGACGCGGTCGCAAAGGGGTTTCAGTTTCATAACGGATTCCTCCTATAAGAAATAGATCACATATCCAGGGTTTAGCACTCGTTCGCACTGAGTGCTAACACGAGTATTATATTACATCAACTTTAGGGAATACGCAAGTCTTTTTTTGGAAAATCTTCCGTTCATCTATGAATTTTTTATGAACATATCCGAACGCTACTGCGGTTTTTTAGCAGACGAGGCACGCGAGTGCTTAAAATACATATGCAGCTCGCATTTTATCATGCCGTTGTACAGCTTGCGGCGCTTATCCGCCCGCCGCCCGAAGCAGCGCTCGAACAGCGGGTCGGAGCTGAGGATGTACTGCGCCATCGGCGAGTCGGCCAGCTTTTTGCCCATCACCATGTAGAGCTTTTGGGCGGACTGGGTATCGAGCAGGCGCTCGCCATAGGGCGGGTTGGCCAGCAGCACGCCTGTCCCGCTGTAATCGAGGGCACGCGCATCCGCCTGCTCGAAGGATACCGTGTGCGCCACCCCGGCCTTGCGGGCGTTCTCGCGCGAGAGCTGCACACAGGCGGGATCGAGGTCGCTGCCCGCGATCGCAAAGCGCGTGCTGCCATCGGCCAGCGCGAGCGCGGACTCGCGCGCCTGCTGCCACACCGTCGGGTCGATGCACGGCCAGCGCTCGGCATCGAAGCGCCGCAGCAGACCGGGCGCACGGCGCTGGGCGATCAGCGCGGCCTCGATCGCGATCGTGCCCGAGCCGCAGAACGGGTCGAGCAGCCGATCGCGCCCGCGCCACCGCGCGAGCTTGACCATCGCGGCGGCCAGCGTCTCGCGCAGCGGCGCGGCGTTGCTGTTGGCGCGGTAGCCGCGCTTGTGCAGCCCCGCGCCCGAGGTGTCCAGATAGAGCTCGGCCACATCGTGCATGATCGCGAACTGGATCTGATAACGCGCACCGATCTCGTCGAACCACGACAGGCCGTAGCACTGCCGCAGCCGCTCGACGACCGCCTTTTTGACGATCTTCTGGCAGTCCGGGATCGAGTGCAGCGCCGAATCCAAGCTGTATCCCTTGACCGGGAACGCGCCGTCCCGCGGGATGAACTGCTCCCACGGCAGCGCCTTGACGCCCTCGAACAGCTCGTCGAACGTCCGCGCCGGCAGACTGCCCAGCCGGATCAGCACGCGCTCGGCACAGCGCAGGTTCAGGTTCGCCCACGCCAGCGTGTGCGCGTCGCCCGTGAACAGCACGCGGCCATTTTCCGCCCGCACATCGGTCAGCTTGCCGCCAAAGCGCAGTTCGTCCGCCACGATGCCCTCCAATCCGAACAAGGTGGGGCAGCAAAGGGTCATTTCCATCGTTCCTTCCCTCTCTTTCTCTCGAAAAACCCCCTGCCGCCGATCGGCAGAGGGCGTTTGATCGTTTTCGTCTTTCGCAGCGGCCGTCAGAGGCACAGATGCGGTATGGCGGGGCGCTCGATCCGGTGAGACAGATAGCGCAGCAGCCGGATGCCCAGCAGCCGCAGCACCAGCACATACAGCAGCCCCGCGCCCGCGACCGTGCAGCACAGCGCGGCGTGGCCGCCCGGCAGTATCTGCCGGAACAGGCGGAAAAACACCCGCGTCCAGCCGAACAGCGCAGCGCCACTGAGCAGCGGCACGCCGAACCGGCGCAGTGGCCGGAGCGCGACCCCCGTCCGGCGGCGCAAGATCTGCAGATCGACGGCGAACGCCGCCGCGCCGGTCAGCAGCATCGCGAGCAGATAGCCGTAGATCCCCATGGTCGGCCGCGCACACCAGCGATATAGCAGCACGAGCTGCGCCAGCTCGGCGGCGACGGCCGTCGCGACGCTCCAGCGTTGCAACCCCAGCGCATTGAGCAGACTGCCCGCCGCCATTTGATAGTAGCTGGCGACCGCCGCCGCGCCCAACAGCGTCACATAGCCCGGTGTCAGCGGCTGGCCGAAGCACAGCTCGCTCAGATAGGGCGCCAGCGGGATCAGCACGGCCGTCGCCGGTATGGCGATCAGCCCGACGGTCGCGATCGCGCGGCCGGTGAGCGCCTGCACGCGCCGTTGGTCGCCCATCGCCTGCGCAGCGGTCACGGCGGGCAGCAGCGCCGTGCAGACCGCGCTGACCAGCGCGATCGGCAGCAGGAGCAGCGGTGTCGCCATGCCCGAGACCACGCCGAGCGCGGATAACGCCTGCTCATAGGTCAGCCCGGCCACCATCAGCCGCTGCGGCAGCAGCACCGACCCCGCCGAGCTGATCGCGTTGCTCGCCAGCGCCGAGACCGACAGCGGCAGCGCGATCTGCAAGAACTGACGGCGGAGCGAACGGTCAGCCGGTGCGCCCAGCGCGCCCCGCATCTGGCTGCGCCCGAACAGCCGCGTGAGCAGCAGCGCACTGAACACCTCGCTGATCACCATGCCCGCGAAGATCCGCATCGCGACCACGCCATAGTCCGTGCCGTGATACTGCCGCAGCAGCAGCCCGACGGACAGGATGCGGATCAGCTGCTCGCCCACCTCGGAGCAAGCGGTGTAGTGCATCTTTTCCAGCCCGATGAACAGCGATTTGAAGATGTTCTCCACGCCGGTCAGCGCCAGACACAGCAGCACGAACGGGAACGCCCGCGCACAGCGCATATCGCCCAGCAGCCCGCGTGCGATCGACTCGCCGAACAGCAGCACCGCCGCCGTGCAGGCCACGCACAGCGTGAAGAACACCGAGAACGCCAGCCGCACGACCCCGCCGATGCGCTGCTGCTCGCCCCGCGCCTCGCAGGCCGCGCTCAGGCGCGAGCACGCCATGGTCACGCCGGACAGACAGCCCGCGTTGAGCACCAGATAGGCCGAATGGACCAGCCGGTACACGCCCAGTCCCTCGGCGCCCGCATAGCGGCTGAGCAGCACCCGATACAAAAAGCCGAGCGCCTGCAAGGCCAGATCGCCGCAGGCCAGCACGCCCGCCGCATATAGGATGGTCTTTTTTCTGATCCGCACAGCATGACCCCATTTCCATATAGGGTATGCCGCGCAGCGGCGCGATATGAACGCCCGGCGTGTGCCCGATCAGATGCGGCGGCTCATCCGCTCGCTGTACGTCGCGCGGTAGGCCGCGAAGGTGCCGTTATCCAGCGCGTCGCGGATTTCCTGCATCAGATGATTGTAGAACCACAGATTGTGCATGACCAGCAGGCGTTGGGACAGCATCTCCCCGCTCTTGAGCAGGTGGCGCAGATATGCGCGGCTGAACCGCTGGCAGGTCGGGCACTGGCACCCCTCCTCGATCGGGCGGTCGTCCGTCTGGTACTTGGCATTCATGATGTTCATGATGCCATCATGCGTGAACAGATGGCCGTGCCGCGCGTTGCGCGTGGGCATGACGCAATCGAAGAAGTCCACGCCGCGCGCCACGCCCTCGATGATGTTGGACGGCGTGCCCACGCCCATCAGATAGCGCGGCTTGTGCACCGGCGCGTGCGGCAGCACCACGTCCAAGATGTGATACATCATCTCGGTGCTCTCGCCGACGGCCAGCCCGCCGATCGCATAGCCCGGCAGGTCGAGCGCGGCGATCTGCTGCATATGTGCGATGCGCAGGTCGTCATACGTGCCCCCTTGGTTGATCCCGAACAGCATCTGGTGCGGGTTGACCGTATCCGGCAGGCTGTTGAGCCGCGCCAGCTCGTCCTTGCAGCGCACCAGCCAGCGCGTCGTGCGGTCGATCGAGGCTTGGACGTAATCGCGCGGCGCGGGGTTCTCGATGCACTCGTCGAAGGCCATCGCGATGTCCGAGCCCAGATTCGACTGGATCCTCATGCTCTCCTCCGGCCCCATGAAGATCTTGCGCCCGTCCACGTGTGAGTGGAAGGTCACGCCCTCCTCGCGGATCTTGCGCAGGGTGGCCAGCGAAAACACCTGAAAGCCGCCCGAATCGGTCAGCATCGGCCCGTCCCACCGCATGAATCGGTGCAGGCCGCCCATCGCCTTGACGATCTGATCGCCCGGCCGCACGTGCAGATGGTAGGTATTGGACAGCTCGATCTGGCAGCCCAGCGCCTTCAGGTCGAAGGCATCCACCGCGCCCTTGATCGCGCCCGCCGTGCCGACGTTCTGGAACACCGGCGTCTGCACCGTACCGTGCGCCGTGCAGAACGCACCGCGCCGGGCGCGGCCTTCGGTCTTTATCAGGTCAAAAGTTGCTATCTCCATGCTCTCCTCGCTTTTCTGTGTCGTGTGCGGTCTCACAGCAGCAGCATACTGTCGCCAAAGGAAAAGAAGCGGTAGCGCTGCTCGACCGCCTGCCGATAGGCCTCCATCACCATCTCGCGGGTGGCGAACGCCGAGATCAGCATCATCAGCGTGCTCTCCGGCAGGTGGAAATTGGTCACCAGATGATCGACCACCTTGAAGCGGTAGCCCGGATAGAGGAAAATATCCGTCCAGCCGGACTGCGCGCGCACGTGACCTTCGTCATCCGCGATGGTCTCCAGCGTGCGGCTGGCGGTCGTGCCGACCGCCCACACCTTGCCGCCGGCTTGGCGCGTGCGCTCGATGATGGCTGCGGTCTGCTCGTCCATCACGTAATACTCGGCGTGCATCACATGGTCGGTGATCTCCTCCTCTTTGACCGGGCGGAACGTCCCCAGACCGACGTGCAGCGTGACGAACGCGAGCTGCACGCCCTTTCGCTCGAGCGCCGCGAGCAGCTCCTTGGTGAAATGCAGCCCGGCGGTCGGTGCGGCGGCCGAGCCCGGGGTCTTGGAGTACACCGTCTGGTAGCGCTCGGGGTCGTCCAGCTTGGCCTTGATATACGGCGGCAGCGGCATCGTGCCCAGTTTATCTAAGATCTCGAGGAAGATGCCGTCGTAGTGGAACCGGATCAGACGGTTGCCGTCCGGCTGGACGGACTCGACCGTGGCGGTCAGCAGACCGTCGCCAAAGGTCAGCTCCACGCCCTCGCGCGTCTTGCGCCCCGGCCGCGTCAGACATTCCCACAGGCCGTCCCCCCTGTCGGTCAGCAGCAGCACCTCGATCGGCGTGGTCTTGCCGACCGCGTGCCCCATCAGCCGCGCCGGGATCACGCGGGAATCGTTGAACACCATGCAGTCGCCCGGCTGGACATATTCCAGCAGGTCGCGGAAGTGCCGGTGCGTCACCGAGCCATCCGCGCGGTCGAGCACCAGCAAGCGCGAGGCATCCCGCTGCTCCAGCGGATGCTGGGCGATCAGCTCGGCGGGCAGGTCAAAATAAAAATCACTTTTTTTCATCACAAAGGCATGGACGCCCACGGGAGCGCCCATGCCGTTTCCTCCTTTACTGTCCGTTCCTCACCCGGCGACCGAGATGCCGGTGAAGTAAAATCGCAAGATCTCCTTGTAGTCATAGCCCTGCTCGGCCATCGCGCACGCGCCCCATTGGCTCATGCCGACGCTGTGCCCCCAGCCCGCGCCCTTGAAGGTGTAGCTGACGGCGTTCGTCACCTCGGGCTGCGCCGGCGGCGTGCTGCTCTCGGGGGCAGTGGGCGGCGTCGCGCCCTCCTCGGGATCGATGGACGGCGTAGTCGTGCCGCCCTCGGGATCGACAGACGGCCGGATCGGCGCGACCTCCGCATCCGGCTTCGTCTGCAACAGCACGGTCGCGTCCTTATAATCGACCGTGAAGCCCAGCGCCTTGCCCACATCGCGGATCTTGTAGTAGTTATTGCCGTTGATATTGTAGCCGGTCAGGGCGATCGGCGCGCCATCCAGCTCGATCGACACGGTAGACGGCACGCAGCTTTTGACCGCGACCTCGTCGGTCGAGCGCATCTCCCCGCCGACCGGCCGGTAGGCCTGTCCGGCGGCCAGCAGGATGCGGCGGCCTGCCCCGTCCCACGCGACGCCGAACTGCTCCTTGGTGCCGTTCAGGATGTACGCGATGTCGCGCAGCTTGTAATAGTTGTTGCCCTCGACGTTATAGCCCTGCGGCGCGACGTGCTCGCCATCGACCTTGACCTTGTGGGTGGACGGCACGACCCGCAGGCTGGTGCGCTGCGGCCGCGCGGCCACCGTGCTCGCCCCGTTCGGGGTGATCGTGTAGCGGATGCTCTTGAGGCCGAACACCGTGCGCACCTTGCTCCGCTCGAGCGTGACCGTGTTGCCCGCCGTGTCCGTTATCGTCACCTGACCGACGTTGTCGGTCGCGCGCACATCGGCGACCGGCCCGATCGTATAGCCCGCGCTTTGCAGCTTTTGCCGGATCTGCTCGGCGCTCAGCGTCACGCTCCACGGGACGTTGTGCGTCTCATAGGGGTCGATCTTGCCCTTGAGATAGGGATAGTCGCCGCCCCAGACGTTGACCGCGTCCTCAGTCGCGCCGCCGTCCGAAGAAAAGAAATATCCGATGACCGGCTCGCCCTCATAGACCAGATACTGGCCGCGCGTCGCGTCCACCGCAGCGTCCGAGGTCGCGGTCGCCTTGTTCGCGCCCAGATAGACCTGACAGTTGGTGGTGTTGCACAGGTCATAGCCGCGGTCGGTGTGCTTATGGGTGCCCAATGCGAACGAGCGCGCGCAGACCGCCTGCGCCTTTTGCGCCTCGATCGGCCAATCCGGATCGATCTCATAGGGCAGCACGCCCTTCACATAATCCTCGATCGCGACATAGTTTATGACTGTGATCGATCCGCCGGAGGCGCGGCGATACATGAAATCGCCCGGCCACTGATAGCCCTTGAACCAAGTCAGCGCACTGTTCGGGCGGATCGCAAGGTGGTCAGCGCCTGCGTCCGTGGTGTACAGCACCTTGCCCGAGGCCGTATCGCTCACCTGAAAGGCATCGTCCACCAGCCGGATGGTCAGCTGCGAGGCCGCGAGCGGCGTGCTGCCGACGAAGGTCGTGCCGTCGATCCGGCCGACCGTGTACCCGGTCGGCTCACCGGCCACGTTCTCCAGCTTGGGCTCGGTGAAGGTGTTGGCGCCGCCCGCCGTCAGCCCCACGCGCAAGGTCACATCTGTTTCCAGCGCGGCGGCCGGCACGATGCACATACAAGCGATCAGCGCCGCCACGCAGCACAGCAAGGACGTTCGTTTTTTCATTTCATCAACTCCTGTTAATTTTCTTGCCTTCTATTGACAAACATATGACCTTATCTTACAATAAGAACGAAAGTACAGATCCAGATAGAGGCGCGGTTTTCATCAGTACCGTTTGATAGGGTCCGCAGACCCGCGATGCAGGCGAGAAAGGGACTTCCGCCGAAGCCAGTCCTTGCTGCGGCAAGGCTCGCTGGACGCTGCCGGACAATATCCCTGCGTCTGTCATCAGCAGCGATGCCGGTGGAGCGCTATCCTGTGTTAGAAGGCTGCGGTCAGTCCGCTCTTTCTATTATAGTATAGATGATGCCGGTTTTTCAACCGGTTTTTTTCGTTCTGCCGCCCGGGTCGATCGCGTGCACCGGCGCGGATCTGCGCTTTTCCCCTGTCATCACACCTTACTGGAAGGATATGATAAAGATGAAGCATTACAAGGTCGGTATCGTCGGCGCGACGGGCATGGTCGGTCAGCGCTTTTCTCTACTGCTGGCAGAGCACCCGTGGTTCGAGGTGGTCGCGCTGGCCGCCTCGGCCCGCAACCGCGGCAAGACCTACGCCGAGGCGTGCGAGGGTCGGTGGAAGATGACCGCCCCCATGCCGGACGAATACCGTGATATGGTCATGTATGATGCGTCTGCGGACGCAGAGGAGATCGCCGCCAAGGTCGATTTCATCTTCTGCGCGGTGGACATGAAAAAGGAGGAAATCCGTGCACTCGAGGAGCGGTACGCCAAGCTCGAATGTCCGGTCTGCTCGAACAACTCGGCGCACCGCATGACGCCCGATGTGCCCATGATCATCCCGGAGATCAACGCCGATCACGCCGCGATCATCCCCGCGCAGCGGGCGCGTCTGGGCACCAAGCGCGGCTTCATCGCGGTCAAGTCCAACTGCTCGATCCAGTCCTATGTGCCGGCGCTGTCCGCCCTGATGGACTTCGAGCCGACCGAGGTGGCCGTCTGCACCTATCAGGCGATCTCGGGCGCGGGCAAGACCTTCGAGAGCTGGCCGGAGATGGTAGATAACGTCATCCCCTACATCGGCGGCGAGGAAGAAAAGAGCGAAAAGGAGCCGATGAAGGTCTGGGGACACATCGAGGGCGACCATATCGAACCGGCGACCAGCCCGGTCATCACCGCGCAGTGTCTGCGCGTGCCCGCGTCTGACGGCCATATGGCCGCGGCCTTCGTCAAGTTCAAGCACAAGCCGACCAAGGAGGAGATGATCGCGCGCTGGCGCAGCTATAAGGGCCGCGCGCAGGAGCTCGCGCTCCCCTCTGCTCCCGCGCAGTTTTTGACCTATTTCGACGAGCCCGATCGCCCGCAGACCCGGCTCGACCGCGATCTGGAGGGCGGCATGGGCGTATCCATCGGCCGTCTGCGCGAGGATGCCCTGTATGACTACAAATTCGTCAGCCTGTCGCACAACACGCTGCGCGGCGCTGCGGGCGGCGCGGTGCTGATGGCCGAGCTGCTGTGTGCGCAAGGCTATATGGACCACTGAGGAGGTTATCACGAATATGAGCAAGGATCCTATCTTCACCGGTGCGGGCGTCGCGATCATCACGCCCTTCCACGCGGATGGCTCGGTCGATTATGCGGCGTTCGGCCGCATCATCGATCACCAGATCGCACATGGGACAGACGCGATCATCGTCTGCGGCACGACCGGTGAGGCTTCTACCCTGCACGATACCGAGCACCGCGCGGTCGTCGCTTGGTGCTGCGAATATGTCGATCACCGCGTGCCGGTCATCGCGGGCGTGGGCTCGAACGACACCGCTTACGCGATCGAGCTGACCCGCTTCGCCAAGGAATGTGGCGCGGACGGCGGCCTGTCCGTCACGCCGTACTACAACAAGACCTCTCAGCGCGGCCTGATCGCGCATTACAACGCGATCGCCGACAGCTGCGATCTGCCGATCATCCTGTACAACGTGCCCAGCCGCACTGGCCTGTGCTTTACGGCCGACACGCTGTACGCGCTTTCCCAGCACCCCAACATCAACGGCCTCAAGGCGGCCTCGGGCGATTTCAGCCTGCTGGCCTCTGTCCGCGCCAAGTGCGGCGATGCGCTCAACGTCTGGTCGGGCAACGACGACCAGATCGTGCCGCTGATGGCGCTGGGCGGTAAGGGCGTGATCTCGGTGCTGTCCAACGTAGCGCCGCAGCAGACCCACGACCTGACCCAGCTCTGTCTGGAAGGCCGCTATCCCGAGGCCGCAGCGTTGCAGCTCGGGCTGCATTCGCTGATCGAAGCGCTGTTCTGCGAGGTCAACCCGATCCCGGTCAAAAAGGCGATGGAGCTGCTGGGCTGGCAGGTCGGTCCGCTGCGTCTGCCGCTGGTCGAGCCGAGCGAGGAGCACACCGCGCTGATCCGGCGCGAGTTGGAGGCCGCAGGCTGCCACATCTGATCGGCTGGCCTGTGCCCAAATAAAAGGAGT